>NZ_JBIDAK010000003.1:0-429530 GCF_043202455.1 Kitasatospora sp. NPDC048194
ACTGATCCACCCCGAAGGGCTTCACCGTTCGACTTGCATGTGTTAAGCACGCCGCCAGCGTTCGTCCTGAGCCAGGATCAAACTCTCCGTGAATGTTTACCGGTCATCCGGTCGACACCCGCGTTGAGCGGCACGGCAACCACCGGAATAAGGCGGCCCCGCGCACTGCGTCCTCGCTAGTGTTATTTCAAAAGGAATCTCCAACCCCGATCAGATGATCGAGGCCGGGGATGTCAACATATCTGGCGTTGACTTTTGGCACGCTGTTGAGTTCTCAAGGAACGGACACTTCCTTCAGGCCGCCTTCCAGCGGGCCCTCCGGGCGCTTCGTTCTTTCGTGTCTCCAGCTTATCAGATGTTTTCCGCTCCGTTTCCGGCGCTTCCCTCATCCAACTCGCTGGTGTCTTCCGGGGTTTGACGCCCCGTCCGACGTTCCAAACTCTAGCCGATCCCCGCTCCGAAAAGCGAATCGGCCGCAATCCGATAAAACGAGCATGCCGAATAAGCACCGAGCCGCACCGCGCAAAGCGAAACGACCGGCACGAACCGGAAGTGTGTTTCAGAGGATTGGCTACCCCGGGACCGTCCGCGCCGATGCGTGTCCGGTGCTCCCTGCCAGGCAGCTCGAAGAACACTAGACCTCTGGGAAGGCCGAGTCAAGCGCCGCAACCGGATTCTCGGCGCTCTCCTCGGACGGCAGGTGGAAGGCCAGGACGGCGACGTCGTCGTCGTGCTCCGAGGTCACTCCCATCGCACGGAGCAGGCGGGAGCAGACCACGTCGGGGGCGCCGACCGCGCCGGCGAGGGTGCGGGCCAGCAGGTCCAGGCCCTGGTCGATGTCCTCGTCCCGGCGCTCGACCAGGCCGTCCGTGTAGAGGACGCCGGTCGTGCCGGGCAGCAGGCGCAGGGTGTGGGAGACGTGGAGGCCGCCGCCGGTGCCGAGCGGGGGGCCGTTCTGCTCCTCACTGCGCAGGATCGTGCCGTCCGGGCAGCGCAGCAGCATCGGGAGGTGGCCGGCCGAGGCGTAGGAGAGGCTGCGGTGGTGCGGGTCCCAGACGGCGTAGGTGCAGGTGGCGATCTGGTTGGCGTCGATCTCCATCGCGAGGCCGTCGAGCAGGCGCATCACCTCGTGCGGGGGCAGGTCGAGCCGGGCGTACGCACGCACGGCGGTGCGCAGCTGGCCCATCACGGCGGCGGCGCGCAGGCCCCGGCCCATGACGTCGCCGATGACGAGGGCGGTCCGGCTGCCGTCGATGGCGATGACGTCGTACCAGTCGCCGCCGACGGCCGCCTCGGCTCCGCCGGGTTGGTAGGTGGCGGCGACCCGGAGGTCCGCCGGCTGGTCGAGCTTCTGGGGGAGCAGGCTGCGCTGGAGGGTGACCGCGGCCTCGCGCTGGCGGCGTTCGGCTTCGCGCAGCCGGGCGGCGGCGAGGACCTGGTCGGTGACCTCGGCGGCGAAGATCAGGACTCCGGCCGTCGGGCGCTCGGTGGGGGTGTCGCCGCCGTCGCCGGGGCCGAGCGGGACGCAGGAGACGTTGTAGTAGCGGTTGCCGGTGAGGCCGAGGATGCAGCGGGCCTTGACGCTGCGGGGGCGGCCGCCGCGGATGACCTGGTCCATCAGGGGCAGGACGCCCATGGTGGCGAGTTCGGGGAGGGCCTCGGCGGCGGGCCGGCCGGTGGGGCGGTCGCCGAAGAGCTCCCGGTAGGCGCGGTTGGCGTAGCCGAGCTGGTGGAGCGGGCCGTAGGTGACGGCGACCGGCGCGGGGATCCGGTTGAGGACCTCGCGCAGGTTCTGGGGTTTGTGGGGGTCGAGGAGTTCGGCTGCGGTGGCGGGGCTGGTCGGATCGCGGGGGCTGGGCACGACGACGCCATCGGTGGAGGGCGTGCCCTCGTCGGTGCCGGCCCCGGTGGGTGGGGCGGCACGCCAGGGGACTCCGGTGAGCCGGGCGCTCCAGCGCATGAGGTTCAAACGACGGCCGCTTCCTCGTTTTCCAGGCATATCATCACTTTTTGTGTGCACGACAGCACACGGGGTAATGACCAGTTCGGGCTGATCCTGTCAGGCGGAGGGCCGGTTCCGGAAGTCGCCCGCCCGGCGTGGCCGTCGGATCCGTCGTCGCGGGGCGGCGGCGGCCTGTCTCCTCGGGGCGGCGGCCTCGCTCCGCGGAGGTGGCTCCTTCGTCGGTCGGCGGTTCACCGTGGCGCGTCCGGCGCCGTGTCGGGTGGTTTGCTGCGGCCGGTGTCGAACCCGCCCTCGAAGGCCGAACGCGGGTGCTCCATCGCGCCCAGCGAGACCACCTCGCGGGAGAAGACCCCGCCCAGCACCCAGTCCATCAGGACCCGCACCCGCCGCTCGGCGCTCGGCAGCCGCCGCAGGTGCCGGGCCCGGTGCAGCCACCAGGCCCGCCGCCCGGTGAGCCGGCCGCCGCGCCGGGTGTGGGCGACGGCCCGGCCCGGCCCCAGCGAGGTCGAGCAGGCGGCCGGGCCGGGGCGGTACGCGGCGAGGCCGGGCGCATGCGGTCCGCCGTCCAGGGCCACCGCGATGTTGCGGGCGAGCAGTTCGGCCTGGGCGAAGGCGTGCTGGGCGTTGGGCGCGCAGGGCGCACCGCCCGCGTCGGGGTCGGGTACGGCGGCACAGTCGCCGGCGGCCCAGACGCCGGGCAGGGCCCGGCCGTCCGCTCCGACGGCCTGGAGGGTGGGCAGGCAGCGGATCCGCCCGAGGGTGTCCAGCGGCAGGTCGGTGTCGCGCAGCAGGGGGGAGGGCCGCACGCCCGCCGTCCAGACCAGGGTGCGGGCGCCGAAGCGGCTGCCGTCGGAGAGCACGGCGACCTGCCCGTCGGCGGACTCCAGGGTGGTGCGCAGCCGCACGTCGACGCCGCGTTCGCGCAGCTGGCCGAGGGTGTGCTCGGCGAGTTCGGGCGACTCCTCGGCGAGGATCCGGTCCGTCGCCTCGACCAGCACCCAGCGCAGGTCCTCGGCGCGGACGTTGTGGTAGTCCCGCACGGCCGTGCGGGCCATGTCCTCCAGTTCGGCGAGCGCGCCGACGCCCGCGTAGCCGGCGCCGACGAAGAGGAAGGTGAGGGCGGACTGGCGCAGGGCGGGATCGCGGGTGGCGGAGGCCAGGTCGAGCTGCTCCAGCACGTGGTTGCGCAGTCCGACCGCGTCGCCGACGGTGGAGAAGCCGAGGCCGTGTTCGGCGAGGCCGGGGATCGGGGCCGTCCGGGAGACCGATCCGGGGGCCACCACCAGGACGTCGTACGGGAGTTCGACCGGGGTGGGGGACCCGCCGGGGCCGGCGGCGTCGGCCAGGGCGCGGCGGGCGGCGTGTTCGATCCTGGTGACCCGGGCGGTGACCACCCGGCAGTCCGGGAGCGCCCGGCGCAGCGGGACGACCACGTGCCGGGGGTCGATGGAGCCGGCGGCGACCTCGGCCAGCAGCGGGTGGTAGGTGAAGTAGGCCTGGGGCTCGACGACGGTGATCTCGACCTCGCCGCTCCGCAGCCGTTCGCGCAGGCCGCGCTGGAGGTGGAGGGCGGTGGCCGTCCCGGCGCAGCCTCCGCCGACGATCAGGATCCTGATGGTGCACCTCCTGCCGATGTGACGTTCCGCCCCGGCCCCGCGGCCGGGGGTGTCCCCCGTCACGCCCCCCTATGAAGGACCGGCCGGGGTGGTCTTGTCCACAGTCCGTACGGGGCGGCTTGCGACTGGAGGGGCGGGCGTGCCCAGTTGTCCTTGCTGGACGAATTTCTGACGCACTTTCGGCCGCGAACAGGCGTGAACTATGGTCGGATTGTGTACCGGAGCGGCCACCGCCATGACAATCGGCGGCGACGCACCGTGGAGCGGCCATCACGGCCAGTTCCAGCGTTGGCGTGAGAACCCGACTGGGGGACGGTCATCCGGGGAAGGGTAGTCCCCGGACAGGGCCCCGGTCGGTGCCGACGCGCCGAGCCGGACGTGAGGGCGGCCCGGCGGCACGACCGTGGTCACCGGAACGGGACGGGCGGCACTGACGATGGTTCATCGGGTCATTTCTGACGGGCTGAGCTGCACCGGGGGGTGCAGGGGCGGGCGACGACAGGGTCCGGGTTCGGACGCCTGCGGGGGAGAGTTGGGATGATGGAACAGGAGCAGGTGTTGGGCCGGGCGGGCGCACCGCACGCCGGGCAGGGCACGGTGCCGGAACAGCGCGGTCCGCTGGACCTGCCCCCGGGCGGGATGCCCTACGCGGCCGTTCCGTACCGGGCGGATCCGGCGTCGGCCGCGGCGCCGATGCCCGGGGCCCGGCTGCGGGTGGACGCCCGGCGGAACCTGGAGAGCGTGCTGCGGGCGGCCCGGGAGGTGTTCGGCGAGTTCGGCTACGGCGCTCCCATGGAGGAGGTCGCGCGCCGGGCCGGGGTCGGGGTCGGCACGGTCTACCGGCGCTTCCCCAGCAAGGAGGTGCTGGTCCAGCGGATCGCCGCCGAGGAGGTGGCCTGGCTGACGGCGCAGGCGCGGGAGTCGCTGTACGGCGGCGACGGCGCCTGGGAGGCCCTGGCCGGGTACCTGGCCAGGGCGGTGAGCACCGGCGCCGGGCGGCTGCTGCCGCCGGAGGCCTTCCGGTACGCGGAGGAGCTGGGGCGGGTGCCCGAGCAACGGGCGCCAGAACCGCCGGCGTCGGTCCGCTTCGACCTGCGCGGCGAGGAGGCGCGGTCCGGTGCGGCGGCCGAGCCCTCGGCGGCGGACGCCGATCCCCGGCTGCTGCTGCAGTTGCTGGCCGCCCTGGTGGCGCGGGCCGGTGCGGCGGGTGAACTGCGCCCCGGCGTCACGGTGTCGGACGTGGTGCTGGTGCTGACGGCGTCGGTGCCGGTACACGCCGTGCGCCCCTCGGTTTCCGCGCCGACGCCGGCCGGCTTCACGGCAGTCGTTCCCCAGACGGACGGTCAACCTGCCGCCGGGCCGTCGGACCGGCTGCTGCAGATCCTGCTGGACGGGCTGCGGGCTCGCTGAACGCCCTTCGCGGGCCGGCTCCGACGGGCGGGGCCGCGGTCGCCTCGTCGACCGGGTGCGGTCGACGTGCCCGGCCGGCAAGGGAGTTGGGCGAGGGACCGGCGCGCGCCCGGGCACGCGCGCCGGATGCGGGCGTCGAGCGACCCGTCTCCACGCGGTGGACGAACACATCCGCGACGGCCCCTCGGAAGAGTGGGTACCGGCCGGTCCGGCTACCGCCCCTCCCTGCGCTATGCCATCCTTTGCCCGTGGTTGGAGCCAATGTCCCGATGCGCGCCCTTCGCGCGCCGTCGGCGCCGTACGCCGGTGAACCGTGCGCCCACGCACTCCCGCGCGCCCTGCCACACTTCGGGGGCTGTCGTGGAATCTGGGGTCCGTTGTGAGCGCCGAGGAACAGAACGACTACGGGTACGGCCTCGACTTCGGAGGGCGCTCCGGTAGCACCGCCGACGGCTCCGCCGCGGGCTCCGGTGGGGCGGGCGTCGGCCAGGGGCCCGGCTCCGCAGGAGGTTCGGGCGCCGGATACGTCCCCGACCAGGCCGGCCTGCCCGGGCGCGAGTCGCAGTCCGCCTCGGCCGCCGCCCTGCCGACCGGACGGGTACCGGGCCAGGCCCCGGCCGGCCGGGGCGGCGTCGCCCCCGAGGCCTTCGTCGGCGACGCCCGCCCGGCCCGTTCGACCCGGCCGACCGTGCCCGCCCCCGCCGACCCGGTGGACGGCGACCGCCCGCCCTCCGACGCCGAGTTGACCGCCCGGGCCCGGGCCGGCGACGACACCGCGTACGAGGAGATCTACCGCCGGCACGTCGACTCGGTGCGCCGCTACGCGCGCACCTGCTGCCGGGACAGCTTCACCGCCGAGGACCTCGCGGGCGAGGTCTTCGCCCGCACCCTCCAGGCGCTCAAGGCGGGCAAGGGCCCGGAGTTCGCCGTCCGCGCCTACCTGCTGACCGCCGTGCGCAACGTCGCCGCCGCGTGGACCCGCAGCGAGCGGCGCGAGCAACTCGTCGACGACTTCAGCGTCTTCGCCCAGAGCTCGGCCGCCGTGGTCGACTTCGACCTGGCCGACCCCGGCGCCGACGCCTGGGCGATGGCGCTGGCCGACCAGCGCATGGTCATGCAGGCCTACGCCGAACTGCCCGAGGACGACCGGGTGGTGCTCTGGCACACCGAGGTCGAGCGGGAGTCGCCGAAGACCGTCGCGGTGATGCTCGGCAAGACCGCCAACGCCACCGCCGTCCAGGCCCACCGCGCCCGCGACCGGCTGGCCGCCGGCTTCCTCCAGGCCCACGTCTCCGGCAGCCAGGACAGCGCCTGCGAGGCGTACGCCAACCGGCTCGGGGCGTACGCGCGCGGCTCGCTGCGCAAACGGGCCTCGGCGGAGGTCGGTCGGCACCTCAGGGAGTGCGACCGCTGCACGGCGGCCTGTCTGGAACTGACCGAGATCAACACCGGCCTGCGCGCCCTGCTGCCCGGCGGGGTGCTGGTCTGGGTCGGGGTCGGCGGGTTCAGCGCCGCCGCGGCCGCCGTGGGCGGCGCGGCCGCGATCGGCGGGGCGACGGCGGCTGGCACGGCAGCGGCCTCCGCCGGATCCTCCGGAGGTGCCGCGGGCGCCGCAGGCGCCGCAGGGGCCTCGGGTGCGTCCGGGGCGTCCGGCGGGAGCGCAGCAGGTGCGGTCGCCGGCGAGGGCCTGGGCAGCGCCGCCAAGGCCGGGATCGCCGCCGCCGTGGCGGTGGCCGCGGCCGCCGTCGCCGCGTACGCGCTGACCGGCTCGTCCGAGCCCGAGCCCCCGGCGGCCGCTCCCCCGGTCACCTCCGCGCCGGCCGCGCCCGCACCGGCGCAGCCCGTGGCGCAGACCCCCACCCCGACCCCGGCGCCCAGCAGCGCCGCCCCGGCACCCGAGCCGCCGGCGCCGAGCCCCAGCGCCAGCGCCGTCCCGAAGCCGGCGCCGTCGCCCCGGCCGAGCCGGGCCCCGGTGGTCACCCCGGCTGCGAAGAGCACGCCGCCCCCGCCCACCCGCACACCGGCCCCCGCACCGAGCATCCCGGCGCCGGTCATCCCGACGCCCACCCTGCCGCCGGTGCCCACCCCGGCGGTGCCGGTCGTCCCGACGCCGACGCCGCCGACCGTGCCGACCCCGACGATCACCCCGCCCTCGCCGCCCGCCCCCTCCGACTTCTGGGGCGACTCCCTGCCCGTGGCCAAGCCGGGCAAGCACCGGACCCCGCCGGAGGGGCCGAGCATCCGGCGCACGGGCAGCAACGGGTTCTGGCAGCGCGACGGCGCGTGGATCGGCGGCGAGTACCTGCCGCACGTCATCACCGTGCACGCGCCGGCCACCACGCTGATCGACCTCAACCGCAGCTGCACGTCCTTCGACGCGGTCGCCGGCGTGGACGACGCCACGCCCACCCCCGGCGGGGTGGTGTTCTCCGTCCAGGGCGAGGACGGCCGCACGCTGTGGACCTCCCGCACGCTCGCCGCCGGGGACGACGCCGTCCCGGTGCACGTGCCGCTGGCCGGCCGGAAGTCGATCAAGCTGGTGGTCACGCCGGTGCACGGCGTCTGGTCCGCGCTCAACGTCGCGGACTGGGCCGAGGCCCGCTTCCGGTGCTCCTGACGGCTCCCCGCGCGGGCCTCGGCGGGGCGGCGCCGGGGCGGCCGCCCTGGGCGGCACCGGGCCCGGACCGGGTGGGGCCGGCCTGACCGGACGTGGCCGGGCCGTCGCAGGCCCCGGCCGCGGAGGCCCGGACCGCGGAGACCCGGGCCGGACGGGCTCAGATCGCGCAGGCGCCGTCCGCGCAGGCCTCGCCCGCCGGGGCGACCTGCACCGGTGCGGGGCGGCGCTCGCCGATCTCGGCGGCGACCTGCTCCAGCACCTTGCGGAAGGTTTCGGCCTCCTGGCCGCCCTGGACCGCCCACTTGCCCTCGAACACGAAGGTCGGCACGGCCGTGATCCCCAGCTCACGGGCCTCGGCCAACTGGGCCCGCACCTCGGCGGAGCCCTCGTCACCCGCCAGGTAGGCGGCCACCCGCTCGCGGTCCAGGCCCGCCGCGACCGCGACGTCGGTCAGCGCGGCACGGTCGCCGACGTCCACGCCGTCGCTGAAGTGCGCCTTCAGCAGGGCCTCCTTGAGCCGCCCCTGAGCCTCGGCGCCGTACTCGGTCTCGGCGAGGTGCAGCAGGCGGTGGCCCAGGAAGGTGTTGGCGTGCAGGGCCGCGTCGAAGTCGTACGTGATGCCCTCGGCGAGGCCCAGCTCGGCCACCCGCGCGTCCATCGCCACCGACTGCGGGCCGTACCGCTCGGCCAGCCAGGCGCGGTGCGGGCTCGCCGTCGCGGGCGCGTCCGGGACCAGCTGGTACGGGCGGTAGACGACCTCGACGTCCTCCTTGCCCGGGAAGTCCGCCAGGGCCTGCTCGAAGCGGCGCTTACCGATGTAGCACCAGGGACAGGCGATGTCGGACCAGATCTCGACCTTCACGGCGGGGGCTCCAGGGGCGTCTCGGGAGGGATGTACGAGATGGGTGAACGATGAACCATCTCGGTGCATTCCCGGCACCGGGGCCCTTTCCGCTGGTCAGGCCTCCGGGGGCGCCGGAACCACCAGCACCGGGCAGGCCGCGTGGTGCACCGCCGCCGAACTCACCGAGCCCAGCAGCAGCCGGGCGAAGCCGCCGTTGCCGCGGGTGCCGATCACCAGTGTGTGCTGCCGGGTCGACGCCTCCAGCAGCACCTCGATCACATTGCCCAGCACCACGTGCAGCGACATCTCCCCCGCGAACGGCCGCGCCCGCTGCCGCAGCACGGTGCCCACCGCCCGGCGCAGCCCGTCCGCCATGCTCTCGACCAGCGTCTCCACGCTCTCCTGCACCAGCTCGGCCATCCCCGGCGGGTATCCGGCCGGCGCCGGGTTCACCACGGCCAGCACGTACAGCGGCAACCCGAACGACTCCGCCTCGGTCATCGCCCGGTCCAGCGCCCACAGCGAGCCGTCGGACCCGTCGCACGCCGCCAGCACCCCGGGCGGACGCCCCGTCGGCGGACGCCCGAGCACCGACAGCACCACGGGAACGTCCTGCCCCGGGCTCACACCGGCCACCACGCACTCCCCTCGCCCTGGACTCGACAGTCCCGCCATCATCACCCGCCCCGTGCGACCCCGGGAGCCAGCCGCGCCGGGCGGCGGGGGTCGGGGGCGGACGCGGTGGCGAGGTCGGCCGCGCGGAGGACGGGCGCCCGAGTGGACGGACCGTTCGGTGGGTGCCGAGGGAGGACCCGGCGAGGCGCCCCCCGGCGGGGGCGGCGCGCCGGCGGGGGCGGGGCCTCAGGAGGTGAGCGCCGGACGCCGGGGGTGCGGGAGGCCGGTCCAGCAGGCGCCGTGCCGGCGGGCGCGGAGGCGGCGGAGCCAGAGTTCGGTGGAGACCAGGTCGGCGAGGCCGGCCAGGGCTGCCGGGGAGAGCCGGGTGGCGGGGTCGGCGGAGCGGGCGAGTCCGGCGCGGACGGCGGGCAGGTCGATCAGGCCGGCTTCGGCGAGGAGCGGGGCGTCGAAGAGTTCGGCGAGGCCGTCGGCGGCGAGGCGCAGGCCGGCCCGGGTGGGGGCGGTGCGGTCGGGGCGGGGGCCGCGGCCCCAGTCGGGGGGCAGGTCGGTGCGGCCGGCCCCGGTGAGGACGGCGCGCAGGAGGGCGTGCCGGGCGCCGGGTTGGAGGCGCACGTCGTCGGGGAGCAGCCGGGCGGCGCGGACCACCTGGTTGTCCAGGAAGGGCGCGTGCAGTCGCTGGCCGGGCCGTTCGGCGGCGTGCACCAGCGTGCGGTAGGAGCGTGCCTGCCGGTAGAGGGCGTGTCGGGCGCGGTGCGCGCCCGGGTGTTCCGCGGGCGCCGGTTTGCGCGCCGCCAGGCGGAGCCTCATGGCCACGGCGGAGAGCGCCTCGTCGGACAGCCAGCGGGCGGCCGGGCCGGGGACGCACCAGGCGAGGTCGACGGCGGAGCGGTCGCCCGCGGTGCCGCCGCCGTCCGGGACGTGCCGGGCGGTCAGTTTGGCGGCCGCCTCGTCCAGCGCCTCGGCGTAGCGGATCCGGGAGAGCCGGTGGGCGGCCCGGACCACGGTGAGCGGGGTGCGCAGCGCTCCGGCCAGGACGCCCGCGGCGGCCCGGTCGGCACCGGCCAGCGCGGCGACCGGCGGGAGGAGTTCGCGGGGCCGGCCGGCCCGGATCAGGTCGGCGAGCCGGGCCGGGTGGCCGTCGAGCACCTGGCGGGCGCCGTAGCCGGTGAGGTGGTCGGTGCCGCCGGCCTCGAAGCGGGCCTCGGCGCGGGCGGCGGTGACCAGTTCGGGGCCGGGTTCGTCGGTGAGCCGGCCGGACTGCGGATCGGCGCGCAGTCCGGCGTACGGGAGGGTGTCGGGGCCCGGGTCGAGCACGGTGTGCCGCAGCCGGGGGGTGTCGGGAGCGAGCGCGAGGGTGGTCGGCGGGTCGGTCTCGCCGAGCGTGACGGCGGCCAACTGCTCGGGGGCGGAAGGTTCCTGGTGGGCGGCGACGCGGACCCAGGAGCCCTTCACGGCGCCGTTCCTGGCGGCGTTGGCGGCGGTGTTCCCGGCCCGGGCGGCCGACGCCCGGACGGCGGCCGCGGAGGACACCGGTGGTACCGGCGGCAGCGGTACGGCGGCGGCGAGCAGGGCCACGGTGGCGGAGGCGGTGCCGTACGAGAGGTCGACGCCGAGCCGGGCGCGCCCGGCGGGGTCGGCGGCCGGGGCGGTGGTGCGGACCCGGGAGCGGACGGACTCCAGCAGCGCGCGGGTGAGTTCGCGGATCGCCGGCGCCTCGTCGCGCGGTTGTTCGGCGCCGGGCGGTTCGTCGTACGCGTCGACGTACGGGCGGCCGCCGCGGATGGCCAGCACGTGGCCGGGCGGTACCCGCTGGACGCCCAGGTACGGCGTGCCGGTGCCGAGGGCCTCGGGCGACTCCGGGCAGGCGAGCCGGGCGGCGAGGTGGCCGGTGTCCAGCGGGGCGCCGACCAGGTCGGCGAGCGGCAGGGCGGCGGTGGCGTACGCGGTGCCGCCGGCCCAGGGGGTGTGGAAGACGGGCTGGGCGCCGGCGAGGTCGGTGAGCAGCAGGGTGGAGCGGGTGCCGGCCCGGAGCACCGCGGTGTAGCTGCCGGGCCATCCGGTCAGGTGGCGGACGGCGCCGCCGCGGGCGGCGGCGAGGCCGGCGGCGAGTTCGGCGTCGGTGGCGCCGCAGTGGCCGAGGACGGCGAGCCGGCTGGTGGCGGGGGTGTCCTCGCCGGGGTCGGGGGCGGTGGGACCGGTGCTGACCACGGCAGGGGCGCCGGGGCGCAGGGTGACCAGGCGGATCTCCTCGGGTCGCCAGTCGCCCACGGCCCAGAGCGGGTTGGGGCCGGTCCACAGGGGGCGCGCGGCGATGGGTGCCACCGTGGCGAGGGCCTCGTACGCCGGCGCGCCCGCTCCGGGCGCGCCCGTGCTCCAGCCCGTCAGCCACCGCATCGCGCCTCCACCGGACGAGGACCTGCACTCGCACGGCGCGTCCGGCGCCGGGCGGGCGGCCGGGTGGGTGCCGGGGCGTCCGGCACGCGCGTCCGGGCGTGCCCTCGGGACCGGCGCGCCGTCTGGAGACATCGTGCCACCACCGGGCAGCGCAGGGGCCGGTGTCGGTGGTTCCGCTTCTGTTTCGGCGCGCGGCGCGAACGCGCCGTCCGGCAGCGCGGGCCGGGCGGGCCGGGCCTCCCCCTCCCCGGCCCGGACCGCCCCGGGAGACGCCTTGACATGGGCATCGCGAGATGGCCGAAAGGCGTCGCCCAGCCCGGGAGGGCATCCGCATGCCCTCCCGGACTC
Source organism: Kitasatospora sp. NPDC048194 (assembly GCF_043202455.1). Classification (NCBI taxonomy): domain Bacteria; kingdom Bacillati; phylum Actinomycetota; class Actinomycetes; order Kitasatosporales; family Streptomycetaceae; genus Kitasatospora; species Kitasatospora sp. NPDC048194. Next base: position 11,829 of record NZ_JBIDAK010000003.1, read on the forward strand.
AGCCGCCGCCCGCGGGGATGGAAGCGGCGGTATCCCCCGGCCCGCCGGGTCCTCGACGGCGGGCCGACCCACGACCACCAGCGAATCGCCGAGCAGCCGGTCGGGCCAGGGGGCACGCCCGGGCGCACGTGAACACGGGACCGGAGCACGACGCTCCGGCGCGTGACGCGCCCGATCCGCTCCGGGTGGTCCGGACCAACTCCCGCACCGGCCCGGCGCGGTGCGGCCGGGTGCGCGATCCCGCCATCCGGAATGCGGCCTCTTAACCGTCGGAACGCGTCCGACTACTCTAGGTACAGCAGCTACGGCCCGGTGCCGCCCGGGCCCCGCGCACAAGGCCGCAGGAGGTGCCGCCGCCACCATGACCGTCAGCCCACGTGGACCGAACGAACGGCTCGGCACGCTCCTGACCCTCGCCCAGATCAGCAACGCCGGACTCGCCCGCCGGGTCAACGACCTCGGTGCGCAACGCGGGTTGACGCTGCGCTACGACAAGACCTCGGTGGCCCGCTGGGTCAGCAAGGGCATGGTCCCCCAGGGGCCCGTCCCGCACCTGATCGCCACCGCGATCGGCGGCAAGCTCGGCCGGCCCGTCCCGCTGGAGGAGATCGGCCTCGGCGACACCGACCCGGCGCCCGAACTCGGCCTGGCCTTCCCGCGCGACGTCGCCGATGCCGTCCGGTCCGCCACCGACCTGTTCCGGGTCGACCTCGACCTGCGCCGGGGGCCCGGCGGGGGCCGCTGGAGCGACAGCCTGGCCGGCACCTTCTCGGTCGCCGCGTACGCGACGCCGGTCTCCCGCTGGCTGATCAACCCGGCGGACGGCTCGGTGGCGCGCGAGGCGCCGCGTTCGCCGAGCGAGAGCTCCTCCTACCGGGTCGGCCAGTCGGACGCCGCGAAGCTCCGCGAGGCCGCCCAGGAGGCCCGCCGCTGGGACTCCAAGTACGGCGGCGGCGACTGGCGTTCGTCGATGGTGCCGGAGTGTCTGCGGGTCGAGGCGGCACCGCTGCTGCTCGCCTCGTACAGCGACGCGGTCGGCCGGGCGCTGTTCGGCGCGACGGCCGAACTGACCAGGCTGGCGGGGTGGATGGCCTTCGACACCGGGCAGCACGAAGCCGCGCAGCGCTACTACATCCAGGCCCTGCGACTCGCCCGGGCCGCCGCGGACGTGCCGCTCGGCGGGTACGTGCTCGCCTCGATGAGCCTCCAGGCCGGCTACCGGGGCTTCGCCGAGGAGGCCGTGGACCTCGCCCAGGCCGCGCTGGAGCGCAACCGGGGCCTGGCCACCGCCCGGACCATGAGCTTCTTCCACCTGGTGGAAGCACGGGCCCAGGCGAAGGCCCGCAATGCGGCGGCGTGTGCGACGGCGCTCGGCGCGGCGGAGAGCGCGCTCGAGCGAGCGCGCGCCGGGGATCCCGATCCGGCGTGGATCGACTTCTACGCCTACGACCGCCTCGCCGCCGACGCGGCCGAGTGCTTCCGCGACCTCGGAGTGCCCTCCAAGGTCCGGCAGTTCACCCGCGAGGCGCTGGCCAAGCCCACCGAGGGCTTCGTCCGCTCGCACGGGCTGCGGCTGGTGGTCTCGGCGATGGCCGAGGCGGAGGCGGGCAACCTGGACGCCGCGGTGGCCGCCGGCGAGCGCGCCGTCGAGGTGGCCGGCCGGATCTCCTCGCAGCGCAGCCGGGAGTACGTGGTGGAGATGCTGCGCCGACTGGAGCCGTTCCAGGGTGAACGACGGGTACGGGAATTGACGGAGCGGGCGCGGGCGGTGATCGTCGCTCCGGCGTGAGCGGCGCGCACCCGCCGGTAATTCAGGTGCACCGGCGGGAGGGGCCTGACTATGGTCTCTCTCGTCCGGGTGCGCAGGCAGAGGTTACTTCCACTCCTCATGGGCAGGTCGCGGGTTCGAGTCCCGCCACCGGTATTCCGTACCGGTGTAGCTCAGTCGGCAGAGCAGCATCGTCACCTCAGCCGACCTCGAACTCCGGACACCCACACGTGAATAGGAATTCCGCACCTCCCGGTGCGACGGCAGCGGTTACTTCTGGTGGACGCCGGTATTCCGGCGTTGCGGTTCGAGCCCGCGAAACACCGCCGCCGAATTGATCTCGGGAGGCATTGTGCTCCGGAGTGCCCGGTGCGCAGGCGGGGGTTACTTCGGATCTTGCGGTCCCGGGTTCGATTCCCGGGCGGCCGTGCGCGAGCGCGGCCGCTAGCTCAGTCCGGTAGAGCACAAGGCATACACCTCCGCCGACGTCGGCCGTCCCACGGCCGGCACGATCTCGGGCACCCCCACGGCCGCATGCCTCCCTCCCGTCCACACCGTCAGCAGGCCGAGGGGGGCTGTCGCATGTCCAGGTTCAATCTCCGCAGGGCCAAGGCCGGTCCGAGCTCACCGGTGAGCACGACCGGGCAGCGCGGCCGCACCCACCAGGGCGGTGTCGGCCACGCCCGGGACCGCAAGTCCGAACTCTTCCTGCTGGCGGTCGCCAATATGGTCGGCCGGGACACCTTCTACGAGCGCGGCGGTGACCGCGACGACCGCTACACCGCGCTGGTGCGCGAACTCGCCGTCGCCGAGCCGGAGTGGACCCTCGGGCTGCTGCGCTGGCTGCGGTACGGGGCGCAGATGCGCACCGCCGCGCTGGTCGGCGCCGCCGAGTTCACCCGGGCCCGGCTGGACGCGGGCGCCCACGGCCACTCCCGGCAGGCCGTCGACGCCGTGCTGCGGCGCGCCGACGAGCCCGGCGAGCTGCTCGCGTACTGGACCTCGCGCTACGGCCGAGCGCTGCCGAAGCCGCTCAAGCGCGGGGTCGCGGACGCGGTGCGGCGGCTGTACGACGCGCGTTCCCTGCTCAAGTACGACACCGCGACCAAGGGCTACCGCTTCGGCGACGTCCTGGAGTTGACCCACCCGGCGCCCGACCCGGACAAGCCCTGGCAGGGCGCGCTGTTCGGCTACGCGCTGGACCGCCGGCACCGGCCCGAGGAGGCCGTTCCGCCCGCGGCCCTGCCGCTGCTGACCGCCAACCGCGAGCTGCTGGCGCTGCCGGTGGAGGAGCGCCGGGCGGCCGTGACCGCCGAGGGCGGTGCCGAACGGCTGGCCGCCGCCGGGCTGACCTGGGAGGCGCTGGCCGGCTGGCTCCAGGGGCCGCTGGACGCCGCGGCCTGGGCGGCGGTCATCCCGTCGATGGGGCCGATGGCGCTGGTGCGGAACCTGCGCAACTTCGACAAGGCCGGGGTCTCGGACGAGGTCGCGGCCGGGGTGGCCCGGCGGATCTCCGACCGGGGCGAGGTTCGGCGCTCGCGCCAGTTCCCGTTCCGGTACCTGGCCGCCTACCGGCACGCCCCCTCGCTGCGGTGGGGGCACGCGCTGGAGACGGCGCTCGCCCACTCGCTCGCCAACGTGCCCGAGCTGCCCGGCCGGACGCTGGTCCTGGTCGACCGCTCCGGCTCGATGTTCGACCGGCCCGGCGCGCAGACCGAGCTCAACCGGGCCGACTCGGCGGCGATCTTCGGCACCGCGCTGAAGGTCCGGGCGGCCGAGGCGGACCTGGTCGAGTTCGGCACCACCAGCCGGGTGATCGAGGTCGGCCGGGGCGAGGCGGTGCTGCGGGTGCTGGATCGTTTCAGCAGCCTGGGCGGCACCAACACCGCCGAGGCCGTCCGCACCCACTACCGGGGCCACGACCGCGTCGTCATCGTCACCGACGAGCAGACCGGCTCCGGCTACCGGGGCAGCGATCCGCTCGCCGCCGTGCCGGCCCACGTGCCCGTCTACACCTGGAACCTGGCGGGCTACGCCCAGGGCCACGGCCCCAGCGGCGGCGCCAACCGGCACACCTTCGGCGGCCTCAGCGACGCGGCCTTCCGGCTGATCCCGCTGCTGGAGGCGGGGACGAACGCCGGGTGGCCCTGGGAGGCGTAGCCGGGAGGCGGCGGCTGCCGCACCGGGTCGGGGGACCGGTGCGGCAGCCCTTGGCGACGCCGGGGGGCGATGCGGCGCCAGGGAGATGCGGCACCGGGGGAGGCGCGGCGCGGGCCGGGGGGACCGGCGCCGCATCCGCCGCATCGCGGCTGCGCCACGAGGGGGGACGGAGGCGCCGGGTCGGGGGCCCGGCGCCTCGACCCGGCGGCCCGCCGCCGGAAGGGGCGGAGCCACCGGGGGGTGGTTCCGCCGTACCCGGGGCGGGCGGCGACACACCGCCGCCCGCCCCGGCCGGCCCCTGCCCGCGCGGCGGAGCCTTCACGGGCCGACCGACGCGCCGGGTGACGCCGGCGCCGCGGCACCGAACGCCTCCTGGCCCCCTCGACCCCCGCCCGCCCTCATGGCAGCATCGGCGGCGGACAGCGGGCTTGGGCGGCAGGCGGGAGCGCGAGGTGGCAGGCGAGTTCGACGTCGTGGTGGTGGGCGGCGGGATCGTCGGCCTGGCCACCGCCCACGCGCTGACCAGCGCCCGACCCGGCCTGCGGCTCGCCGTACTGGAGAAGGAACCCGGCTTCGCGGCGCACCAGACCGGGCGCAACAGCGGGGTGATCCACAGCGGCGTCTACTACCGCCCCGGCTCGTACAAGGCCCGCTTCGCCGTCGCGGGCGCCGCCGAGCTGGTGGAGTTCTGCCGCGAGCACGGCGTCCCGTACGAGGTGACCGGCAAGCTGATCGTGGCCACCGACGCCGCCGAGCTGCCCCGGCTGGCCGCGCTCGCCGGGCGGGGGCGGGCGAACGGCATCCCCGTGACCGAGCTGGACCGGGCCGGGATCGCCCGGTACGAGCCGGAGGTCGCCGGCCTGGCGGGGCTGCACGTCGCGACGACCGGCGTCTGCGACTTCCCGGCGGTCGCGACGGCGTACGCCCGGCTGGCCCGGGAGGCCGGCGCCGACCTGCGGCCCGGCACGGAGGTGCGGACGGTGGCCAGACGCAGGGACGCCGTGACGGTCGGCACCGCGGACGGGGAGCTGCGCGCCCGGGTGCTGGTGAACTGCGCCGGACTGCACAGCGACCGGATCGCCCGGCTGGCCGGGGACGACCCCGGGGTGCGGATCGTGCCGTTCCGCGGCGAGTACTACGAACTCACCGCGAAGCGAAGGGACCTGGTGCGCGGCCTGGTCTACCCCGTGCCGGACCCGGCCTTCCCCTTCCTCGGCGTGCACCTCACCCGGGGCGTCCACGGGGACGTCCACGTCGGCCCGAACGCGGTGCCTGCGCTGGCCCGCGAGGGCTACGACCGGCGCACCGTCCGCCCGCGCGACCTCGCCGACACCCTCGCCTTCCCCGGCACCTGGCGGATCCTGCGCCGGCACTGGCGCCAGGAAGTCGGCGAACTGCACCGCTCGCTCTCCAAGCGGGCGTTCACCGCGGCCGTCCAGCGCCTGCTGCCCGCGGTGACCGCCGCCGACCTGGTGCCGGCCGCCGCCGGGGTACGGGCCCAGGCGGTGGCCCGGGACGGCTCGCTGCTGGACGACTTCGCGTTCGCCGGCTTCGACCCGGACGACCCGCGCTCCCCGCGCCGCACCGTCCACGTGCTGAACGCGCCGTCCCCCGCCGCGACGGCGTCGCTGCCGATCGGCCGGGAGGTGGCCCGCCGGGCGCTGGCCGCCCTGGAGGCGGGCGGATGAGCCCCGTCACACACCTCGGCGGGCGCCCCGCCCGGCCCCGTAGACTCGGGGGATTGTGACTGCCACCGCCCCGATCCCCCAGCAATCGCCGTCCGCCCGGATGTCCGCCGCGCCGGCCGCCTACCCCGCGCCGATGTACCCGCACAAGGCCACCGAGGCCCAGCACCGCGAGCGGCGCATCCGCAGCTTCCAGCCGCGCCGGGGCCGGATGACCAACGCCCAGGCGGGCGCCCTGGACCGCGGCTGGGAGACGTACGGCATCGCCATCGACGGCAGCCCGCTGGACCTGCGGGAACTGTTCGGCGGCCTGCCGGTCACCCTGGAGATCGGCTTCGGCATGGGCGAGACCACCGCCGCGATGGCCGCCGCCGACCCGTCCATGGGCATCCTCGCCGCCGACGTGCACACCCCCGGCCACGGCAACCTGCTCGGCCTGCTGGAGCGCGACGGCTCGCAGAACGTGCGGCTGGCCGCCGGTGACGCGGTCATCCTGCTGCGCGACATGCTGCCGGACGCCTCGCTGGCCGGACTGCGGGTCTACTTCGCCGACCCGTGGCCCAAGCCGAAGCACCACAAGCGCCGGCTGATCCAGCCGTCCTTCCTCGACCTGGTGCTCCCCCGGCTCGCCCCCGGCGCCCTGGTGCACTGCGCGACCGACTGGGAGCCGTACGCGGAGCAGATGCTGGCCGTGCTGTCCGCCTCGCCGGAGCTGGAGAACCTGCACCCCGAGGGCGACGGCAGCGGCTGGCTGGAGCCCGCGGACCACCCGGACGGCAGCATCCCCGGCTACGCGCCGCGACCGGCCTGGCGGCCCGTCACCAAGTTCGAGCGCGCCGGGATCGCCAAGGGCCACGTGGTCCACGACCTGCTGTTCCGCCGCCGCTGAACCGCCGGCCGCCGTTCGAACGGGCGGCGGCCCGCTGAGCGGTCCGCGGCGCGGCCCGCGAGCGGTTCGTCCCGACTCCTCCCGACGGACGGGCGCCGTGGCCTACCCTGAGCCGCATGGGCAGCCCGTCCGGCGGCGGGTTCCGGACGTCCGCCCGTGCCGCCGCCGACGCACCGGGGACGGTCCAGCGCACCGGTGACACCCGGACCATCCCGGGGCCCCGGGAGCGCCGGGCCCGTCGGCTGCTGCCCCGGCCGACCGGATCACCACCCGCCACCGCCGCGCCCGCGGCCGCCGGTTCCACCGCGGCCGTCGGCTTCCGCCGGCCGGGGGAGCCCGTACGCCCCGCCGGGACCGCCGTACGCTCCGCCGGGACCGCCGGGCCGCCCGGCCGAGCAGGAGGGATGGCGCTGCCCGCCGTCACCGCCACCGCCGTGCTGACCCTGGTCGGCTGCGGGGTGCTGATCCTGCACCTGGTCCAGCGGCAGACCGGCACGGTCGGACTGCTGGTCGGCCTCGGCCTGGCGATGGTGCCGCTGCCCTTCGTGCTCGGCGGCCTGGCCTGGCTCAACCTCACCGCCCGGGTGCCGCTGCGGCACACCGTGTTCTGCCTCGGCTGGGGCGCCTGCGCGGCCACCACGATCGCGATCCTCGCCAACAACTGGACCGCCGACTACCTGACCGCGCACCCGGGCCCGCTCGGGCGGCTGCTCGGCACCGGGATCGCCACCCCGCTGATCGAGGAGAGCGCCAAGGCCACCGCCCTGCTGGTGCTGCTGCTGCCGCTCGGCCGACGGCTGTCCTGCCGCGGCCGCCGCACCGGCTGCCCCTGCGCGCCACTGCTGCACCGGCCCCCCGCGCCGGGGCGCACCCGCCCCTACCAGCGCCGCCCGGCCGGGCCGCACGCCCGGAGCCGACTGGGGCTCCGCCCGTACCTGCGGCCACTGCCGTACCTCCGCCCGGCCCCGCCCTCCCCCGGCACCCCGCACCGCCGCTCCCGGCCCCGCACCCTGGCCGCCGGGGTAGTGCTCGGCGGGATGACGGCCTGCGGCTTCGCCTTCGTCGAGAACGCCCTCTACCTGGGCCGGGCCTTCACCACCGACCAGCGGAACCGGCTCGACAGCATCGGCCTGGGCGACCGGCCCAGCCTGCGGGACTTCGACAGCACCGTGCAGACCTTCGTGCTGCGCGCCCTGCTGTCCCCCTTCGCCCATCCGCTGTTCACCGCGCTCACCGGGATCGGCCTGGCCGTCGCCCTGACCACCGGGCGGCGCTGGCTGGCCCGGCTGGCCGCACCCGGCGGCCTGCTGCTGGCGATGGTGCTGCACGGGACCTGGAACGCCGCGGCCGACCTCGGGACGGACGGGTTCCTGATGGTCTACGGGATGCTGATGGTGCCCTGCTTCGCCGCGCTGGTCTGCTTCGCCGCCTGGGCGAGGTCCCGCGCCGCCCGGCACGCCCCACGGCACGGGCGACCGCCCGCGGGAGCGCCCTGAGGCCGCGCGCCGAGGCCCCGCCCGGAGCCGCCAGGAGAACCGATTTCCCATATCCGCGACTTCCCCGTATCGTTGTGTTCACCGACGCGGGGTGGAGCAGCTCGGTAGCTCGCTGGGCTCATAACCCAGAGGTCGCAGGTTCAAATCCTGTCCCCGCTACTCAGTAGCCGAAGGGCCCGGAGGATTCTTCCTCCGGGCCCTTCGCGGTTTCCGCGCACGGCCGGAACACGGTCCTGCCACGAACCGGTAACGGCGGTCGAATCCAAGATCCGCTGTCCGGGGTCTCCCCCATACTTCGGAGGAAACTTCATCCGATTGGGGGGCGGCACGGCCGTGCCCCGGGACAGGAACCACCTCATGCCGTCGAAGCGCCTGGTCAGCACCGCCGTGATCTGCCTCCTCCTGGGAGCGGGCACGGCTGCCTGCGGCGACAACAAGGACTCGGACAAGGCCGCCGCGCCCGCGACCACCGCCGCGGCGGCCGCGGCTCCGACCGCCACGCCGACCCCGACCCCGACCGTGGCGAAGCTGGACACCGACAAGCTGACCGCGCAGGAGATCAAGAAGCAGGCCAAGGACGCCCTGACCGGTGCCTCGGCGGTCAAGCTGGCGGGCACGATGGTCGACCAGGACGGCACGATGGAGATCAACCTCGCCATGGACAGCAAGGGCCGCTGCACCGGCTCCATGTCGGTGCCCGGCATGGGCAAGGTCGAGGTCCTCCGCGACGGCACGGCCTCCTACATGAAGCCGGACGCCGCCTTCTGGACCGCCATCGGCGGCCAGAACGGCGCGAAGGCCGCCGAGCTCTTCAAGGGCCGCTACCTGACCGGCTTCGACAACGACCCGGAGATGAAGCCGTTCACCTCCCTCTGCGACCTCTCCGAGTTCAGCAAGCAGATCGTCGAGGGCGGCGACACGGCGGCCACCAGTGTCGAGAAGGGGTCCGCCGGCACCACCAACGGCGTGAAGACCTTCAGCCTCAAGGTCACCAACGCCCAGGGCGAGCACGGCACGATCGACGTCGCCACCGAGGGCAAGCCCTACCCGCTCCACATCGAGACGGCTCCGGGCAAGGACGGCCAGACGAAGATCGACCTCTCGGACTTCGACAAGCCGCTGACCGTCCAGGCCCCGCCGGCCGACAACACGATCGACTTCTCCAAGTTCAAGGACCAGGTCAAGACCGCCTGATCGGGGCCCGGATAAATCCGTTGCCCTCTCGGCGGTGGCCTGCCTATGGTGGGGCCACACTGAAAGGAGGTGATCCTGAGTTGAGTACAAACGCAACTGCGCACGTGTGCGCGTCTGACTCGCTCGGGCGCGCCTCCGCCGAGGTTACGGCCTAGCCGCAGCTTGGCGGACGGGAACGCGCAGAAGTTGTTGAGCCCCCGGGACATCCTCAAGGCGAGGACCCGGGGGTTCGGCATGTCGGGCCAGCGCAGCCGGTCCACGCCACGGTTTGCCATGTGCTGGAACGGTTAGCCGCTGGGCCCGGGGCCGGTTCAGAAAGCAGCCGGTCCCGGGGGCCCTGCCAGGGGCCCGGCCGCCTCGCGGGGGACGTAGGCGGCCGGGCCGGTCGGTGGTCAGCGAAGGGCGGCCAGGACGCGGGCCCTCAGCGTCTCGTCAGCGATCGAGCCCGCGTCGCGCCAGGCGTAGCCGCTCACTTCCTCCTCTTGCAGCGTGACGGCGCTGTCCTCGATGGTGCGGAAGAGGAACCGGAAGTCGATGTGCTGGTGTGCGGGCTCGCCCTTGGCATCGCTCGCCGGAATCGGGTGCACGTCGATGTGAACGGGGGCGGCGTCGGCCAGCGTGATGCCCTCGGGGCTGACGCCGGTCTCCTCGGTCAGCTCACGGAGAGCGGCCCCGGACAGGGTGTCGTCCTCCGGCTCCAGGTGCCCGCCGGGGGTGAGCCACTTGTCCAGCGCCATGTGGTGGATGAACAGCGCCTTACCCTCCCGGTCCACCAGGACGGCCCCAGCCGTGGCGTGCCCCCGGAATTCCTTCCGACTGGTCACGTCCACTCCGGCGTCCACCAGGGCGAGGACGGCCGACAGCTCCGGCTTCTCCTCAGGGTGGGCGTCCAGGTAGGCCGTGACGGTCTCGCTGACGTGCTGTGCCGTGATGGGCATCGGATCACCTGTTGTAGTAGTCGAGCCAGGTAGCGGCGATGGCTGCCCGGTCGTCGCCGGGCACTTCGTGCATGGTGGCGTCGAGGTCCCGCCGGGCGAGCAATCGCACGCCTGCCAGGATCTCAGCCTGTACGAGGTAGATGAACGGCCCAACTGATGCGCCATGGAGGAAGTTGACGGCGTTTCCGTTGTTGAGCAGATAGAAGTAGTGGCCCGTCGTGCTGTACCGGGTGACGTTCTCCCCGGAGCTGCTGCGGGTGTAGCCGTCCGGCAGCCCGTTCAACTCCAACTCGTCCTCGCTGCTAGTGACCGTGGCGACGTAGGCCCCGTTCCGCAGATTCGGAAAGTCCTCCCCCTTGAGCGCGAGCGCCCCCGTGGCGCACAGGACGAGTCCAGCAGCGGCTATCGCCTGCTCCCGGTCCCGGGCCACGCCGAAGCCCTGGGAGAGCGCCTGAGCGCGCCGTACGGGGTCAATGTCGTACACGGTGACGTGCACCCCCTTCGCGTGCAGCAGACGAGCGATGCTCGACCCCAGCTTGCCGAACCCGATCACCAGCGCCGGACGGCCGTGCAGAATGTCCCCCCGGCCCCGCAACAACGCCTCAGTCGAGAACACAACGGACTGGCCGACAAGGAAGTCCTCGGGGTCCTTGAGCGGTGAACGGGCCACCGACACGACGGGGCACGGCAGCTTGTCCCGCTCGGCGTACCGCTTGTGGCCGTTCTCGGTGTCCTCCACCACCCCGAGGACGGTCCCGGAGAACCGGCCGCAGAGCGCATCGATCACTGGCGCGAAATAGCCGCCGACGTCCAGCAGCACCACATGTTCGCCGGCCGCCCGGGTCTCCAAGTAGGTCACCGCCGTGTCCGGCTCGGCGAACAGCTCCCGCGACAACTCGTCGCACGGGAAAGCCTGTTCGACCTCTCGGCGGGCTGCGGTGTCGATCGACTTCGGCTTGGGTAGGACCGCCCGGAGGTTGGAAACCGTGCCGACCGCCCGCACGAACGACGGGCGTTCCGGCAGCAGGTGCGTCACCAGTAGCGAGGACGGGAGTACCTGGGGCGTGAACCGCCGCGCGATCTTCCCGAAGTACGTTTCCAGCCGTGCACGCTCTGAGGTCTCCACAGGGACTTGCCTCTCTGTCGCTGCTGTCACTGGAGACCCGTCCCGGCCGAATCCTTCCCCAGGCGACCGGGACGGGGGTCTGTGGGGCGCGTCAGCGCCATGAGCGGTTCGCTTCGCGCAGCCTGGCAAGCAGATCCGCCCGCCGTGCGCGTTCCTCGGGAGGCAACGGGGCCTCGCTGAACTCCTCCGGGGTGAGCAGGGGTCGGGGCGCACTGGCCCGCTCCGGGGGCCACGGGTGGGCGTGAAGCCACTCGAACGGGTCTACCGGTTCCGGTCCCTCAAGGGGGCCGTCCGGGGCCGCCTGGCGGCCGTCCTGGTGGTCAGCCACGGGAGCGCCCAGGGGTCAGGCACTCTCCCGACTCGGCGTGTCGGCGACGGAGGATCTTCACGTCCGTGCGGAGCGAGTAGTTCAACCCGTCGGGGTCCTGAATCGCTTGCTGCGCCATGGCGTCATGCCACAGGCAGGTGGGGCATGCGTCGGCGTCCTCGTGCCGTTCCTCGGGCACGCGCCGGGCGATCTCGTACAGCGTCACGCAACCCCCTTGTCGGGGCACACGTCCGCACCGCAGGTACAGAACGGCCAGTCCTTCGGGATGCCTCGTCCCATGGCCTTGGCGGCGTATGCGGGGTCGTAGTCGGCCAGCGCATCGCCGACGGGAGCACGCTGGCGCTGCTCGGCCCGGTACTCGGCGCGGGTCTTCGTCTTGCGGGTGTTGGTGCTCACCGCCATGGGGCCACTCCCTCGACTGCTCAGAACCGATGAGCAACACGCTAGGGAGCTAGGCGAGTTGAGCTCTACAAAGTTGCACGAGATTGCACGCATTCACCCCAGCGACTCAATCGCTGACGTGATCAACGCCCGTGCCTGCGCCCCGTAGACCGCCAGCGCAGCCAGCCCCTCGAACGCTCGCCCGTACTCCGCAATCTCACTGGGAGTCTTGACATTAACTCCTGCGGTGAGCAGTTCCACGGCTACGTGCTGATCATCGAACATGTAGAACGCTTCCAACGGCCAGATTCGACGCGGTGCCGTAAACGGGATAATCCCGAGACTGACCCGAGGAAGCGCCATTACTGCGAGGAGATATCCCAACTGGGCTGCCATAGCTTCGGAATCACCAATTCGATAGCGCAGGACGGTTTCTTCCATCAGCAATGCGAATCGGTGATTTCCCTCGCGGATCACGTGGGCCCTAGCCATACGAGCATCTACAGCCTCCGCCACATCGTCCGGCGTGCCCTGAAATTCAGTGATGGAGGCCATGAGGGCAGTGGCATATCCCGGCGTTTGAAGCATTCCCGGCACGACATTGGAAGCGTAAACACGAAATTGGCGCGTTCGCTCCCAGAGCGGAACGACTTCTTCTTGCGCTCGACGCATGCCATTGCGTTGCAATTTCTTCCACTGGACGTAAATAGAGTCCGCGGCGCGATTTGCCGCAATAATGTCATCCGCCTGCTCAGCGGCGCCGCACGCTTCACACCAGGAACGTATGTCAGCGTCAGAGGGTGGGGTTTTCCCGTTCATAATCCGAGAGGACTTCGAGGGATGCCACCCACAGCGGATAGCTAGCTCGCGCCCTGTCAGCCCAGCATCTAGGAGCAGTTCCCGCAGTCGGGCCGCCACGGCTTCGCGGGCTTCTTGAGCGCTAGATGACGGAGATGAAGGCATGAGCTAGCTATCCGATATGTTCGATGGGTCAGACTTTGTAATCGTCGTGTGGGATTCCCGAATCCCACACCGCCGCGAAAGCAGATGCACACAGCTGGGCAATGTCCGGGTCGGCGCTCAGCTCCTGCCCCGCCCAATCACCGTTTCCAGTGAAGTGGTTGAACAGAACGATTTTCTCGTCAAAGAGCCAGAAGTCGTTTCCGGGGAGCGCGATCCCGGATGCCAGTCGACGAGGGAGCCATCGAATCTCCTCGCCCGCCGCGATATTCACGACCGAGCCGGCATGCTCCCACCGGATGTAATCCGTGACCGGCTCCGAAACAATACGAGCACGGCGAACCTTGACGCCCCGGGCCACCGTCTCAGAAATGACGGACACCCAGGGAGCCCAGTATGGAGAGGTGGGATCAGAATCCCGCTTTCCAGAGGTCACCCAGCGGTCGAAGTCCTCGGACTCGTCTCCGACGCCGTACGCATCACGCATTTCTAGATGAACTGCGGAGTGCCTGGCCTCTTCCAGAAGCTCAAAGAAGTCCGGCTCGCTCTGCGGCATCGCACGCCTCCCTCAGAATAGGAATCATTCGCGCGGGGAACCTGATCACGTCCTCGTTCTCAGGGATTTCGGTAGCGTGCCCGGGTGCCGTGTTCTGTTCACACTGCTTCTTCAAGGCCGGAGACGCCTTCCAGCCCAGGAACACGAGCTCCTTCTTCTCTGCGTCCACCCAGACAGTCGGTGATCCCTGCTGCTGCGTCTCGGGGTCGATCCCGATGAACTCTAGTGCCATCGTGCCCTCCGTGCTGTGCCGGTTGCATGGATGTGCACGACCATTACTCACAGCAGCGATATCGTCAAGATGGCATGCAAGTTGATCATGCGTCAGTCAAAGGGGGGCGCGCCCGAAACGGCAAAGGGCCCCCGTCCTGCCCAGCGAGGGCAGAACGGGGGCAAGGGGGCGCTCAGTACGTGCGGTAGGGGCGTCGGCGCCACAGTCCACGGTCGTCCTGCCAGAGGCCGACTGTGGCCGGTGGCAGGCACATGCGGGCGCCGTGCGGACCGATGCGGTGGGCGTCGCCCGCCCGGGTGCTGGCGAACGTCTCGTGACAGGCCGGGCAGTGCTCGGCGCGCAGACCGGACCACTCCCGGCCGCATGGCGGATGGACGATGGGCGAACGGATAGGCGACTCCAGGCGTGCTGCCACAGTGGGGATTTGGCGGCTTGGTGGACTTCGAGTGGACCGGTTGGGCCTCGGCCGGCTGTTGGCCCGGCCAGGACCCCGGGTGGCAGCTCTACGGGGGGTGTTCAGGTCGTTGGGGCCCGCACATGCGGGCGCGGGCGCGTCACGTGCACCCGCGCTGTGCACGCGCGCGTGGGCCACCCCGCAAACCCGGCCGAAGCGCAGGTCACAGCGGGTAAACGAGGGGCCAGGCCGAAACTCCCTGACCCGTAAAGAGGCCGACAGCTGCTATGGCATAGCGATAAAGGAAGACCGGGAGGGGGTCATAGCCCAGGTCTGTGCTCACCGTCTGTAGCCAGTCAGCGTGTCAGTCCCCTCGTGTGCCGAGTGGTGCTGACGGCCCGGCCATCGGGTTGTGCTCCGTGGTCGGGTCCTCGGCCGGGTTGAGCCTGCCCGGCAGACCGCCGGGGTAGGTGGTCGAGTACTCCAGTCGTTCCGTGACGATCCGGTCCAGCGCCGTGCGATCGGCGTCCCACGTGATCCCGCCCCGTACAGCCATGCTGCGCCACTGCTGCTCGTTGGCTCCCCACGGCTGGGCAAGGTCGTCGTCCATGCTCTCCACAGTAGAGGCCAGCGACGCCAACTCGTCCATCAACGCTGCGAGTTGAGTAGCAGCGGTCAGTGCCTCGGTGCGCTTCTCCTCGGCGACGGCACAGATGTCCGCCCGCCAGTCGGCCCGCACTGCGATGGACGCTGCCCGGACGGCACCCGAGGCGTCGGCGGCAACCTGGTACATCGCGAGCTGCGCCCGCTCCGCCTCGGCAAGCTTGGCCTCCAGCGGGGCACGGGCCGTGCGCTTGGGCACGGGCTTGCCGTCCCGTACGGCGTCCTTGGCGGCCTGCTCGTCCCGGACGTCCAGGCCCGCCAGTTCGGCCCGCAGAGCGGCCACCAGATCGTCCAGGGCGGCCTTACGCTCCCGCAGGCCGTCCAGTCGGGCGAGGGCGTCACGAACGGGCTCGGGGGTCACCGTGTAGGCGTAGAACGGGATGGCCCGCTCTGCGATCGTATCCAGCAGGTCGAGCCGCCTTGCTCGCTCCTGCTCCGGAGTCAGCGTCTCAGGCAATGTCGTTCTCCTCGGTGGCGCGCGCCGCAAGGAATTCGCGGCTTTCGGCAATCAGTGCATCGGCGTCGCTGATCAGGTGAGCGCGCTGCGCCACCTTTTCGGCTGCGACGGCAGCAAGGCATTCGGCTTCCTCACGTTCGGCGCGAGCGGCATTTACGGCGGTTTCCTGGGCCTTTGCCTTGGCGGCTTCCTGCTCGGCCGAGATCTCTTCGACCAGATCGGCAATCGCATTCAGTACGGGACCATAGGCCCTCTCGGCCTCCTCCCGATTGGGCGAGATACCCAACAGGATGTCCTCGGCCGGCGCCGGGCCCTGGCCTACATTCTGGCGGGGTAGCAAATCGAGCGGAGAAGGACTATCCACCGCCCCGTTCGGATTCAGTACCAGCGGCACAACATCAGGAACCGAATGTCCACCGAAACGCTGTCCGTGGGACAGCTGCGGGCCGGAAAGCCAGCCGATCACAGGCCGAAAGGACAGCGACGCCAAGCCTTCGGAGCTCAGCGTTAGAACGCTCGCAGTCACTGTCAGGTCTGGCAGGAAGTGCGCGTTGCGGTACTCGGTCATCTCTGCTCCGTCGCGTCGTCGGCCTCGGCGGCGTCCGGCCAGAAGTGCCAGCCGAAACGACCCTTGCCCTTGGCACCCTCAGGGTTGAGGACTCGGATTTCCACGTTGGGGTTATCTGGCATATCGGTTACGTCGGTCATCGCATGGTCTCCGAGAATCGACGGAAGAGAACCTTCTTCGCTAGCTCCATGGGATCGACCGTCGACTCGTCCGGCGGCGAGTCCACAGGACCAGAGGGAATGAGCGAAACAGGTCGGGTGTGAAGACCGGATGGCCGGTACTGAGTGAGGCCAGCGCGGATGCGATCGGCGCTGGCGGAGATTTCAGCGGCCGTGTTGCCCGTCAGGCTGTCGATGAGCTGCGGGGGGATGTCGTACCTCTTCGCGAGGCGCTTCCGGATGTCCTCGGCGTGCTCGGGGCTAAGCTGCTCAGGATCCTTGGGGTCGGCCTCGGCACCTTCCATGGCGCTGCTGAGAGCGGCACGGACGATCTCTCTGCGTTCAAGCATATTGTTCCCTTTCATGAGTCGGCAGTGCGCACCGGCGGGCGGGAACGCAAAAAGGCCCCGCTCCGCCGAGTGCACGCACGTCCGAGACCGCCGAAAGTCTCGGGAAAGCACGCACCCAGCGAAGCGGGGCAGACCGGCAGGCAGCGCACTACCCGCCGGAGCTATTCAGTTGTTATTTTCGGGGCGGTTCGGCCCGCTCCCGTTGCAGCGCTTTGGGTGCTGCAAAGACATTGATGGGGGGTGGTAAACGGGGGCGGCGCTAGAGCTCAAGAGGCCGTGGGGATGCCGCACGCTTTCGCTGCCGATATGCCTTCTGTCGATGGGCAGCCGAGCAGTACTTCCGCGCCCGCCCTAGCCCCTCCCAGCCGGCATTGTCATCGCAACCCTCTAGCTCGCACCTGGCCTCCCAACGGGCTTCCTCGGCGTAGGCCCTGGCGGGACCGTTCGTACAGTCGTAGCACCAGCCTCCGTAGCGGTTGGCGTGGTCAATCCCCTCGTCTCCGCATTTGTCGCAGGTGCGCGGCGGGATGCCGTTGCGGGCGCGTTCATCGTCGCGCCGCTGGGCTTGACGGCAGGCGTTCGAGCAGTAGGTGCGCTGGCGGCCGGTCAGCGCCTTGGCGCACCACTCACAGTCCCATCTGTTGAACATGCGGCAGTCTCTCTCGTCGGGTTACGAAATCGACTATGCAGGAAGCACTTTCCCCAGTTACCCCCCATAGGACTACTTCTTATTCTCTATGTATGGAACTAGGAAAGTATCAACCGTCATATCAATAAACGTAACAATGTCTCTCTGGGTAGTCGCCCAGTTCTCCTGTGTCAATGGGGGCTGGTAAACGGGACCGCCTCGCGCCGTTCGCTCCGGGCCACGCGCCGCCTCCTCGGCCCCGACAGTCGCCATGGCCGCTCTTCGGCTCGGAGATGCCCACAAGGGGGCAGCAGACACGAGAAAGCCCCGCCCCAGCCAGATGGCCAGGACGGGGCTGAAACGCGGGTTAGACGCCGATGGACTCCATGTCAGGGGTTGTTGTGCGCTGCGGCATCTCAGGTGCCGGGAGCTTGGCCCACTCGATGGCTACCCGCTTTGCGGGGTCGGCGCCTCGGCCCCGCTTTTCGGCCTTGGCAACCGTGATGGCAGAGACGAAGTATCCGAGGAACTGGCGCTTCTCCACGACGTCCCACTTCCCCCAGACGCCGTCTTTGCCCAGCGGGTCCACCCCGGCGTCCAAGCCGGTCCACTCGGACGGGATAGTGATCGTCTTCGCCGTTTCGGCGTCGATCTCTTCCAACCGGGCAGCGCAGCCAGCTTGGTGCGCCGTGTACTTGGCGAGGGTGTCCTTGAACGCCTGGCGCCCAAGGGCTCCGTCGTACAGCCCCTCCGCTCGGTCTGCATAGAGCTGCTTCATGGACTCCTCGACGTGCTCAAGCTGCGCGCTCGTCTCGGCCCGTTCTTCTTCCAGACCGGTCACGTCGCGCTGTCGGGCGTATCGAATCGCTGCGGCGGTCAGCCACTCCCGATCGTCCTGGTTGTCAAGGTCGGCGTACAGCAGGCGGGCCCAGACGAGACGTGCGGCCGTCTCATCTGCAACTTCGGCACGGATGGTGAGCCCGTGCGAGTTGAGACGGTTGGTGGGCCGGGGGCAGGTGTACCGCGTTTGTCCGTCCTCGTAGATCATGTTCGCGTTGCAGAGACCACACCGAAGGACGCCCCAGCCGCCCAGCAACGTCCGGTCGTTCTCCGGATTGCGCGGCCGGATGCTCGCACGGGACCGTCCCTTGAGGACATCCTGGAGCTGATACCACTTGATCGGCTCCATGATCCCCTTATGCACCGCCATGGGGGCGCCGGTCTTGTCCCGCATGATCTCCCGGCGGCGACGCTTTCCGTCCGCGTCCGTCACCCACTCAGCAGCGAATCCACCGAGCGCCGGATGCCGCAGCAACGTGTTCACGGTGCCCACGTCCCAGAGCGGCGGGCACTCGGGGTCAGCCGGGGTGATGTTGCTTCGGGACCGACCCGACCGCTTGCGCCCAGCCGCCAGCGCCAGTGCTCCGGGGGACGGCTCGCCAATCAGGTTGAGGTTCTGCACGATGCCTGAGACTGTCTCGCCGTCCATGACGCGATCAACGATCTTGAGGACCGTCGGGGCAGTCTCGGGGTCCGGCACGAGCTGAGAGCGGACCAGCTTCCCTTCCTTGACCCGTTCGGTCTTCATGCCGAACGGCGGGCGGCCGGACACGTGGCCACCTATGGCTTTCAACTCGGCCTTTGCCTCCGAAATGTGCGCAGACTTCAACTCCGACTCCTGCTGAGCCAGCGCAGCGATGAGGGCGAACACGGCTACCCCGATGGGGTGCGTGGTGTCAAGGAACGGCTCCTCGACAGAGACCAGGCGCACGCCGTGCTGCATGAACACGTCGTTGATGCGCATGGCCTCCATAGCGCCCTGGCGGGTCAGCCGGGCCAGCGAGAAGACGACCACCACGTCTACTTCTCCCGCGCGCACCGCCGTCATCATGGCGTCAAACCCGGCGCGCTCGGTGTCCGGGTCCCATCCGGACTTACCGATGTCCTGGAAGACGCGGCCCACCTTCCAGCCCTTGCCCTCGGCCAGGGCCGTGCCCCGGCCGATCTGGGATTCGGTGGAGGTCTCCGACTCGTCAACGCGCCGCTTCGACTGGCGGGCGTAGATCACTGCGCGAACGGATTCAAGTTCTGTCTGCCGGATGTTCCGGCTCACGTACGGGGTCATAGTGCGCAGCATCCTATGAACATGAGTTCCATCAGGATGCGTGAGGTGGCTGCTCGCTAGAGCCGCCCCTGCCTGCGCAGGGTGAGGCCCCTGGCCTCCGGCAGGCGAAATCCACAGCAGTCACCCGGCCCGCAGGCTCACCGGAACATCCCCGGTGCCTCGGCGCCAGGCCAGTGCACGGGCCGGCGTCGCAGGAGCAGCCTGCGGGCTGTCTGCGTTTTCGGCGGCGGTCGCGTCGTCATCGCGGCCGCCCCGGACCGTTCCCGTGGTGGGTCACGCCGCTAGAGTCGGCGCGGACTCCGGCGCGGAGCGGCTCGGACACTGGGGGTGGGCGATGGCGAAGGCGCGACGGGCGGGCACGTCGGCGCTGCGGACGGCGCAGGGGGCGGCCGCCGCGGTGCTGGCCGGGACGGGGGTGCTCGGGCTGCTGCTGTTCGGGCTCGGCCGGGAGCACGCGTGGCAGGCGCTCGGCGGCGGGCTGGTGGTGGCCGGGGCGTCGACGGTGCTCGGCGGTGCGCTGGGCTTCCTGTTCGGCGTGCCGCGGGTGAAGGGCGGCTCGGGCGAGCCGCAGGGCTCGTACGCGCCGAACACCAATCTGGAGCAGGTCTCGGACTGGCTGACCAAGGTGCTGCTGGGCGTCGGGCTGACCCAGCTCGGCTCGCTGGGCGAACGGCTGCACCAGCTGGGCACCGCGCTGGCGCCCGCGCTCGGCGGCGGGGACGCGGCGGTGCCGTTCGGGGCCGCGCTGGTGCTGTACTTCCTGGTCCTCGGCTTCCTGGCGGGCTGGCTGGTGACCCGACTCGCCCTGCCCCAGGTACTGACCGACGCGGACCGGGCGCTGGACCTCTTCCTGGCCGGGCAGGACCGCGACCGGCACGGCGACACCGTCGGCGCGGACGACCTGCGGGTGCGGGCGATGCAGCGGCTCGGGCTGCTCGGCGGCAGTGCCGAGCACCCCGCCGCGCTGGCCGCGCAGCTGCCGCCCTCCTCCGGCTCCCCCGCCGGGCCGGAGGGCGTGGTCGCCGAGGTGCGTTCGACCGCGACGCGCTCGGCGCTGACCGCCGACCAGGTGCGGAGCCTCTTCGCGGACGGCTCGGAGGGCCGCCGGATCCAGGCGCTCGCGCTGATGCAGGGCGATCCGGCGCTGGCGGACCTGCCGAGTGTGCTGGAGGCGATCGAGCACCCGCGGTCCGGCTTCGAGCAGTACCACGCCCTGCTGGCCGCCCGGGGCCTGCTGTCCCGGCTGCCCGCCGCCGAGGCGCAGCGGCTGCGGGACGCGGTGGCGACGCAGCTGGTCGACCCGAGGGGGATCCCGTACGGGTCGGACCGCAGTTGGCTGGCGGAGAAGATACTGTCCCGGCTGCAGGTGGCGGCCTTCGTCCCGGCCCAGCCCGCAGGCCCGGAGCCGTCGGCCCGACCGGGTCAACCCGCTCATCCGACTCAACCGGCGCAACCGGCTCAACCGGCTCAGGCAGCCCGACCCGCCGGGTCGGCGCCGTCGGCCGGCGAGGACTCCTAGAGGGTGAACCGCAGTTCCGGCTGCTCCCACGGGGTCCTCGGCTGCGGCGGGCGGGTTCCGGTGCGTTCGGCGCCCATCCGGAGGTAGAAGCCCTCGGCGGGCGGGTGCGAGACGACCTTGACCGCCGTGATCCCCGCCTCGCGGGCGCGGTCGAGCATGTCGGCGATCAACAGCCGCCCGGTGCCGAGCCCTTGGGCCTCGTCCGCGACGAACATCAGGTCCAGTTCGGCCGGTTCGCGGATCAGCGCGTAGAAGCCGAGCAGCCGGTCGTCGGCGGCGTCGACGGCCATCCGCACCTGGTGGCGCTCGACGTAGTCGGGCGTCACGGCGTAGCCGTCGATCATCGCGAAGTACGCGCCCCGGTAGGCGGTGGAGGCCTGGATCAGGGCGGTGAGCCGGTCGGCGTCGGCCGGCTGGGCGGGCCGGATCGTGGTCTCGCTCATGAGCTCCGAGTATAGGAGCAAACCGCTCCAGTGACCATTACCGATTCGGGGCTCGCCGCGACTCCCGGCGGCGCCGGTCGGCGGTCCGCAGCACCAGCACCCGGCGGGTGCGGCCGCCCTCCCGGCGGACACTGCGGACCTCGCTGGAGATCCGGTGCCCGCCGAGCGCGTACCGCAGCCGGTCGAGGTGTCCGCAGCGGCGCCCGTACCCGTCGTGCAGCGGCTGGACGCGGACCTCGCCGTCCGGGGCGGTGACCCGGACCAGCTCGATGAGGGCGGCCAACTGTCGCTCGGGGCAGAAGAGTTCGGGGTACGCGAAGAGCAGGTAGCCGCTCAGGGTGAGGGCGAAGGTGCCGTCGGCGAAGGGCAGCCGGGGCAGCGCGGCGGCCACGTACCGCTGCGGGTGGGCGGCCGAGTCGGCGGTGAACAGCCGACGGGCGCGGTCCCAGCTGCGCAGGTAGCGCTCCGGCCGGTGGCGGCCGGCCTCGGGGTAGAGGTGCGGTCGGGCCGCCATCGCGACGGCCATCGACTTCCGGGCGGCCAGCGCCTGGGCCTCCACCGCTGGCAGCGGCAGCGCGTACGCCGGGTCGGCGGCGATCACCCGGCAGCCCAGCTCGCGCGCCTCGGCCGCCAGGCCCGCCGCGCCGCCCGGGCAGTCCAGCAGCGGCCCCGGCAGGGCGGCCAGCCCGGCGCGGGTGAGGTCGAACAGGGCGCAGTACTCGTCCAGCGGACGCGAGGTGACCAGGACGTCGGGGTCCGGTGCGGGGGCGGGGGCGGCGGACACGCGGTCATCCGAACACGTAGCGATGTCCTCCGCATCCGGAACGCGTCCGGACGCATCCGAGAGGAAGTCAGGAGCGCCCGGCGCGCCCCCGGCAAGCGCCCGGAGTGCGCCGGACGTCCCGCGCGCACCCGGGGCGTGCCCGGCCGTTCAGCGGCCGAGCAGCCCCACCGCGGCGGCCCGGTTGACGTTCGTCAGACCGCGGACCAGCCGGGCGGTGAGGAAGACCAGCAGCAGTCCGGCCGCCGAGAACGCGGCAATCTGCCAGGTGCCCTCGATGTAGTAGACGTGCCGCACGTGGTGGCTGTCGGTGAAGTCGAACACCCGGTACCCGCGCCAGTCCGTGAAGGTGGGGAAGACCCAGTGGTAGACGGGGTAGAGCGCCATCGTCCAGCCGAGCAGCAGGAACACCAGCGTCATGCTGAAGCTGAACACCGCCCACGGGAACATCACCACCTGGTACAGCACGCCCTTCCAGCCCGCCGCGTCCGCCAGCCGCGCGGTGACGGCGCCCCAGCCGCCCGGACGGACCTGACGCACCGGCGCCGGGCCGGGGACGTCCACGCCGAGCATCCCGCGCACCCGGGCCCGCTCCAGCCTTCCGAAGCCGCGAGAGGCGGTGGTCAGGCCGGCCAGCACGGGCAGGCCGAGGGCGGTGACGAAGGTGCCGAGGCCGAAGCAGAGCATGGTGATCGTGACGGTGAAGGCGGCGATGGCCACCGGCAGGCCGGTCAGCGCGTAGCCGACCTCGCGGTAGTAGGAGGCCGAGAAGGGCGCCCGCCAGAAGGACGGCGGCAGTTCCGTCCGGCGGGCCCCGGCGAGGCGCCCGGCCCCGTCCTCGTGACCGCCCAGGGCGCCCCACTCGTGGTCCAGCGTGCTCCGGCTGCTGCTCATGTCCCGTTCCCGACCCCTCGGTCCGTCGTGCTCCGATCCGACGTCGTCGAGTCTGGTCGAACCGCAGGTCGGCGGGTATCCGGGGGACCGGCGGATCGGGGGTGGGGTTAACCCCCCGTCCCGGCCCGCCGCCCGCCGGTCCGGCGGGGCACCCCGACCGGGGCGCTCGGGCCGGCCGGGCCGCTCGGGCCGGCCGGGGTCATTCGGTCGGGCCGGGCCACTCGTCCACGAGCAGCGAGTACTGGTGGGAGTCGGACCAGACGCCGCCCTTGTGTACGTCGTGCCGGATCCGCCCCTCCAGCCGGAAGCCGAGCTTGGTGAGCACCCGCGCGGCGGCCGGGTTGTCCACGTCCGTCCGGGCGGCCAGCCGGTGCAGCCCGAGCGGCCCGAAGGCGAACCCGCAGAGGAGCTCCGTGATCTCGGTCGCGTAGCCGCGGCCCCACACCTCGGGGCGCAGTACGCAGCCGAGCTCGGCGGAGCGGAACCCGCCGACGGTCAGGCCGGCGTGCGCGACCGGCACCGCCTCCGCCGGGTCCTCGGCGTCCTCGCGGCGGCAGACGGCGAGCTGGTAGGTGCTCCGGTCCTCGGCCATCGCCTCCTCCAGGTACAGCTCGAGCTGGTCGGCGCAGGTGTCGCGGTCCCGCGGGCCGAAGGTGAGGTGGCGGGTCACCTCGGGGTCGCCGAGCAGCGCGTGCAGCGCGTCCACGTCCTCCGGGGTGTGGTGGTACTCGCGGATGGCCAGCCGGGGGCCGGTGAGTCGTACGGGGACCATGGGTGCCGACCCTACCCGCGCCCGGCGGCTACCGTTCGGGGCATGAACGACGATGACCTGCGGCTCGCTCCGCGCACCAGGGCCGCCGACCTGCTCGCCTGGGCGGCCGAGCAGGGCCGCGCGCCGGTGGCCGAGGCGCCGCTGCGCACGGTGCTGGCGCTGCTGGAGCTGGGCGAGGGCAGGATGCACGACGGCTGGCCCGAACTGACCTCCGCCGCGGTGGAGCACCTGCTGTACGAGCGGCTGCACCTGTACGTCCAGCCGGCGCCGGACGCCGATCCGCTCGCCTACGGCGACGCCGTACGGCTGCTGGTCGACCACCAGCGGGCGGTGAAGCGGCTGAACGCGAAGCGCCAGGAGCGGCTGCACGCCGAGGCCGAGTGGCAGGGCGAGGTCGCGGCGGGGCTGCTGCGCCGCGCCGACCTGGTCACCTGGCCGCGGCTGTACGCGGTGCTGCTGCACGCCCACGGGGTGGACACGGCGGACGGCGCGGCGGTGCGGGACTGGCTGACGGGCTTCGCCGGGCTCGGCGAGGAGGAGCGGCTGGCCGGCTACGAGGCGCTGGTGCCGGCCGGCTGGCTGGACGAACCCGCCGAGCAGGGCTGGGGGCCGGGCCGGGTGCTGTCCGTCGGCATGGCCACCGATGGTGCGCGGCGGCTGCTGGAGCAGGGTCTGATGCGGCGCAGCTACCGCAACCTGGCCGAGCTGACCGCGCTGGGTCGGCCGATGCCGGACGAACTGGCCGGGGACTTCGGCCGGTTCGAGGCGGCGGCGGCCGAGGTGGCGCTCGACCTGTTCGGCGAGTGGACGGTGCCCGGGCTGCCGCGGCTGCTGGTCGAGGAGTTCCCCGAGCTCGCGCCGGAACCGGGGCCGGAGGAGATCGACGCCTACCTGGCGCAGTTGCCGGCGGAGTGAGCAGTCCGGACGGCGGAGTGACCGGCCCGGCCGGTGGTGGACCGACCGGCCCGGCCGTCGACGAGTGGGGTGGACGCGTGGCCAGGCCCCGGGGCGCACCCGGGGCCCGGCCGCCGAGACCGTGGCGGCCCGGAGACCCGGCGGCCCGGCGGCCGCGGCGGGTCCGGGGGGTTCGTTAGGGGGTGAGGCCGCGCTGCTCGAGCCAGGTCTCCGGGTCGACCGGCGCGCCGCCGTCCGGGCGGACCTCCAGGTGCAGGTGCGGGCCGGTCACGTTGCCGGTCGCGCCGACCTTGCCGATCTGGTCGCCGGGGGCGACCTTTCCGGAGCCCTTGATGATCGACGAGAGGTGGCAGTACCAGATCTCGGTGCCGTCGGGCAGGGTCTCGACGATCCGGTAGCCGTACGCGCCGGACCAGCCCGCCGAGGTGATGGTGCCCTGGCCGACCGCGTACACGGGGGTGCCGGTGTCGGCCGCGAAGTCCAGGCCGGTGTGCAGGTGGGCCCAGTAGCGGGCGCTCTGGCCGTAGTGGGCGGAGAGGTTGTAGTCCTTCACCGGCAGGGTGAGGGCGGCGGCCTTGGCGCGCTCGGCCTCCTCGGCGGCACGCTTGGCGTCGGCCTCCTTGGCGGCGGCCTTGGCCTCGGCCTCCTGAGCGGCCTGCAGGCGGGCGCTCTCCTCGGCGGCGGTGCGCTGGCTGTCGGCCTGCTGCTGGATGCGGGCGGCGAGCGCGAGGCCGGGGTCGGCGGCGAGGGTGACCGGCGTCTCGTCCGGGGCCGCGACGGCGGGCGCGGCGGCCGGGGTGGCGGAGGCGAAGCCGGTGGCGCCCAGGGTGGCGGCGACGGCGGTGACGCCGAGGAGCGGGGAGGCCCCGCGGGTCTGACGC
This sequence comes from Kitasatospora sp. NPDC048194, assembly GCF_043202455.1. NCBI lineage: Bacteria > Bacillati > Actinomycetota > Actinomycetes > Kitasatosporales > Streptomycetaceae > Kitasatospora > Kitasatospora sp. NPDC048194. Next base: position 37,090 of record NZ_JBIDAK010000003.1, read on the forward strand.
GGCATCCGGTGGCGGTTGGCCTCGACCTCCGGGGCGAACCCGTCGGCGCCGAGGGACTCGGTGCCGTCCGGGCCGGGGTGGTCGAGGAGCTGGGTACCGGCTGCGGGGCCGGCCGGGTGTGCCGGGGTGTGCGTCGACGCCACGGAGGCGCGCTCCTTTCCTTCCTTCGCGCCTACCGGGTTAGCTGACGGGTTCGGAGCAGGAAGGTCTCCTACGGCCGGGCCTGGGCCCCGCCGATTCACCCCAGGGAAACGTGGTTCCCCGGCTCCCTGGCCTGCCCGGAGGCCGGCCGGTGGGATTAGGCGACGGCGCACGGTGCCGTCTTGGGTACGGCGTTGACGACCGCGCTGCGTTATCAAACGTTAATCCTAGGAGGCCCTGATTCCAAGCCATCCGCCCGGGACGACCGGGGTCCAGGTGATCGGACGTCAACGAACGACCCGTCATTCACCCGGGTTCATCTGAGTACTCCTACTCATGTGCGACCCTTCGACGCCGTCGCATCCTGTCGCCATGACCGCACCGATGCAGACCCGCACCACGGCCGCCTACTACGCCCAGGCCGTCCTCTCCTTCGCCGTCTCCGGCGTGGCCCTCGCCGCCGGGATCGCCTACCTGCCCGTCGGAGCGTGGACCCGGGCGTTCCTCGGGATCGGCTTCCTCTACACCGTCACCTCCGCGTTCACGCTGGCCAAAGTCATCCGGGACCGGCAGGAGTCCGCGGACACCGTCGCCCGGGTCGACCAGGCGCGGCTGGAGAAGCTGCTGGCCGAGCACGACCCGTTCCGGGTCGAAGGGGTCTGAGCCCCCTCCCGGTCCGACACGGGGACGAACGGCGGGGCGGCGGCCTTGACGGCTAAGGCTATTAGCCGTAGCTTTTTGGCTATCGGCAGCACGCACCGTGGAGGACCACCGTGAACGGCACCAGCACTCCGAGCACCCAGTACCTCGACGTCCCCGGCGGCCGGATCGCCTTCGACGACACCCGGCAGGGCGACGGCGCCCCCGTCGTCCTGCTCCCCGGCATGCTCGACACCCGTCGGGCCTACCGGCACCTGCACCCGCTGCTCACGGCGGCCGGGCACCGGGTCATCACCATGGACCTGCGCGGCTTCGGCGAGTCCTCGATCGTGTGGGAGGACTACAGCCCGGCCGCCATCGCCACCGACGTCCTCGCCCTGCTGGACCACCTCGGCATCGAACGGGCCGTCCTGGTCGGGCAGTCCTACACCGGCGCCACGGCCGTCAAGGTCGCCGGGGACGCACCCCAGCGGGTCGCCGGGATCGCGCTCATCGACTCCTTCGTGGAGCACCGGTCCAACGCCCTCATGCGGGGCGTGATGGCCGTGATGGGCACCGCACTGGTCCACTGGCCCGCCGCCTGGGGCCTCTACCTGCGCAGGATGGCCTTCCCCGGCCCCCGGCCCGCCGACCTCGACGCGTACGTGGACGGCCTCGTCGCCGCCCTGCGCACCCCGGGGCGCAGGACCGCCACCCGCGGGCACGTCACCGGGGACTCCGCGCCGATCGGCTGGTGCGCGGCCGTCCGCTGCCCCTCGCTCGTCCTGATGGGCAGCAAGGACCCCGACTTCCCGGACCCGGCGGCCGTCGCCGACCGGCAGGCCGCCGCGCTCGGCAGCCGGAAGGTGATGATCGAGGGGTCCGGCCACTACCCGATGGCCGACAACCCGCAGGCCGTCGCGGACGCCCTGCTGCCCTTCCTCGGCGAACTCGCCTGAAGTCGCCCGGAACCGCCTGGAACCGCCCGAAGCCGCCGGCCCGCGTCCGTACGGAGAACCCGAACCCATGCCCCGAGTAGGACTGACCCCGGAGCAGGTCGTCGACCACGCCCTCGCCCTCATCGACGAGCAGGGCACCGAGGCCCTCACCCTGGCCTCCGTCGCCGCCCGCGCGGGAGTCGCCACCCCCTCCCTGTACAAGCACGTCAGCGGCGGCCTCACCGAACTGCGCCGGCTGCTCGCCGTCCGGGTCACCGAGGAGTTGGCCGGCCGGCTCGCCGACGCCGCGGTCGGCCGCAGCGGCGACGACGCCGTCGCCGCCGTCCTGCGCGCCTACCAGGCCTACGCCACCGAACACCCCCACCGCTACACCGCCCTGCCCCAGGCGCCCCGGCCCGACGACGACCTGACCCGCGCGGCCGCCCGCCTCATCGGCGTCATCCTCGCCGTCCTCCGCTCCTACGGGCTCGACGGCGCCGAGGCCATCCACGCCGCCCGCACCTTCCGCTCGCTCGCCCACGGCTTCGCCTCGCTCTCCATCACCGGCGCCTTCCAGCGCGCCGAAGACCTCACCACCACCCATGACCGACTCGTCACCACCCTGACCACGAGCCTCCGCACCTGGCCGAGGTCGGAGTCGGAGCAGTAGCCGAGGAGGAGCGCAGGAGGAAGCGCAGGAGGAGGGGAGCACCCGCGACGCGAACGGCGCCGGGGAAGCGGGGAGAAGGCGCGCCGGCACAGGAAGTCGGCCGGGCCGACTTCCTGTGGGCGGAAGCGGGCGAACCTTCGGCAGGAGCGGGCAGCGGCCGCCGCCGGGGGGAGCTCGCGAGGGCGCCTGCCGGTGCGCGGCCGGATGCCGGTCGCGCGCCGACGACCGCCGGCACGGCGGCACGCCGGCACACCGGCCGGGCCCCGCCCGGACGGCCGCTCCGGGCCCGCCCGGCACGGCGAGACGCCGCCCTCGCACCCGGCCGCCGCCCGTTCCATGACGCCGCGCACACACCTCTCTCACAACCGGGGACGGGAATCGGCCATCGACCGGCCCGTCGACCGGCGTCGGAAGACCCTGGCGGAGCGGGCCCCGCCCGGCTCACGACCCCCGGGTCGAGGCCGAACGAAGCCGGATCGGCGGCGTATTGACGGGATTTTGACGAGATCCAGTCACTTGGCGAGATCCGTTCACACCTACGTAGGATCATCACCCTAGAATTCGCCGCGTGACGATGACTCAGTGGTCCGTAACGGCAACCGGCGTGCTCGCCGTCCTCGCCCTCGTGGCCGCCGCCCGGTACCGCGCCGTGTCCGTCACCCAGCGCGTCCGGGCCGACCGGCTGCAGGACGAACTCGCCCGGCTCCAGGACCAGCTGACCGCCGAACTCTCCCGCCGGGGCGCCGACCTGGCCGCCGTCCAGCAGGAGCAGGAGCTCACCGCCTCCACCCAGCGGGCCTTCCTCAGCGTCGCCCGCCGCATCCTCGTCATGGCCCACGACCAGCAGGCCCTGCTCGACGACATGGAGCGCACCCACGACGACCCGGCCCTGCTGGAGGGGCTGCTCAAGGCCGACCACGCCGCAGCCCAACAGGCCCGGCTGGCCCAGACCCTGGCCGTCCTGTGCGGTGCCCGGGCCGGACGGCACTGGCCCGAACCGGTCACCCTGGAGGACGTGGTGCGCGGCGCCCAGTCGCGCATCCTGCCGTTCCAGCGGGTGGTGGTCCGCAGCCGGATCGAGACCGCCGTGGTCGGCGCCGCCGCGGAGGCGCTGATCCACGCCATCGCCGAGCTGCTGGACAACGCCACCCGCTACTCGCCGCCCAGCACCCAGGTGTTCGTGACCCTGATGCCGGTGCACAACGGCGCGGTGATCGAGATCGACGACGGCGGCGTCGGCATGCCCGAGCAGGCCGTCGCCAAGGCCGCCGCCGCCCTCGCCGGGGGCAGCACCCTGGAGGTCTCCCGGCTCGGCGAGGTGCCGCAGCTGGGCCTGGCCGCCGTCGGCCGGCTCGCCGAGCAGTACGGCTTCCGGGTCACCCTCAGCTCGGCGCCCTCACCGTACGGCGGGGTCCGCGTCGTGGTCCTGCTGCCGAACGCCCTGCTCACCGAGCCGCTGCCGCCCACCGTCCCCGGCCTCGGACCGGACGACCGGGCGTTCACCCCCGACCCCCGCCCGACGGCCGGCCACCCGACGTCCGGCCACCCCCACGCCGCGCACCCGATGGTGGAGACCCCGCCCACCGTCCGGCCCGCGGCGAGCGGCGACACCCCGCCGCCGCTGCCCCGCCGGAGCCACCGCCGCGACCGCGCCGACCGGCCCGCCCAGCACGCCGCTCCCCCGCCGCCGGCCCCGCCGTACCGCTCGGCCCGCGACGCGCAGGCGTTCATGGCGATGTTCCAGGCCGGCACCGCCAGCGGCCGATCGGCTGCCCGGGGCCAGACCCGGACCCCGCCAGGCCACCACTGACCGTCCCCCCTCCCCCCGACTTCCCCAGGCCCCGGAGAGTTCCATGACCACCACCCCCGACCTCGGCTGGCTGCTGGCCGACATCATCGCCGTCCCGCAGGTGCAGCACGCCGTCGTCGTCTCCAACGACGGCCTGGAGATCGGCCGCAGCGCCGACATCCCGCGCGAGGACGCCGAGCGGCTGGCCGCGGCCTGCTCCGGCCTGCAGTCGCTGGCCCGCGGCGTCGCGACGGGCTTCGGCGGACCGGGCAGCGCCACCCGCCAGATCATCATCGAGTACGGCGGCGGCTACCTGTTCGTCGTCGCCGCCGGGGCGGGGGCGCATCTGGCCGTGGTGGCCGGCGAGGCGGTGGACGCCGGGCTGGTCGCCTACCAGATGCAGGTCCTGGTCGAGCGGATCGGCACCCACCTCACCAGCCCGCCCCGGGTCGACCACGGGGCCGGGAGCCAGCGGTGAGCGGGCCCGTCCGGCCCTACGTCATCACCGGCGGCCGCAGCCGTCCCTCCCAGGCCGACCTGGCCGTCGAGAGCCTGGTCAGCGCGTTATCCGAGCCCCCGGAACTGCCCGAGCACGTCCAGCTCAACCGGGAGCACCGGCGCATCCTCGGGCTCTGCCACAGCCTGCTGTCGGTCGCCGAGGTGGCGGCCCACCTGGGGCTGCCGCTCGGGGTCGTCAAGGTGCTGGTCGGCGACCTCAGGGACCTCGGCGCCGTGCAGGTGCTCCCGCCCGTTCCGCAGGCCGAACGCCTGCCCACAACCCTCCTGGAAGAGGTGCTCGTTGGCCTCCGCCAACTCCGCTGAAGCCCCCGCCGACCTGCCGTCCGCGCCGCAGTACCTGCCGTCCTCGGTGCAGGGCGCGGTCAAGATCCTGGTCACCGGCCCGTTCGGGGTGGGCAAGACCACCCTGGTCGGCTCGCTCAGCGAGATCACCCCGCTGCGCACCGAGGAGACCATGACCGCCGCCAGCAGCGGCGTGGACGACCTCACCGGGCGCGGCGGCAAGTCCACCACGACGGTCGCGCTGGACTTCGGCCGGATCACGCTCAACTCCCGGCTCGCCCTGTACCTGTTCGGCACCCCCGGGCAGCAGCGGTTCTGGCCGCTGTGGGACGACCTGTCGCGCGGTGCGCTCGGCGCCATCGCGATGGTGGACCTGCGGCGGCCGGACGAGAGCTTCGACGTGCTGGGCCGGCTGGAGGAGCAGCGCATCCCGTTCGCGGTCGCGGTCAACACCTTCCCGGACACCCCGAGTTACCCGGAGGAGGAGCTGCGCTCCGCGCTGGACGTGCTGCCGGAGGTGCCGATCCTGTACTGCGACGCGCGCGACCGGCGGCAGGCCTACGACCTGCTGATCGACTTCGTGGACCACCTGCACCGCAGCTCGCTGCTGGAGCTGCAGCGGTGACCGCGCCCGAGCCGCCCCGGGCCACCGGCTGCCCGGTCGCGCACGGCGGGGCGGGGTACGGCCCGGCCGGCCACGGCGCGGCGGGACCCGGCGGTGCCGCGTACGGCGCTCCCGGCGCCGGCACGCCGCTGACCCCGCTGTACGGGCAGGCCGTCGCCGACGACCCGCACGGCCTGTACGCCCGGCTGCGCGAGCGCCACGGGCCGGTCGCGCCGATCGAGCTGGAGCCGGGCGTGGAGGCCTGGCTCGTCATCGGCTACGCCGAACTGCTCGAACTCACCCGCAACGAGGCGCTGTTCTCCAAGGACTCGCGGCACTGGCGGGTGCCCGCCGAGGGCCGGCTCGCCCCGGACTCCCGGTTGCAGCCGATGACCGCCTGGCGGCCCACCCTGCTGAACCTGGACGGCGCCGAGCACCAGCGGCTGCGCGCCGCCGTCTCGGACACCCTGGCCCAGATCGACCACCGGCAGCTGCGCGAGACCACCGAGGCCGCGGCCGACGGCCTGATCGACAGCTGGGGCCCGGACGGCACCGCCGACCTGATCGGCCAGTACGCCCGGGCGCTGCCGCTGCTGGTCTTCACCCAGCTGGTCGGCCTGCCCACCGGGAGCGGGCCGCGGATGGTCGAGCTGATCAGCCACTTCGTGGACAGCGGCCCCGAATCGGTGCGCGCCGCCGAGGAGTTCCAGGCGGCCCTGGCCGACCTGGTGCGCCGCCGCCGCGCCGCGCCCAGCGCCGACCTGACCTCCTGGCTGCTCGCCCACCCGGCCGGGCTGAGCGACGAGGAGGCGGTGCACCACCTGGTGGTGCTGATGGTCGCGGGCAACGAGACCTCCATCAACTGGATCGGCAACACGCTGCGGCTGCTGCTGACCGACCGGCGGTTCAGGGCCACCCTGACCGGCGGGCGGCTGACCGTCTCCGACGCGCTGGAGGAGGTGCTCTGGCGCGACCCGCCGACGCAGAACTTCCCCGGCCGCTGGGCCACCGGCGACACCGTGCTCGGCGGCCAGTACATCAGCGCCGGCGACATGCTGGTGCTCGGCCTGGCAGCGGCCAACGCGGACCCGGCCGCCCAGGGCGCCGCCTCCGCCGCGCAGGGCTCGCTCGGCGGCAACCGGGCGCACCTCGCCTGGGGCGCGGGCCGGCACGTCTGCCCGGCCCAGCACCCGGCCCGGATCATCGTCGAGACCGCCGTCGAGACCCTGCTGCACCGGCTCCCGGACCTCCAGCTCGCCGTCCCGGCGGGCGAGCTGGCCTGGCGGCCGTCCCCCTGGTCGCGGGCGCTGGTCGCCCTCCCGGTGCTGTACAGCGCCTTCACCCCGCCCCGTCCGCCAGCCCCCGAGAGGCCCGCATGGTCACCGCCGCAGACTCCGCCGGAACCCGCCCCGAGCCCGTCCGGCTCGACCCCTTCGGACGCGACCAGCACCGCGAGAACGCCCGGCTCCGGGCAGCCGGTCCAGCGGTCCTGGTGGAACTCCCTGGTGGGGTGGTGGTCTGGGCGGTGACCCACCACGACACCCTGCAGTCCCTGCTGGCCGATCCGCGGGTCGGCAAGGACGCCAGGCTGTGGACCGCCTTCCGGGAAGGGCGGCTGCCGGAGGGCTGGCCGCTGCTGAACTTCGTCACCGTGCCCGGCATGGTCACCGCCGACGGCGAGGACCACCGGAGGCTGCGCGGGCTGGTCAGCCAGGCCTTCACCCCGCGCCGGATAGCCGCGCTGGCCCCCGCGATCGAGGCCCGGACGGCCGCGCTGCTGGACGCGGTGGCCGACGTGGCCGACCGGGAGGGCGCGTTCGACCTGCGCGAGCACTTCGCCTACCCGCTGCCGATGCAGGTGATCGGCGAACTGCTCGGACTGGCGGTGGAGCAGCAGGACGAACTGCACGCGCTCTCCGACACCCTGGTCTCCAGCTCGGCCACCCCGGCGGCGGCCGTCGCGGCGCAGCGCGGCCTGAACGCGCTGCTGGCGTCGGTGGTGGCGGCCAAGCGGGCCCGGCCCGGCGACGACCTGACAACCGACCTGATCGCCGTCCGGGAGGCCGGGGAGGGGCTCAGCGAGGCCGAACTCGTCGGCACCCTGCTGCTGATGCTGGTGGCCGGGCACGAGACCACGCTCAACCTGATCACCAATGCCGTGCGGGCCCTGCTCGCCCACCCCGACCAGCTGCGGCTGGTCCTGGACGGCGCGCAGCCGTGGTCCGCGGTGGTGGAGGAGACCCTGCGGTACGACTCGCCGGTCGGGCAGTTCCCGCTGCGCTACGCGGCCGAGGACATCGAGGTCGGCGGCGTGGTGATCCGGCGCGGCGAGGCGCTGCTCGCCTCGTACGCGGCGGCCGGGCGCGACGCGGGGCACTACCCGGACGCCGACCGCTTCGACATCACCCGGCGGCCGCTGCGGCACCTGTCGCTGGGCCACGGCCCGCACTTCTGCCTCGGTTCGGGGCTGGCCCGGCTGGAGGCGGAGACAGCGCTGCGGCTCCTGTTCGCCCGGTTCCCGCGTCTGGCGCCGGCGCCGGGGCGGGTGGACGAGCCGATCGGTTCGTTCGTCAGCAACAGCGTGCGGACGCTCTGGGTGACGGCCGGGTAGGGGCGGCCGGGCGACGCGACGGCCGGGGGACGCGATGGCGGCGGGACGCGACGGCCGGGGGACTGACCGCCCGGGCGGGCCGACGGCCCGGAGGGCGGCGGCCGGGGAGGGTGACGGAGCGGGCCGGGCGGTTACCTGAGGGTGGCCCCGGTCGTTCGGCAGGGCATGAAGAAACTCGCCACCCTCGCCGCCCTCACCATGGCCGGCCTCGCCCTCGCCGCCCCGGCGGCCTCCGCCGCCACCCAGACCGCCTCCTCGCCGGACGCCACCGGCGGCCTCACCGACGGTCTCAACCTCTCCCCCGCCGACATCGCCCTCCGGACCGCGGGCAAGCTCCCCGTGGTCGGGCACACCGCCGACGAGGTGGAGGCCATCGGCACCAACCAGATGTCCCACCCGGGGCTCAGCGGCCAGATCGGCTGACTCCCCCGCTCGGCCTCGGACGGCTCGACCGGCTGACCGACCCCCGTCCGGTCAGCCGGTCGAGCCGGGGCTCAGTCCGCGCAGAGCTCGTTGAGCTGCTGGTACGTCAGCCCACCCGCCAGTGAGGTGTAGGTACCGCTCGCGTACACCTCCTCGGCCGCGCGGCGGACCGCCGCGTACGCCACCTCGGCCAGGCCGGGGCCGAGGCTGATCCGGGCCACGCCGAGCTTCGCCAGTTCGGCGACGGACGGGGACCCGGGGCCGACGAGCACGTTCAACGGCGCGGGCACGGCCGCGACCAGGGCCGCGATGGTCTCCGGGTCGGCGACACCGGGGACGAACACGCCGTCCGCACCCGCCTCGACGTACATCCGCAGCCGGCGGACCGCCTCGTCCAGCCGGCCCCCGGGCTCGCCGAGGCCGCGCAGGAAGACGTCGGTGCGGCCGTTGACGAAGAGCCGGACGCCCGCGGCTGCGGCCGCCTCCCGGGCGGCCGCGATCCGCTCGGCGGCCGTCTCCGGGGCGTCCGCGGCGTCCTCCAGGTTCACGCCCACCGCGCCGGTGGCGAGCAGCGCGGCGACGGTCTCGCCGACGGCCGCGGGGGTGTCCGCGTAGCCGGTCTCCAGGTCGGCGGTGACCGGCAGGCCGACCGAGCGGACCACGTCGGCGGTCCGGGCCAGCACCCGCGCGGGGTCGGCGCCGCCGCCGTCCGGGCTCCCGAGCGACCAGGAGACACTCGCGCTGGCCGTCGCCACCGCCTTCGCCCCGGCGGCGGCCACCAGCCGGGCGCTCGCCGCGTCCCACGCGTTGGCCAGCACCACCGGGTCGCCCGGGCGGTGCAGTTCCCTGAGCAGCCGGGCCCGCTCCTGCTGGGTGGTCATGGTCGCCGCCGCCCCGTTCACTTCGCCGCCGGGCTCATCCGGGTGGCCACGCCGATCCGGTTCCAGGCGTTGATGGTGGCGATCAGCGCGATCAGCTGGGCGAGTTCGGTCTCGTCGAAGTGCGCGGCGGCCTCCTGGTACACCGCGTCCGGCACGTGCCCCTGGGTCAGCAGGGTCACCGACTCGGTGAGGGCCAGCGCGGCGCGCTCGCGGGCGGTGAACCAGGGGGTCTCGCGCCAGGCCGGGAGGGACAGCAGCCGGTGGTCCTGCTCGCCGTTCTTGCGGGCGTCCGTGGCGTGCATGTCGATGCAGAAGGCGCAGCCGTTGATCATCGACGCGTGCACCTTGACCAGCTCGGCGAGCACCGGGTCGACGCCCTGCCGGGACGCCCGGTCCACGGCGGACATGGCCTGGTAGAAGGCGGGGGCGAGGCTCCGCACGGCGAGGCGCTGCTCCGGCGCCGGCACCGGGCCCCCGGGAGCGGTGGCGGTCTCGTTGGTCGTCGTCATGCCTGCCAGCGTAGGGACGCAGTGGCCTGCCTCCCTGGTGCATTCGGCGCCGATTTCCTTGGGCCATTTCCGCTGCGCGAACAGGAGTGCGAGGATCGCTGAGGGGGCCCGGCGGGACTCCGCCGGGGCGAGCGTAGGGCGAGACGGGACCGTGTGCACGGCGTTCGTGAGCATCGAACCGGCAGCGGCGGTGCCGGTGCTGCTGCTGTCCGTCCGGGACGAGTACCTCGGGCGCGGCTGGCTGCCGCCCGGCCACCACTGGCCGGACCGGCCCGGACTGCTCGGCGGCCTGGACCTCGCGGCCGGCGGCACCTGGCTGGCCGTCGACCCGGCCCGGCGCACCGCCGCCTGCCTGCTGAACGGCTTCGGGCCGTCCGCTCCCGCCGACGCCCGGCTCAGCCGCGGCCGACTGCCGCTCACCGCCCTCCGGGACGGCGGGATCGGCCACCTCGACCTCACCCCGTACGACCCCTTCCACCTCGTCCAGGTCGGCCCCGAGGGCGCCCGGGTCACCAGCTGGGGCGGCGGGCGGAAGGCCGAGCGCCGTTTGCCCACGGGGCTCAGCGTGGTGCTCAACGACGGGCTGGAGGGCGCGGCCGCCGACCGCACCGCCCCGGAACGGATCCGGACCGTGCTGGCCGCGCGCGCCGCCCACTTCCGGGCCCGGTTCGCCGCCGTCCCCCGGCCGCAGCCGACCGCCGACGGGCCGGCCGCCGCGGCCTGGGGCGGGTGGCTGCCGATCGTCACCGGGGACGGGCTGGCGCCGGACGAGGACGCCGCGCTGATCCAGCGGCGGGACTTCGGCGACGGACGGATCTGGGGCTCCACCTCGATCTCCCTGCTGGCGATGGGCCCGGGGCTGCTGCGGTACGACTTCGCGGCGGCGCCGGTGCCGGCGGACGGGTCGGGGTGGCAGCGGGTGGCCACCGCCGCTTGAGCCGGGCCGGGACCCGAGCCTGCCCGGAACCCGAGCCGGGCCGGGACCTGAGCCGGGCCGGGACTTGAACCTGACGCTGCGGGAGGCGGCATCGTGGGCGTCCGTCGCCCAGCCACCCGAAGGAGTCCGCGATGCCCGCGCCGTCCGCACCGTCCGCTCCGCCCGCGCTGCCCGCCGCGGTTCGTTCCCGCGTCCGCGTCCGCACCTGCGCCCGTCGCCGTCCTCGACGCCGCCGCCCGCCCGCGCTGCTGCCCGCCGTCCTGGCCGTCGCCCTGCCGCTGGTGGGCACCCCCCTCGCGGTGACCGCCGGGGTGCTGCTCGGCGACGCCGTGCACCGCGCGGCCCCGGCCGCCGCCGTACCCGGCGCGGTGGCGGGCGCGGTGGCCGGCGCGCTCGTCCGGGGAATCGGGGCCGGTGTCGCCCAGGCGTACGGTCGATGAACTTCCAGCGGCAAGGCTGCCGGCCGTCTACATGCCCGTAGTAGCTTCGCGGAGGCCACCGCGATCGGGCGGCCGCAGACCCCCGAGCGAAGGTGCGCGATGTCCACCCTGACCTACCCGGAAGCGATAGGCGTCGGCCTGCTGCAGGGTGTGACGGAACTCTTCCCGGTCTCCAGCCTCGGTCACAGCATCCTGCTGCCGGCCCTGATCGGCGGGAAGATCCAGCAGGACCTCGACATGACCGCCGAAGGCTCCTCCTACCTCGCCGCCCTGGTCGCCCTCCACCTGGCCACCGCGCTCGCGCTGGTGGTCTTCTTCTGGCGGGACTGGGTCCGCGTGGTCAGCGGCCTGATCAGTTCCGCCCGGTACCGCCGGGTGCGGACCCGGGACGAGAAGCTCGCCTGGCTGCTCATCATCTCCACCATCCCGGTCGGCGTGGCCGGCCTCGTCCTAGAGAAGGCGCTGCGGCACGCGCTCGGCAAGCCCGTCCCGGCCGCCGTCTTCCTCGCCCTCAACGGGCTGGTGCTGCTCGGCGCCGAGCGGCTCAAGCGCGGCGGCACCGGCCGCCGCCGGGCCGGGCACGCGGCCCCGGTCGACGAGCCGGGCATGGACCCGGCGATCGCCTCCGACCACCGGCTGACCAGCCTCGGCTACGGCCAGGGCGCGTGGATCGGCGCCGCCCAGATCCTCGCCCTCTTCCCGGGCATCAGCCGCTCCGGCGTCACCATGAGCGCCGGCATCCTGCGCGGCCTGCACCACGAGGACGCGGCCCGCTTCTCCTTCCTGCTCGCCACGCCGGTCATCCTGGCCGCGTCGGCGCTGAAGGTGCCGGAACTGTTCAAGCCGGAGAACTCCGCCGTGCTCGGCCCGGTCGCCGCGGGGAGCGTCGCGGCCTTCGTGGCCGGCTACGTCTCGGTGCGGTTCCTCACCAGGTACTTCGAGACCCGCAGCCTGACGCCGTTCGCGGTGTACTGCTTCCTGGCCGGCGTCGGCAGCGCGGTCTACCTGTCGGTCTGAGCCGCCGCGACCCGCTGAACGCCTGCCGCTGACCGCCTGCCGTCGCCTGGCGCCCGCCGCCAGCTGAACGCCACCCGCTGAACGCCGCCCGCCGCCCGCCGCCCGCTCAGAGGCTCGCCACGGCCGAGAGGATCACCTCGGCGACGGCGGCCGGCTGCTCCACCAGGACGAGGTGCCCGGCGTCCGGGACCGTCACCATCGTCACCTGCGGGCACGCCTCCAGGGCCTCCCGCTCGGCCGGCTGGAGGCCGATCTCGTCGTGGTCGCCGCGGACGACCCAGGTCGGCAGGCCGGTGGCGCAGAGCCGGTCGACCAGGCTGCCGTACCGGTCCAGGTACTCGTAGTACCGCCGGACGACGTGCCGGGCGAAGGCCGGGTCGGTCGTGCCGACGTCGGCGGACAGCGCCTCGGCCCGGGCGGGCGGCAGGCTGTGCTTCATGGCCGTCGGCATGCTCTTCATCATCCCGGCCCAGGCCAGCGCCCCCAGTCCGGGCACCTGGCCGAGGTGGTCCATGACGGTCAGGAACTTCGCCTCGTCGCGCCGGGAGAAGGTCGGCGACAGCAGCACCAGCGGGCCGGAGAACAGGCCGGCCGCGGCCGTCTCCAGTACGACGTTCGCCCCGAGGCTGTGGCCGACCAGGACGTCGCAGCCGCGCTCGGCGGCGAATCCGGCGATCAGACGGGCGTAGTTGTCCATCGTCAGGTCCTCGGGCGGGGTCGTCCCGCCGAAGCCCGGCTGCGTCACCGCCGTCAGCCCCACCCCCGAGGAGGCGAGGGCCGGCTCGGCCATCACGTCCTCGTACCAGACCGCGCTGCACATCCCGCCGGGCAGCATCATCACCCGGTGCGGGGCGTCGGCCGGGCCGGCCTCCCGGACGTCCCAGCCGTCGCCCCGGTGTCCGTCGCGGTTGTCGTCCACGTGCTCGTCCATGCGGGAGAGTCTGGGCTCGCGCCGCGGGCCCGGCCGGGACTGTGCTCCGATCGGAGTGTGTCGCCCGCCGGGACCGCGGCGATCCGGCGGGCCGTCAGGCCGTGAGGCCCAGGGCGGCCAGGCGGACCGGGTCGGTGAGGATGTCCATCCTGGTGATCCGGCCGTCGTGGATGGTGAACGACATGACCGACAGCGGGCGGCCCTCGGCGAAGGAGACCACCCCGGGCGAGCCGTTGACCAGCACCGGGCGCCCCTCGGCGGCGAAGCGGGCGAAGGCGACCGCCTGCGAGGCGACATCGGCGGCGCCCCGGCGCAGCACGCTCGGCACCAGGGTGCCGCCGTCCGAGCGGGCCACCACGTCCGGGTCCAGCAGGCTCAGCAGCGCCTCGAAGTCGCCGCCCCGGGAGGCCGCCAGGAAGGCCTCCACCACCTCGCGCTTGCGGGCGGCGTCGGAGTCCGCGGCCGGGGTGGCGCCCTGCACCCGGCGGCGGGCGCGGGAGGCCAGCTGGCGGGTGGAGGCGGAGGTGCGGCCGAGCACCTCGGCGACCGCGTCGAAGGGCACGTCGAACATGTCGTGCAGCACGAAGGCCACCCGCTCCGCCGGGGTGAGCGTCTCCAGGACCACCATCAGCGCGAGCCCCACCGAGTCGGCGACCAGGATCTCCTGCACCGGGTCCGGTGCCGCCGGCCCGCTGACCACCGGGTCGGGCAGCCGTACCCGGCCGTCCTGCTCGGGCATCGGGTCCTCCCGGCGGGAGGCGCGGGCGCGCAGGTGGTCCAGGCAGACCCGGCCGACCACGGTGGTCAGCCAGGCACCGAGGTTCCTCACCCCGGTCACGTCGCTGCGGCTCAGCTTCAGCCACGCCTCCTGGACGGCGTCCTCGGCCTCGGCGACCGATCCGAGGATCCGGTAGGCCACGGTCCGCAGTTGGGGGCGCTCGGCCTCGAAGCGCTCGGCCAGTGCGTCGGCCGGGGACCCGGTCCGGTAACTCTCCTCGTTCACCTGTCACATCCTCGCGTCGGGATCAGTCGGATCACTGACGGACGCTAACCCGACCAGAGGAGGCCGCGCGATCATCCGATGAACATCCGGACCGACTTCTTCGATCTCCTCGGCACCACCGTCGAGGAGCCGCCGGCACCGCCCGGAACCCAGCACCGGAACCGGGCGGCGGCAGGCGAGAATGAGGCCCGTGAACGGCTCCTGGACCTCCTTCGGCGGCGACCTCCACCTGGACCTCACCGAGCGGCGCGCCGCCGGCGCCGGGCTGCGGGCCGCCCTGGAGGACGCGCTGCGGGAGGCCGTCCAGGACGGCCGGCTCGCTCCCGGCACCCGGTTGCCGTCCTCCCGGGCCCTCGGCGAGGACCTCGGCATCGCCCGCAACACCGTGGTGGAGGCCTACGGCCAGCTCACCGCGGAGGGCTGGCTCAGCTCCCGGCAGGGCTCCGGCACCACCGTCGCCCGGCGGCAGCCGCCCGCACCCGCCGTACGGGCCGAGCGACCGCAGCAGCCGCCGCGGACCGTCCGGCACGACCTGGTGCCCGGACGGCCCGACCTCTCGTCGTTCCCCCGCACCGCCTGGCTCGCCGCCGCCCGCCGCGCCCTCGCCACCGCCCCGCACGAGGCGCTCGGCTACGGCAGCCCGCTGGGCCGGATCGAACTGCGGGAGGCGCTCGCCCACTACCTGGCCCGGGTCCGCGGCGTGCGCACCGACCCCGACCACCTGCTCGTCTGCACCGGCGTCCAGCAGGGCCTGGGCCTGCTCTGCGCGGCCCTGCGGGAGCGCGGGGCGCGCTCGCTCGCGGTCGAGGAGTACGGGCTGCCGCCGCAGCACGCGGTGGTGCGGGCCGCGGGCCTGGCCACCGTCCCGCTGCCGCTGGACGGCGAGGGCGCCCGGACCGACCGGCTCGACCGGCCCGACCGCCTGCACGCCGACAGCGGCGCCGTCCTGCTCACCCCGGCCCACCAGTACCCCACCGGCGTACCGCTGTCCGCCGACCGGCGGGCGGCCGCGGTGCGATGGGCGCGCGAGCGGGACCGGTACGTCATCGAGGACGACTACGACGGGGAGTTCCGGTACGACCGGCAGCCGCTCGGCGCGATGCAGGCGCTCGATCCGGAGCGGGTGGTGTACGCGGGCACCGCCGCCAAGAGCCTCGCCCCGGGCCTCCGGCTGGCCTGGCTGGCCCTGCCGGACGCGCTGGTCGAACCGGTCGCCCGGCTGAAGGTGCTGGCCGACAGCATGTCCCCGGTGCTCGACCAGCTGACCCTGGCCGAGCTGATCACCTCGGGCACCTACGACCGGCACGTACGGCGGTGCCGCCTGCACTACCGGCGCCGCCGCGACCGCCTGGTCGCCGCCCTGGCCGAACACGCCCCGCACGTGCGGGTCACCGGCATCGCCGCCGGCCTGCACGCCGTCCTCGAGCTGCCGCCCGGCTCCACGCCCGAGGCCGAGCTGCTGGCCCGGGCCGAAGCCGCCGGACTCGCCCTCAGCAGCCGCTCCTGGCACCGCGCCGCCCCGTCCGACGAGGACGCCCCGCCCGCCCTGGTGATCGGCTACGCCACCCCGCCGGAGCACGCCTTCCCGGCGGCCCTGGCGGCGCTCTGCGAACTGCTGCGCGGGGCGTGACGGGGCGGATGCCGGCCCCGCCTCGCACCGGGGGGTGAACGCGGGCGCCCGCCTCCCGGGGGGTGGGGGCGGGCGCCGCGCGGAGGCCGGCGCTTCGGAGCGGGCCGGGGCGGCTACTTGTTCCGGCTGCCCAGTTCGAACAGCAGCATGATGAAACCGGCGAAGGCGTGGATCCCGGCGGTGTAGATCACCAGGCGGAGGTAGACCCGCTTGTTGGCCCACTTGCCGGCGTCCATGGTCTTCGGGCCGGTGGCGGTGTCGGCAGCGCCGGTGGCGGTGGTGGGATCGGCCACGGGGATCTCCTCCAGGGTCTGACGGCAGGTCAGCGGGTGGCGGTTCAGCGGGTGGCGGTTCAGTGGGCGGCGGGTCCGCCGCCGAGGCAGAGCTCGCCGCCAGGGCTCTGCAGCAGGGTGTGGATGAAGAGCAGTTCCACGCCGTCCTCGGACTCGGCGGCGATGCAGTGCGGGGTGAGCGAGTCGTAGTGGGCGGAGTCGCCGGGGGCGAGGTGGTGGGTCCGCTCGCCGAGGGTCAGCCGGAGTCCGCCGCGCAGGACGTACAGCCATTCCTCGCCGGGATGCACCCGGACCACCGCGTCCTGGACGCCCGGCGGGACGTGCACCCGCAGGGCCTGCATGGCGCGGCCGGGGGCGCCGGCCCGGCGGTAGCCCCAGCCGCCGGCCCGGCCGGGTTCGATGGCACCGCCGCGGACCACCGGGTCCGGCTCGGCCATGGTCTCGCCGAGCAGGCCGGAGACGGAGGTGCCGTAGGCGCGGGCGAGGCCGAGCAGGACGGGCAGGGAGGGCTGGCGGCGGCCGGTCTCCAGCCGGGACAGATAGGCTGGGGAGAGCCCGACCCGCGCCGCGGCGACCTCCAGGGTGAGGCGGCTGCTGAGCCGGTGCTCGCGGAGCCGGGCGGCGAGGCCCGCGGCCTCCTGGTCGTCGAGTCGCTCGCCGTGCTCGCCGGCGGCGGGGGCGCCGGTGGGACTGGTGGTCATGTGACCAGTGGACACCTCGCGTGCCGCCCGGGCAAGAAATTTGCCTCAGAGGCAAAGGCCTCGGGGCGGGACCCGCCTGCGCTCAGGGCCGCGGGATGTTGCGCAGGTTGCTGCGGGCCAGGTCGATCATGCGCCCGACGCCGCCGGAGAGCACCGTCCGCCCGGCCGCCAGCGCGAAGCCCTTCACCTGGGCAGCGGTGATGTACGGCGGGATGGACAGCGCGTTGGGGTCGGTGACGACGTCGACCAGTGCGGGCCCCGGCCGGTCCAGCGCCTCCGCCAGCACCTCCCGGACCCGGGCCGGCTCGGCGACCCTCTTCGCCGGGATGCCCATCGCCCGCGCGATGCCGGCGTAGTCCACGTCCCCGTTGTCGATCTCGGACTCGGGGTAGCCGGAGACCAGCATCTCCAGCTTGATCATGCCGAGCGCGCCGTTGTTGAACACCACCGTCTTCACCGGCAGCCGGTGCCTGGCCACCGTGAGCAGTTCGCCGAGCAGCATGCCGATCCCGCCGTCCCCCGCCATCGCGATCACCTGGCGCCCGGGGCAGGCGAGTTGGGCGCCGATGGCGTGCGGGAGGGCGTTGGCCATCGAGCCGTGCAGGAAGGAGCCGATCACTCGGCGCCGGCCGTTCGGCTGGAGGTAGCGGGCGGCCCAGACGTTGTTCATGCCGGTGTCCACCGTGAACACCGCGTCGGCGGCGGCCACGTCGTCCAGCACCGAGGCGACGTACTCGGGGTGGATCGGCAGGTGCTTGTCGATGTCCCGGGTGTAGGCGCCGACCACGTCCTCCAGCGCCCGGCAGTGCTTCCTGAGCATGGCGTCCAGGAAGCTGCGGTCGTCCTTCCCCTCGAGCAGCGGCAGCACGGCCCGCAGGGTGGCCGCGACGTCCCCGTGCACGGCCAGCTCCAGGGCGGTCCGCCGGCCCAGCCGGGTGGCGTCGTGGTCGACCTGGACGGTCCGGGCCTGCGGGAGGAAGGAGTCGTACGGGAAGTCGGTGCCGAGGAGCACCACCAGGTCGGCGGAGTGCAGCGCCTCGTGGCAGGCGCCGTAGCCGAGCAGGCCGCTCATCCCGACGTCGTACGGGTTGTCGTACTGGATCCACTCCTTGCCGCGCAGCGAGTGGCCGACCGGCGCCTTCAGGACCTGCGCGGCCTCCATCACCTCGGCGTGCGCGCCGCGCACCCCGGCGCCGCAGAACAGCGCGACCTTGCGGGCCGCGTTGAGCAGCCGGGCCAGCTCCTGCACCTGGGACCAGGGCGGTGCGGCGACGGCCTGTTCGGTCAGGAAGTGGCTGCTGCCGGTCGGTCCGGCGGCGGGCTGGGCGGCGACGTCGCCGGGGAAGGCGAGCACCGAGACGCCGGGCGAGCCGAGGGCGTGCTGGATCGCGATCCGCAGCAGCCGGGGCAGCTGGGCGGGGGTGGTGAGCATCTCGCACCAGCTGCTGCAGTCGGTGAACACCCGCTCGGGGTGGGTCTCCTGGAAGAAGCCGGTGCCGATCTGCCCGGACGGGATGTGCGAGGCGAGGGCGAGCACCGGCAGGCCGCTGCGCTGGGCGTCGTACAGGCCCTGGATCAGGTGGGTGTTGCCGGGGCCGCAGGAGCCGGCGCAGACCGCGAGGCGGCCGGAGAGCTCGGCCTCGGCGGCGGCCGCGAAGGCGCCGGCCTCCTCGTTGCGGACGTGCACCCAGCCGATCCCCTCGGCCCGGCGGATCGCGTCCACGACGGGGTTCAGGCTGTCGCCGACGACGCCGTAGACCCGCTCCACCCCGGCCTGCCGGAGCACCTCCACCATCTGTTCGGCCACGCTCGCCACGGGCGCACTCCTTCGGTCGACGCAGGACACCTGCACCCTCCGACGGGAGGGCGGTGCGCTGCACCCGGGGTGGGCCCAACGGGTGAGGGCCGCCACGCGGCGGGAGCGGCCCCGGCCCGCCCCGGCGGCTACTCCGCCGCCAGGTGGTCGGTCTGCCCCAGCTTGCCGGCGGCCAGGCCCGCCTGCGGCTGGCGGCGGGCGGGTTCCCGGCCCGGGGGCTGGGCGCAGCGCTCCTGGGCGGGCGGGGCGGTGGTGGGCAGGGTGACCGGGGAACCGGCCTTGACCTGCACCAGCTCGCCGTCGTGCCACAGGTGCATCACCTCGCCGCGGCGCAGCGTGTAGGTCGTCCCGTCGTGGCCGATCCGCACGCCGAGCAGGTTGTCGCGCACCAGCAGCGAGAAGCTGAGCCGCATCAGTCCGGAGGGCAGCCGGGGCCGGAACGACAGGGTCTCGGTGTGGTCGCGCAGCCCGCCGAAGCCGGCCACCAGGGCGATGCAGGCCCCGGCGAGCGAGGCCATGTGCAGGCCGTCGCGGGTGTTGCCGCCGAGGTCGTGCAGGTCCATCAGGGCGGCTTCGGCGGTGTAGTCGTATGCGAGGTCGAGTTGGCCGACCTCGGCGGCGATGACGGCCTGGGTGCAGGCGGAGAGCGAGGAGTCGCGGACGGTGAGCCGCTCGTAGTAGGCGAAGTTGCGGGCCTTCTGCTCGTCGGTGAAGGCGTCGCCGCGGACCTGCATGGCGAGCACCAGGTCGGCCTGCTTGACCACCTGCTTGCGGTACAGGTCGAAGTACGGGTAGTGCAGCAGCAGCGGGTAGTTCTCGGGCGGGGTGTTCTCGAAGTCCCAGATCTGGTGGTGGGTGAAGCCGTCGGCCTGCGGGTGGACCCCGAGGTCCTCGTCGTACGGCACGTACATCGCGGCGGCGGCGTCGCGCCAGGCGGCGGTCTCCTCGGTGTCGACGCCGAGGGCGGCGGCCTCGCGCGGGTGGCGGACGGCGGCCTCGGCGGCGGCGCGCAGGTTGCTCTGCGCCATCAGGTTGGTGAACACGTTGTTGTCGGCGACGGCGCTGTACTCGTCGGGGCCGGTGACGCCCTCGATCCGGAACTTCCCGGCGACGTCGTGGTGGCCGAGCGAACGCCACATCCGGGCGGTCTCCACCAGGATCTCGAGGCCGTAGACGCGCTCGAACTCGGCGTCCCCGGTGGCCCGGACGTAGCGGGCGACGGCGGCGGCGATGTCGGCGCCGATGTGGAAGGCGGCGGTGCCGGCCGGCCAGTAACCGGAGCACTCCTCGCCGCGGATCGTCCGCCAGGGGAACACGGCTCCGGCCAGGCCGAGCTGGGCGGCGCGTTCGCGGGCGAGCGGCAGGGTGGTGTGCCGCCAGCGCAGGGCCTGGTTGACGGCTCCGGGCAGGCAGTAGGTGAGCACCGGCAGGACGAAGGTCTCAGTGTCCCAGAAGCTGTGCCCGTCGTAGCCCGGGCCGGTCAACCCCTTGGCGGGGATGGCGCGTTCCTCGCTGCGGGCGCCGGCCTGGAGGACGTGGAAGACGGCGAACCGGACGGCCTGCTGGAGTTCGACGTCGCCCTCGATCTCGATGTCGCTGGTGTCCCAGAAGTCCTTGAGGAACTGCAGCTGTTCGGCGACCAGGCCGTCCCAGCCGGTGTACCGGGCGGCGGTCAGCGCGGCCTCCACCTGGTCCCGGACGGCGGGCAGCGAGCGGGTGCCGGACCAGCCGTAGGACATGAACTTGACCAGCCGCAGCCGCTGCCCGGCGCCGAGCACGGTGGTGACGCTGATCCGGCAGTGGTCGGACTCGGCCTCGGCGACGGTGTCGAGCCGCTCCGGGCCCTCGATGACGTGGTCCATCCCGGCCGCGACCCGGATGCCGCTGAAACGGGTGCGGTGCACCAGGACGGCCTTGGTGCCGCTGGCGTGGTGCGCCTCGGCCTGGAGCGGGGCCTCCAGCACGGCGGCCGCGCGCGGATCGCCCTCGGGGCCGCCGGGCAGCTGCTCGTTGGCGACCAGCTCGGACTGGAGCACGATCCGCACCGGCCCGTCCACCGCCTCGACGCTGTACTCCACGGCGGCGATGGCGCGCTGGGTGAGCGAGACGAGCCGGGAGGAGCGCACCCGGATCGTCCGCCCGGCCGGGGAGCGCCACTCGGCCTCGCGGTGCAGCATGCCCTCGCGGAAGTCCAGCCACCTCTTGTGGCTGATCAGTTCGCCGTAGCGCAGGTCGAAGGGCTCGTCGTCCACCAGCAGTCGGATGATCTTGCCGTTGGTGACGTTGATGACGCTCTGGCTGGACTCGGGGTAGCCGTAACCGCCCTCGCCGTAGGGCAGCGGGCGGAGTTCGAAGACGCCGTTCAGGTAGGTGCCGGGCAGGCCGTGCGGCTCGCCCTCGTCCAGGTTGGCGCGCAGGCCGATGTGCCCGTTGGAGAGCGCGAAGACGGACTCGGCGCGGGCCAGCGCGCCCAGGTCCAGGCCGTGTTCGGCGATCTGCCACGGATCGATCGCGAAGTTGTCCGCAGGACTCATGCGTCCTCGCCCCCCAGCAGGTCGGAAAGGTCGTCCACCACCACGGTGGCACCGTCGCGGCGGAGTTCGTCGGCCTGGCCGGTGCGGTTGACCCCGACCACGGCGCCGAAGCCACCGGCCCGGCCGGAGGCGACCCCGGCGAGCGCGTCCTCGAAGACGGCGGCGTGCGCGGGTTCGACGCCGAGCTCCCGGGCCGCGTACAGGTAGGTGTCGGGGGCGGGCTTGCCCGGCAGGCCCTGCTGCTTGGCGACCACGCCGTCGACGATCACGTCGAAGAGCTCCAGGATGCCCGCCGAGCGCAGCACGTCGCGGCAGTTGGCGCTGGAGGAGACCACCGCGCCGGGCAGTCCGAGCGCGCGCAGCCGGTGCACGTAGGCGACGGAGCCGTCGTAGGGCTTCACCCCCTGCTCGCGGATCAGCCGCAGCACGGTGTCGTTCTTGGCGCGGCTGATCCCCTGCACGGTGCGGGCGTTCGGGGGGTCGTCCGCCGTCCCCTCGGGCAGGTCGATGCCCCGGCTGTGCAGGAAGGCCCGGGTGCCGTCCAGGCGTGGTCGGCCGTCGACGTAGGTGTCGTAGTCGGTGACGGCGTCGAAGGGGATGAACTGCCCGCCGGTGCGGGCGGCTTCGGCGCGCAGGAAGGCGTCGAAGGTGTCCTTCCAGGCCGCGGCGTGGACCGTGGCGGTCTGGGTGAGCACCCCGTCGAGGTCGAAGAGGAAAGCGCGGATGTCGTCCGGTAGGCCCAGCATGGCTGCAGTCTTACCCGGATCGCGGAGGAAACCGCCCTTTCCCGGCGGCGCGTCGCGGGAAGGGCGGCTTCCGGTTGCCGGGCCGCCGGACCGGGGCCGGGCCGGCGGCACCGCGGCCGTCACTACGGCGAGTCGGGCATCTGCGCCTCGGGCGCCTGGATCACCGCGAAGGCGGCGCCCTGCGGGTCCCGGACCACGGCCATCCGGCCGGACTGCATGTCGAACGGCGGCTGGATGACCGAGCCGCCCGCCTTGACCAGGGCGTCCACCACGGAGTCGGTGTCGTCCACCGAGAAGTAGGTCATCCAGTGCGAGGGCGTGTCGCCCGAGAGGTACCCGGGGATCTTCTGCATGCCGCCCACCGTGCGGTCGGCGACGTTCAGCGAGTAGTAGCCGTCCATGCCCTGGATGGTGGCCGGGCGCAGACCCAGCGCGGGCTGGTAGAAGCGGCCGGCCGCTTCGGTGTCGGAGGTGTTGAGCTCGTTCCAGACCAGTGCGCCGGGCTCGTTGACGATGCCCGCACCGATGAAGTCCATCGCCTGCCAGACGCCGAACACCGCGCCCGTCGGGTCGGCGGCGACCAGCATCCGGCCGAGCGTGCCGACGTCCATCGGGTCGTAGAGGATCGTGCCGCCGGCGTCGGCGATGGACGCCTTGGCCGCGTCGACGTCGTCCGAGGCGATGTGGGTGGTCCAGGCGACGGGCGGCACCGGCTGGCCCTCGGGCGCGGACTGGCCCATGATCCCGGCGACCGGGCGGTCGTTGAGCGTGCACACGGCGTAACCGCCGAACTCGGCCGGGCCGACCTCGCCCTGCCAGCCGAACAGGTCGCGGTAGAAGTCGATCGCGGCCTGCTGGTCGCTCGCCATCAGGTCGACCCAGCACGGGGTGCCGGGCTTGTACGGATCGGTCACTACGGGCATTGCTGGGCCTCCCGGAGGCGGTGGTGGCCGGCTGGGGTCGCCGGGCGGGCGACGGCCCGGCCCGGCCGGTCACGGTCGTCGGCGGGGACGGCCGTGCGACGGGGGTACACCGCCCACCTTCGGCCCGCCGCCCCGGATCCGCCACCCGACGGCACCCTGGCGGGCGACCGGGTACGGGGCGGCACCGGGCGCTCACCCGGTGTCGTGCCGCCTGGCGGTGACGAAGTACGGCTGCACCTTGCCGCTCTGCGCGTAGTCCTTCAGCCGGACGAGGAGTTCCGCCCAGGTGCCGGCCACCGCCGGGACGCCCTCCTCGCTGCCCGGCTGCCAGCCGCCGTGCCGGAACAGCAGCCGGGTGCGCTCGGGACCGCCGGGCTGGTCGGCGGGCTGGTCGGTGGGCTGGCCGGTGGGCTGGCCGGCGGGCTGGCCGCCGGGCTGGTCGGTGAGGTCCCAGCTGATCCAGGTGCCGGCCCAGTGCGGCGGGAAGGCGCCGGCGTTGGCCCACACCACCCGGTCCCGGTCGGCCCGCTCGCGGCGCAGCCGGAACGGCTCGGGGACGTCGGGGAAGTCGAGCAGCAGGACGTCGCCCTCCCGGTCCACGGCGGTCGTCCACCAGCCGGTCAGCCCGTCGTGCGTGTCGAGCGCGTCGAGCACCACGGCCCGGGGCGCGGCGATGTCGAGCTGCATGGCGATCTCGGGCATGGGGTCCGCCTTTCGGACAGCGTCTGCGGTGCCGCAGGGCCCCCTCCGGGGCACGCGGCCCCAGGGCCACCATGGCACGGCCCCCGGGCCGCCGCGCCCCGGAGGGCGCGGGGCCGGGGCCGTCGCTGTCCGTCCTCCGGTGGCGGCGGTCAGCCGCCGCTGCCGTAGGTGGTGTTCGCGCAGATGTCGTCGTCCGCGGAGCGGGCGTCGTTGGTGACGGTGGTCGGCAGCGGCTGGGGCGGGGTCTGGCCGCCCGGGGTGGTGGCGGGCGTCCCGGAGGACGTGCCGGCCCCCGTGGTCGCCGCGAAGTCCTGGCCGACGATCACCGAGATGCCACGCGAGCTGCCGGAGGACAGCTCGGCCCCCGGGAACAGCGCGGCGATCTTCTCGGCGTTCGCCTTCTGCCCGGATCCGTACTCGATCATGGTGGTCTTGTACTTGGTGCTCGCCGCCTGGCCCGCGGTGGTGGCGCTGAACTTGGCGGACTTCAGCAGGTCGGTGCCCTTGCCGGCCAGGCCGTTGGTGGTGGTCCCGTTGTAGACCGACACCTTGATCGCGGCGTTGGCGGCGTCCCCGGCCGGAGCGGCCGCAGTGGTGGGCGCGGCCTGCGACGGCGCGGCGCTCGGGCTGGCGGGCGCGTCGGGCTGCTGGCCGGTGGCGTTCTGGCCGTCGATGGTCTGGTCGGCCTTGAGGGTCTCCCAGAGTTTGTTGGAATCCGGCTGGACGAGGTCGATGTTGGCGTCCTGGGTGCGGTAGCGCCAGGGCACGGTGACGAACTTGAGGTCGTGCATGTCGATGTTCTTCAACGACAGGCCGAAGGAGAGCAGCTTGTCCGCGGAGTCCAACCCCGGGTCCACGGTCAGCGACTTGGTCGCGGCGTCGGCCAGCGGCAGCAGGTTGGTGGGGTTCAGCCCGTCCTTCTTCATCTTCGTGGCGAGCGAACTCATGAAGGCCTGCTGGCGCTTCATCCGGCCGATGTCGGAGCCGTCGCCGATGCCGTGCCGCAGCCGCACGTAGTCGAGCGCCTTCTGGCCGTCCACGGTCTGCTTGCCCTGCGGGAGGACGAGGTCGCCCTTCTTCTTCAGGTTGGGGTTGATGTCGCCCTCGTAGATCGGCTTCGGCAGGCAGACGTCGACGCCGTTGACGGCCTTGGTCATCGCGGCGAAGCCGTTGAAGTCGACCACGATGGTGTGGTCGACCCGGATGCCGGTGAGCTTCTCCACCGTGTTCTGGGTGCAGGCCGGGTTGCCGTTGTCGGTGCCGCCGACCGAGAAGGCGGCGTTGAACAGGTCGCTGCCGCCCTTGGTCCACTTGCCGTTGGGCAGCTTGCAGGACGGTATCTGGACCACCGCGTTGCGCGGGATCGAGATGCCCACGGCGTGCTTGTGGTCGGCGTAGACGTGCAGCAGGATCGTGGTGTCCGAGCGGGCGCCGCCGTCCTCGCCACCGCCGAGGTCGGAGTTGTTGCCACCCCGGCTGTCGGAGCCGATCAGCAGCAGGTTGACCGGCTTGTTGCCGTCCGCGTCGGCCTTGGACTCCGGCGGGCGGTCGGTGGCGATCGCGTCCGCGTCGAAGGACTTGATGTTGGCGTTCAGCTTGAAGTAGATCGCGCCGCCGGCACCCGCGATCAGCACCAGCACCCCGGCCGCCGACCAGGCGACGATCTTCTTCACGTTCTTCTTGGGCTTGGCGTTCCTGCGCGCAGCCGCCCGTCCGCCAGTCGTGGCGCCCGCCCGGGCGTCCGCCCGGCCGCCCTTGCCCTGCGCGGCTCGGCGAGCCTCCGCCCGGCCGCCGCTGCGGGGCCCGGGGACCGTGCCCGACGCGTCTTCCGTCGTGGGCACGTCCTCGCCCCGAGCCGGGCTCTCGCCCCTCCGACCTGACATGCGCGTACCTTTCACCGACGGAAGCGACGCCCCGGACGATCTGGCGCACCGCACACAGAAGAGACGGACGAGGCCTCTCCCGGGTTGCACGTACGACAGTCGGTAGAGACCGACCATCGTGGCTTCCGATCATATTGAGAGCAAAGGCGATCACGGTCCTCAGGTACACCTACGACCCCGGGGGCACAGGGCGCCTCCCCGACATAACGCCTGAAACCGTCCGATTCGGATGGGCCCCGGGACGGCCGGGCGTCCACCGCGCGCGGCCGCCGTCACGGAGGGTGCGCGGGTCTACCGGGTGCTACAACCAGCCGCGGCGGCCGGCCAGCAGGCCGGCCTCGAAGCGGCTGCGGGCGCCGAGGCGGTCCATCAGGTCGGCCATCATGCGGCGGGCGGTGCGCAGGGAGAGGCCGAGGTGCTTGCCGGCCGCCTCGTCGGTGTAGCCCTGGCCGAGCAGGCGGAGGAGTTCCTGTTCCTGGCGGGTGAGGCCCTGCTCGTCGCGCTCGCGCGGGGCTCCGAAGGGCGTCGCGTCGGACCAGGTCTGCTCGAACAGGGAGACCAGGGCGGTGAGCACGCCCGGGGAGGAGATCTGGACCGCGCCCTTGAGGGTGTTCGCCGGGTCGATCGGGACCAGCGCGACCCGCCGGTCGATGACCAGCATCCGCAGCGGCAGCGCGGGCACCGTCCGCACCTCGCAGCCCAGGCCGGTCAGCCACTCGGCGTGCTGGACGGTGGCCCGGTCCTTGCGGACCGAGTCCAGGTAGACGGTGCGCATGGTCACGCCCCGGGCGAGCAGCGCCTCGTTGTCGGGGCGGCTGGCCTGGAGGGAGGCGGCGGACTGGGCGCCGCCGGGGCTGAAGGTGAGCAGTTCCTCGCGGACGGAGCCGACCAGTTCCTCCATCCGCGCCTGCACGGTGGCCATGCCGATCAGCCGTTCCAGCCTGGCGTCCTCGTTCGCGGACTCGTCGCGGAACTGCGCGAGCATGCTGGTGATCTCGGCCTGGCGCTGCTCGAATTCCAGCTGGGCCTGTTGTTGCACCGATTCGTAGTACCGCAGCAGGGCGGGCAGTCCGACCCTCGGGTCGACCGGCCGCAGGCCGCCCGGCGGTTCGCCGGGGACGTCCTCGCAGGGGCGGAGCAGGCGGAGGTCGGCGAGCTGGTCGAGGGCCGCTCGGACCTGCTGCTCGGTCAGACCGAGCTTCTCGGCCAGCCCCTCGGCAGGCAGTTGATGGTCCGTCAGCATCAACCGGTAGACCGCCTGCGCGGAGTCGTCGATCCCCCGCATCATCGGCGCAACACCCCCCGCAGCGTGTCCCGATTCCCGCACTTCGGCGGACAAGTCCGGGCCCGATCATGCCAGGGCGGGATGGTCGAGACAACCGCGGTGACGCTCCGTTTCCGTCCCCGGAGAGGCCCACCGCAAACGAGGTCAAGGGAAGGTAATGGCACCAAGGTGCCACGGCGATCTTCCTGCCGCCCCGAACACCTTCCGATACCCCTCGACGTCCTCCAGACTTTCCGTTGTCGGGGAGCCGCGAGCTTCCCCGACGGGCCCGCCGATGACCACGCACCGTCATCACCGACGGTCGACCGACGAGGTCGTGGAAATGGCCGGCGCCCGCTTCCGAAACACATGTCCTGGGGGATGTCATGCTGCTTTCCTGCCGTAAGTTCGCCTGTACCGCCGCGGCCGCGCTGGCCGTCGCCTGCGGCGTCCTGGCCGGGTCCGCGCACGCTGCGGCGGGCTCCGCGCCCGCCGCCGGCGCCACCGTCTCGGTCCCCGGTGCGGTGCACCACTTCGCCGGCAGCCTCTCCAGCCAGATCCGCGAGTCGCAACTGCTCATGCTGACCGGAGCGGCCGCCCCTGCCGACTGGCGCTGGGGCTGACCTCCGCCCGCCGCGACGGCATCTGACGTCTCCTCACCACGGCCGGCCGCCGGGCAGTCCGGCCGGCCGGTGACGGAGGCACCGGCGACCGCCGTCCGTTCCCGGCCCCGTTCCCGGCCCCTCCTCGGCCCGCTTCCGGCGGTGCCGGACGGGCCGCGACGGGCCGTGACGGGGACCTCCCGGCCGCGCCGCCCCACCCGGGCGGCCGCGGCCGGAGGGAACTGCGGGCCGCCCTCACAATTTGAATGTGCAACAAACCTGTCAGGAGCGACAGTGCCGGTTATCGAGCCGATTGTGCTGGACTTCTTCGGCATCGAGATCGCCCTCGTCCAGGCCGACCGCGACGAGATCTCGTTCCAATTCGGGCCGCACCTCACCGGGATTTCCCGGGACCCCGACCACCTGCGGGTGGAATTCTCGTGCACCCCGGGAAGGGACGCGCCCGCCGATTTCCTGGTGCGGCGCAGCGACGGCACGCCATTGCTGCGCCGGGCCTTTCGGGGCTGGGGCAACGTACCCCCGGCGGTGCCGCCGTTCGCGGCCCTGCAGGACCGGTTCTGCCTGGCCCGGGCGGTGGTGCTGGCGAAGGGCGGCGCCACCGTCGCGCTGGTCGGCGGTCCGTACGCGGAACAGGCCAACGTGGGCGCCGCACTGGCCCAGCGCTCCTGGGAGTTCGTCTCCGGACGGCTGCTGGTCCTGGACCGCCGCACCGGGCACGCACTGCCCTACCTCGCGCCGCTGGAGGCGCGCGGCCCGGCCGCCGCCCGGCTGCGCGGTACCGGGCTGCCGGAGGGGATGTGGCGCACCGTCACCTCGCCGGTCGGCGGCGAGGTGCTGCAGGTGCGTCCGGAGTGCCTCGGCCCGACGGTGCCGGTGCGCGCCCGGCTCGCCCCGCCCGCGCTGGTCCGGCTGTGTCGCAGTGCCGACGAGGAAGTCCGGCTGGCACGATGGGAGTTCACTGCCCAGACCTGGCCGGCCGGGTCCGCCGGGCTGCTCGCCGGGGCGCCGACCCACTGCCTCTACCTGCCCGGCGTGAGCGGGGCGGAGGAGGCGGCGGGTCTGATCGATCACGCAATGACCAAGGAGAAGGACGAGTCGTGCCTCGACGTACCCGCTATGCCATCGGCGCACCGTGCTGGGCTGACTGCATCACTCCCGATCTGAGCGGCAGCCGGGAGTTCTACTCGGCGCTGCTCGGCTGGGAGTTCGTCACCGAGTCACCGGACTACCAGCTGGCGGTGCTGCGCGGAGAGGTCATCGGCGGCTTCGGCGCCGCCCCGGCGGGGCTGCCGCCGCAGGCCTCCTGGAACGTCTACCTGGCGACCAAGGACGCGGACGACAGCTGTGCGCAGGTCGGCCGGCTGGGCGGGCGCGTGGTGATGCCGCCGGTGCCCGCCGGGGACAACGGCCGGCTGTTCCTCGCCGTCGACCCGTCGGAGGTCACGGTCGGCTTCTGGGAGGGCCGCCGGGCCGAGGGGGTGGTGCTGGCCGACGAGCCGGGCGCGATCTGCGGCCACGAGCTGCGGGTGCCGGACGCCTCGCGCGCCGAGTCCTTCTACGGCGCCATGTTCGGCTACCGGCTCGCCCCGGACGGGGGGTTCGAGCTGGACGGCGTCGCCCACGCCCGGGTGGTGGTGAGCGACCAGGGCCGTCCGCTCTGGCTGCCGGCCTTCGGCGCGGCCGACCCGGTGGACGCCGTGCGCCGGGCGGTGGAGCTGGGCGCCCGGCTGGTCCGGCCGGGCCGGGAGCAGCCGCCGGTGCTGCGCGACCCGTGGGGCGCGGAGTTCGGCGTGCTGCCCGCGTAGCCGCCGTGGGGCGCGGAGTTCGGCGTGCTGCCCGCGTGGCCGCCGCCGGTCGCAGGGTCCGGCGTGCTGCCCGCACAGCCGCCGCGGGTCACAGGGCCTTGACGGCGGCGCCGAGTTCGGGCCTGCCCTTGATCGCCAGCTTGCGGTAGATCCGGCCCAGGTGGGTGTCCACGGTGCGCTTGCTGAGGCACAGCCGTTCGGCGACCTCCAGGTTGCTCAGGCCCTGCAGCACCAGTTCGGTGACCCGGCGCTCGCTCGGGGTCAGCCGGACCGGCCCGGCGTCCCGGGTGCCGATGGCCGGGCCGCTGCGTTCCTCGGCCGGGCGCGGCCGGGCGTCGCCGCCGGGCAGCGGGTCGGCGGCGATGGTCCGGGCGGCGGCGTGCTCGCCGAGCGCCTGGTAGGCCTGCGCCGCGTGGGTGCGCCAGGGCACGCAGGCCGGGTTGGCGACGCCCCGGGCGGCCAGCTGGTGCCCGCACTCCAGGAAGAGCCGCAACGCCTGCTGGTGGTCGCCGCGGTGGGCGGCGACCAGGCCGCGGGCCTCCAGCACCACCGCGCGCAGCAGCGGGTGGGCCTCGGCGGGCAGGTCGACCGCGGCCAGTTCGGCGACCGCCGGTCCGGCGGCCTCCACCGGCAGGCCGCGGCGCAGCCGGGCGCGCACCACCAGCGCCTTGGCGGCACCCGCCAGTTCCTCCGCCCGGACCTGCCGGGCCAGTTCGGCAGCCAGCTCGGCATCGGCGAGCGCGGCGTCCAGCCGGCCCTGGCGGTGGGCGATGTCGGAACGGGCCAGCAGGGCGAGGGCGAGTTCGCCGCGGTGGTTCCAGCGCTGGGCGGAGCGGACGGCGCGGGCCGCCCAGGCGGCGGCCTCGTCCAGCCGTCCGGTCCAGGCGTAGGCCATCGCGGCGCCGAGCACCTCCGGCCCGGCTTCGGCGGGCGAGACCCGGCGCACGCAGCGCGCCGCCAGCCGTACCGCCGCGCGGGGCAGGCCCCCGGCGGCGGCCGAAGCGGCCAGCGCGCCGAGCATGGCGGGTGCGGCGGGTTCCGCAGGGTGGCGGCGCAGCGCGGCGAGCGCGGGCCGCAGGGCGGTGCGCCGGCCGGTCAGCAGGGTCTGTGCGGCGAGCGGCAGCAGCAGGTCGGCGGGGGGCTCGGGGGCGGCCGCGAGGGCCCCGGCGGCCTCCGCGAAGGGAACGGCGGCGGCGCCGGCCGCGTCGAGGGCGAGCACCGGGCCGGCGAACGGCCGCAGCAGCCGGGCCCGTTCGAGCGGGTCGGCGGACTCGGCGAGTCCGGCGGCGCAGCGGGCGGCGGCGGCCACGTCGCGGTGGAGCTCGACGGCGCCGAGCTGCCCGGTGAGCGAGCGGACCAGCGCGGGGTCGGAAGCGTCGGCGAGGGCGCGCTGCAGGTAGCGGGCGGCGTCGTCCCAGTGGCCGTCGGCGGCGGCCTCCCGGGCGGCGGTGCGCAGCACCGGGACGGCCCAGTCCAGGCCGGTGGTGCCGGAGGACATCAGGTGTTCGGCGGTGCGGGCGGCCGGGGCGCCCAGCCGCACCAGAAGGGCGGCGGCCCGCTCGTGCAGGGCGACCAGGACGCGCGGGTCGGTGCGGGCGAGGACGGCGGTGCGGACCAGCTCGTGCCGGAAGGTCTCGGGCGGCCCGGGTTCGATCAGGTCGGTGCGGCGCAGCGCCTCGCGCGCGTCGTCGGCGAGCAGTTCGCCCTGGCCGGTGAGCAGGGCGGCGGTGGCGAGGTCGGCGTCGGCGCCGAGCACGGCGAGGGCGGTGAGCAGTTCGGCGGCCCCGGGGTGGCTGCGCCGCAGCCAGCTGAGGGTGGTGTCGGCGAGGGTGCCGGCGCCGATCCGCAGCACGGTGGCGAGGTCGGGGGAGCCGGCCGAGACCCGGGCGGCGACCAGGCGGGCGGTCAGTTCCTCCAGCACCAGCGGGTTGCCGCGGGAGAGGTTGTGGCAGACGGCGGCCAGCTCAGGGTCGACCGGTGCGTCGAACTCCTCGGCGACCCGTTCGGCCACGCAGCTGTCGCAGAGCGGGCCGGGGGTGAGGGTGCGGGCGTGGCCGAGGGCGCCGAGTTCGGCGGCCAGCGGGTCCTCGGCCTCGTCGGCGGTGGTGGCGAGCAGGAGGACGGGCAGGCCGTCGAGGCGGCGGGCGAGGTAGGAGAACCACTGGCGGGACTCCTCGTCGGCCAGGTGGAGATCGTCCACGGCCATCACCACCGGGGTCCGGGAGGTGAGTGAACGGGCCGCGTGGAAAAGGCTGTTCAGGATCCGCTCGCGCCCGTTCCCGGCGTTTTCGGTGTCCGCCGGGAGGGCTTCCGCGAGGAATTCTCCGGGCGATTCACCGGGGAATTGCGCGGTGGCCGCCCGGCCGTTTGTCATGCGCATGAAGGGGTCGAAGAGCTGACGCACCACACCGTACGGAAAGTCCCGCTCGTTGTCGTGACATCGGGCCCGCAGCACCACCGCCTCGCCCGGTATTCGCGCCAGCGCGGCCCGCAGCAGCGCGCTCTTCCCGATCCCCCGCGAGCCCCTGACCAGCACGACCGCGGCCCGCCCGGCCGCCGCGCCGGCCACCGCCCGGGCCAGCTCGGCCAGCTCCGTTTCCCGGTGCAGCAAAACTCCAGTCGGCACCGCAACCCCCCGTCGACACCTTCCCGCGGACACACAAGTATCGCCCTCCCCACCCGCGTGTCAACGCTCGGGGCGAATACGTACGGCCCTACGTACCGGCGGCCCGGAATACGTAATTCCGCGCGATGCGTAACTCCACCGCGTTGCCGAATATGCAGTATGTACATCTCTTTTGACGCCGTGTTCGAATATTCGCAACGAACTTGTGAACCCAGGGGGATGACTTATGGAGCGTCCGCGGCTCAAGGCCCATTTCCTCACCGAGACGGTGGGAGAAAAGGTCTTCCTGCTCGGAGAGGGGCAGGACTACCTCGTCCCGGGAGCCGCCGCGGTGCGCCTCCTGCCCTACCTGGACGGACGGCGCACCGTCGCCGAGATCCTCCAGGAGCTGGCCACCGAGGTCCCGCTCGGCCAGGCGCTGACCGCGCTGCGCCGCTACGAGGCGGCCGGGCACCTCGCCGAGGGCCGGCCCGACCTGCCCGACCACGTGCTCGCCTACTGGGACGCCCAGGGCGTCGACCCGGCCGTCGCCCTCGAGGCCGCCCGGGCCACCGAGCTGCTGGTGCTGGCCCTCGGCGCCGCCGAGGCCGCCCCGCTGGTCGACGCGCTGGCCGGCACCGGCCTGCGGGCCCGCGCCGTCACCGAGGACGCGGCGGTCGCCGCCGGTCCGGACACCCTGGTGATCGCGCTGACCGACGACTACCTGGCCCCCGCCCTGGACCGGCTGAACACCGCCCGGCTGGCCGACGGCCGCCCCTGGCTGCTCGCCAAGCCCACCGGCACCTCCCCCTGGCTCGGCCCGCTGCTGCGCCCCGGCGAGACCGGCTGCTGGACCTGCCTCGCCCAGCGGATCAGCGGCAACCGGCAGGTCGAGCGCTACCTGGCCGGCAAGCGCGGCGAGACCGTGCCGCTGCACCCGATGCGCGCCGCGATCCCGGCCGGCCCGGCGATGGCCGCCCAGCTGCTGGCCACCGAGACCGCCCGCATCCTGGCCGACGGCTGCTGCTCCGCGCTGTCCGGCACGATGGTCACCCTCGACCTCAACACCCTGCAGACCACCGAGCACACCCTGGTCCGCCAGCCCCAGTGCCCCAGCTGCGGCGACCCGGCGCTGCTCACCGAGCGCAGCCCCAAGGTCGTGCTCCAGCCCAGCCCCGCCCGGCACACCACCGACGGCGGCTACCGCGTCCAGGCCCCGCAGGTCACCTACGACCGGCTGAAGCACCACATCAGCCCCCACCTGGGCGCGATCACCCGCCTCGGCGCGCACGAGGACACCGGCAACGGCATCACCTACAGCTTCACCGCCGGCCACAACTTCGCCATGGTCAACGACAACATGGACCTGCTGCGCCGCAACATGCGCGGCCAGAGCGGCGGCAAGGGCCGCTCCGAGATCCAGGCCAAGGTCAGTGCGATCTGCGAGGCCATCGAGCGCTACTCGGCGGTCTGGCGCGGCGAGGAGCCCGTCGTCCGCGCCGCCTACCGCGACCTCGACCCGGCCGTCGCCGTCCACATGGACACCCTGCTGCAGTTCTCCGAGGCCCAGTTCGCCGGCCGCGCCGAGTGGAACGCCGACCCCAAGCACCGGCTGCACCTGGTGCCCGACCCGTTCCCGGTCGACGCCGAGCTGGACTGGTCGCGCGCCTGGTCGCTCACCCACGACGAGGAGCGGCTCGTCCCCTCCGGCTACGCGTGGTACGGCCACCCGGACCTCCAGCAGCACTTCTACTGCGTCGGCGACTCCAACGGCTGCGCCAGCGGCAACACCCTGGAGGAGGCGATCCTCCAGGGCTTCTGCGAGGTCGTCGAGCGCGACGCGGTCGCCCTGTGGTGGTACAACCGGCTCGCCCAGCCCGAGTTCGACCTCGACTCGCTGAACGACCCGTACGTGGACACCATGCGCGCCTTCTACGCCTCGGTGGACCGCGAGCTGTGGGTGCTGGACCTCACCTCCGACCTCGGCGTGCCGGTGTTCGCCGCGGTGTCCCGGCGCAAGCACGAGGTCGAGGACATCATGGTCGGCTTCGGCGCCCACCCGGACCCGAAGATCGCCGCGATCCGCGCGCTGACCGAGGTCAACCAGTTCCTGCCGTTCGTGGACCGCCGCGACGAGGACGGCAACACCCTCTACCGCACCGACGACCTGGAGACCCTGGAGTGGTGCCGGACGGCGACGGTCGCCGGGGAGCCCTGGCTGCTGCCCGACCGCGCGCAGCCCGCCAGCACCCTGGCCGACTTCGCGCCGCTCACCGGTGACGACCTGGCCGGGCACGTCCGGGACTGCGTCGAGCGCGCCGCCCGGGCCGGCGTCGAGGTGATCGTGCTCGACCAGAGCCGCCCCGACCTCGACCTCGCCGTGGTCAAGGTGATCGCCCCCGGCATGCGCCACTTCTGGCGCCGGCTGGCCCCCGGCCGGCTGTACGACGTGCCGGTGCGGATGGGCCGGCTGGCCGCTCCGCACACCGAGGAGCAGCTCAACCCGAAGAACGTCTTCTTCTAGAACGGCCGGGTACTGACGCCATGACCACCGAGACCACCGAGACCACCGGAACCGTCGGAACCGCCGGGGCCACCGCGAGCGCCGGGAGCGTCGTAGCCGCCGGAACCGCCGGAACCGCCGGAGCCGCGGGGTCCACCGCGACCACCGGCCCCGACGGCATCCACCTGGCCGCGGCCGCCCGTACGGTGCGCCGGCTGCGGCTGCGCCCCGACGGCGCGTTCGCCCCGCTCGGCCCCAAGGCCGTCCGGCTGACCGCGCCGGTCGGCGCGCTGAACCTGCCCGACCTCGCGCCCGGCGCCCTGGAGGCCGTCGCCGCGCTGGCCGCCGGGGAGCAGACCGAGGAGGAGCTGGCCGCCCTGGTCGCGGCCCGGGACGGCGACGCCGGCCTGCTGCGCTGGCAGCTGACCCGGCGCCGGCTCGGGACGGCCGGGCTGCTGGAGCACTCCGTCCACCTGGTGACCGGCACCGCGGACGAGCCGCTGGCCCGGCTGCGGCCGATCGGCCGGGGAGCCGCCGAGCCGGGGCCCACCCCGGACCCGACCGGGCAGGTGAAGCTGTCCCGCTTCGCCTCCGCCGCGGTCGAGGACGGCGCCCTGCTGGTGCGCGCCCCCGGCAGCCCGCTGGCCGTCCAGCTGACCACCCGGGCCGCCGGCCTGCTGGCCGCGCTGGCCGGCTGGACCAGCCCCGCCGCGCTCGCCCAACTGCCCGGCGGCCTGCCGCTGGACGCCGTCCGGCAGACCCTGCGGCTGTTCGCCGCGGCCGGGCTGCTGGCGTACGGCGCGCCCGGCGCGGAGCCGGAGGCCGAGGAGCAGCGCTTCGCCCAGTGGCAGGCCGCCGACCTCGCGTTCCACTCCCGCACCCGCCGGCCGACCTCCGTCGCCGGGTACGGCGGCACCTACCGGTTCGGCGACCGCTTCGCCCCGGAGCCGGCCTCACCGGCGCCCTTCCCGGGCGAGAAGGTCGCCCTGCCCGTCCCGGACCTCGACGAACTCGCCCGCACCGACCGGCCGTTCACCGAGGTGCTGGAGCAGCGCCGATCGGTGCGCGACCACGACGAGCAGGCGCCGATCACGCTGGAGCAGCTCGGCGAGCTGCTCTACCGCAGCATGCGCCGGCGGCAGACCTTCACCGGCGGCGACGGCCAGGAGCTGGCCGACCGGCCGTACCCGAGCGGCGGCGCGGTGCACGAGCTGGAGGTGTACCCGCTGGTGACCTCCTGCGCCGGGCTGGAGCCGGGCCTGTGGCACTACGCGACCGACCGGCACGAACTGGAGCTGGTCAGCGCGCCCAGCGCGGCGACCGCCCAACTCGTGAAGAACGCCCGCGAGTCCAGCCTGATGCCGAGCGACCCCCAGGTGGTGCTGCTGGTCACCGCGCGCTTCGGCCGGGTGATGTGGAAGTACGAGACGGTCGCCTACCCGCTGATCCTCAAGCACGTCGGCGCCCTCTACCAGACCCTCTACCTGGTCGGCACCGCCATGGACCTCGCGGTCTGCGGCCTCGGCGGCGGCGACGCGGCCGACTTCGCCGCGGCCAGCGGCCTCGACTACTTCACCGAGGGCAGCGTCGGCGAGCTGGTCGTCGGCAGCCGGCCCCCGACGCTGCGCCAGGACGTCGGCGTTCCACGGAGAGAAGCCAGACGATGAAGTTCCGTTTCAAGGCCCTGCAGCGGATGCGCGAGCCGGACGAGCTCGACTCGCCCACCCTGCTCGCCGCGCCGCGGGGTTGGATCGCCCTGTTCGTCGTGATGATCACCATGGCGGCGGCGCTGCTGTGGACCTTCGCCGGGAACATCCCGATCACCGTGGACGCCCCCGGGCTGCTCACCCGCCCGCACGGCACCGCGATGATCCAGAGCCCGTACGGCGGCATGGTGCGCACCGTGCTCGCCAAGCCCTCCGACCAGGTCAAGCAGGGCCAGTCGGTGGCCCGGGTGGAGGACGCCGAGGGCCGCAGCCGGGAGATCACCAGCCCGTTCGGCGGGCGGGTGGTCGGCCTGTCGGTCACCGACGGCCAGGTGGTCTCCCCCGGCTCGCCGGTGGTGTCGGTCGAGCGGATCGACGACCCCCAGGAGGGCGTGGTCGCGATGGTCTTCGTGCCCGCCACCCGCACCGTCGGGCTCGAGCCGGGCGACCAGGTGGACCTCAACGTGTCCACCACCCCGGCCGGCGCCTTCGGCCTGCTGCGCGGCACCGTCAGCTCGGTCAGCCCGTACGCGCTCACCAAGGAGGCCGTCTCCGGCCTCGTGGGCGGCGAGCTCGCCGCCCAGCGCTTCCTCGGCAAGGAGGCGCCCCGGCTGGTCGTCGTCGAGCTGACGCCCGACCCGAACACCCCGACCGGCTACTCCTGGACCTCGCAGAGCGGGCCGCCGAACCCGCTCGGCACCCAGGTCGCCGTCACCGCCACGATCAACGTGGGCAAGCAGACGCCGTTCAACCTGATCCTCGGCCGCTGAGGGGGGCTCCGATGACAGCCACGATCCCGGAGACCGCCCGGGCGACCGCTCCGGAACCCGGACCGGCCGAGAAGAAGCGCCGCCGCGGCCGCCCCACCCGGGCGGCCGCGCCGCGGCGCTGGCGGCACGTCGTTCCGACCGTCCTGCAGATGGAGTCGGTGGAGTGCGGCGCCGCCAGCCTCGCCATGATCCTCGCCTACCACGGCCGCTGGGTGCCGCTGGAGGACCTGCGCGGCGTCTGCGGCGTCTCCCGCGACGGCGCCCGCGCCTCCACCCTGCTCAACGCCGCCCGGACGTACGGGCTCAAGGCACGCGGCTACCAGACCGAGGCCGAGAACCTCCGCGACCTCGACGGCCCCGTGATCATCTTCTGGGCCTTCCAGCACTTCATGGTCGTCGAGGGCATCCGCACCCGGTACGGCCGCACCGTCGTCGCCGTCAACGACCCGGCCAGCGGCCCGCGCCTGATGGAGTGGGACGAGTTCGACTCCGGCTTCACCGGCATCGTGCTCTCCTTCGAGAAGGGCCCCGACTTCCGGCCCGGCGGCGACCGCGGCGGCGTCGGCCGCGCCCTGCTGGAGCGGCGCCTGCCCACCGGACGAGCCATGCCGCTGGTGCTGCTCGCCAGCCTGCTGCTGGTCCTGCCCGGCATCGCGATCCCCGCGTACACCCGGGTGTTCATCGACCGGGTCCTGGCCGGCAGCGGGAGCGGCTACCTCCTCCCGCTGCTGGCCGCCATGGCCGCCACCGCCGTGGTGGTGTTCGTGCTGACCTCCGTCCAACGGCACTACCTGCTGCGGATCGAGATCCGGATGGGGCTGGTCAGCTCCGCCCGGTTCTTCCGGCACCTGCTGCGGCTGCCGGTCGACTTCTTCCTGCAGCGCCGCCCGGCCGAGGTGGCCAAGCGGGTGTCCGGCAACGACGTCGTCGCCGAGATCCTCTCCCGCGACCTCGCGCTCACCGTGATCAACCTCGGCCTGGTGCTGTTCTACGCGGCCGTGCTGATCCGCTACGACATCCTGCTCGGCGTGGTCGGCGTCGGCATGGCGCTGCTCAACGTGGTCGTGCTGCAGGCCGTCGCCCGGGCCCGCACCGACGCCGTCGCCGCGCTGCGCACCGACCGCGGCAACCTCACCGCGACCACCTTCACCACGCTCGCGCTGATCGAGACCGTCAAGGCCACCGGCGCCGAGCAGGACGCCTTCAGCCGTTGGGCCGGCTTCCTGGCAAAGGTCGTCACCGCCAAGCAGAAGCTGGGCATCCCCAGCGCCGTGCTCACCGTCGTGCCGCCGATGCTGGCCGCGCTCAACAGCGGGCTGATCCTGCTGGTCGGCGGCCAGCGGGTGGTGGACGGCGCGATGAGCGTCGGCATCCTGGTCTCCTTCCAGACCCTGCTGGCCGCGCTCAGCCGCCCCGTCACCCAGCTCACCAACCTGGGCGGCCGGCTCCAGGACGTCACCGCCGACATCAAGCGGCTGTACGACGTCGAGCGCTACCCGGTGGCCGCCGCCTTCGCCAGGCCCGAGCCGCCGGCCGGCCCCAAGCTGGACGGCAACCTGGAGTTCGAGGACGTCAGCTTCGGCTACAGCCCGCTCTCCGAGCCGATCATCAAGGACCTCAGCCTCACCGTCGTCCCCGGCCGCCGGATCGCCGTCGTCGGCGGCTCCGGCAGCGGCAAGTCCACCCTGGGCCGGCTGCTCACCGGCCTCTACACCCCGTGGTCCGGCCGGATCCTGCTGGACGGGCGCCCGCGCGAGGAGATCTCCCGCACGGTGCTGGCCGCCTCCCTCGCCTACGTGGACCAGGACATCTCGCTGTTCGAGGGCACCGTCCGGGACAACCTCACGCTCTGGAACGACGACGTCCCGGACGAGGCCGTCACCGCCGCGCTGCGCGACGCCGCCGTCTTCGACACCGTGATGACCCGGCCCGGCGGCATCCACAGCCCGGTCCTGGAGGGCGGCCGCAACTTCAGCGGTGGGCAGCGCCAACGGCTGGAGCTGGCCCGGGCCCTGGCCACCGAGCCGACCCTGCTGGTGCTGGACGAGGCCACCAGCGCGCTCGACCCGGAGACCGAGCGCGTGATCATGGACAACCTGCGCCGCCGCGGCTGCGCCTGCCTGATCATCGCGCACCGCCTCTCCACCGTCCGCGACGCCGACGAGATCATCGTGCTGGACCAGGGCGCCATCGTCGAACGCGGCACCCACGACGAGCTGTTGGCGCTCGGCGGGCACTACACCGCGCTCATCGAGTCGGCGCGCCGCGAGGAGGAGGACGAACTGTGAGCCTGGCCGTGGAAGTCTTCTCGCCGTTCTTCACCGAGGCCGCCGAACCGGTCGATCCGCTCACCGACCGCTACCTCGTGCTGGACGACCCCGGACAGATGCTGCTGGTCCGCTCGGGCGCCGTCGACCTGTTCGCCGTCCGGCTCGACTCCGGTGCGCCGCAAGGCCGTTGGCACTTCCTCTGCCGGATCGAGGCGGGCACCCTGGTGCCCGGGGCGGCCGCCGGCCCGCGGCGCGGCATCGTCGCCCGTCCGGTGCTCGGCGCGGAGCTGTCCTACCTCGCCACCTCCTGGGTCGAGGGCCTGTCCGCCCGCGGCCGGGAGTGCGGCACCGCGGCCGGCGCCGCCGTCCGGGCCCTGCCCGAGGGCGAACAGCAGCTCGCCGCGGACCAGTTCCTCGCCGGACTCGGCCGCGGCCTCACCGCGCTCGCCGGCGCCCTGCGCGACACCCTGCCGCCGCGCGAGTTCACCCCGCTCGACCCCGCCGGGCCGACCGCCCTGAAGCGCGGCCAGGCGCTGCGCTCGGTGGACGGCCTCCAGTGGGTGCGGATCGAGGAGGGCGCCGTCGAGGCCCCCGAGGGGGCGGCGGGGGAAC
Organism: Kitasatospora sp. NPDC048194; assembly: GCF_043202455.1. NCBI lineage: Bacteria > Bacillati > Actinomycetota > Actinomycetes > Kitasatosporales > Streptomycetaceae > Kitasatospora > Kitasatospora sp. NPDC048194. Next base: position 76,810 of record NZ_JBIDAK010000003.1, read on the forward strand.
TCACCGAGGGCGCCGAGATCTGCCTGACCGAACGGGACTGGCTGGTCGCGGCCGGACCGGCCGTCGTCCGGGCCCGCTCCCCGCGCGCACTGCTCGACGAGGGCGGCCTCTGGGAGCGCCTCGCCGCCCACTGCGGACGCCTGCTGGACGCCGTCGACCGCCGGATCGAGGCCCGCCGCAGCACCGAGACCGAACTCATCACCACCCGCCGCGAACGCGACGCCGGGACCCTCGCCCACTCCGCGCGCGGCTTCGAGACCATCCTGCGCGACACCGCCTCCCGGCTGCGGATCGGCGACGCCACCGGCGACGAACCGACCCTCGCCGCCGCCCGGCTGGTCGCCGCGCACGAGGGCTTCACCGTCACCGCCCCGGTCGCCGGGAACGGCCACGACCGCCGACTGGACCGGCTCCAGGCGATCGCGCTCGCCTCCAACGTGCGCACCCGCTCCGTCCGGCTGGACGGCGCCTGGTGGCGCAACGACCTCGGCGCGATGGTCGGCTACCGCAAGGCCGGCGCCCCCGTCGCCCTGCTCCCGCTGGGCAACGGCTACGTCCTCGCCGAGGGCGGCAAGGTCACCCCGCTGACCCGGGAGCTGGCCGCCGAACTGCAGAACAAGGCCACCGTGCTGTACCGGCCGCTGCCGCCGACCGTCCGCTCCGTCGCCGGGCTGCTCCGCTTCGGCCTGCGCAACAACCGGCAGGACCTGTGGATGTTCACCGGCATGGCCGCCCTGGTCGCGCTGATCGGCCTGCTCGTCCCGGTGATGACCGGCGAGGTGCTCGGCACCTTCGTCGCCCACGCCCAGCGCAACCTGATCACCGAAGGCGCCCTGGTGGTGATCGGCTCCGCGATGGCGGTGGCCGCCCTGTCCATCGTGCAGAACATCGCGGTGCTGCGGATCGAGAGCCGTTCCACCGCCGCGATGCAGGTCGGCGTCTGGACCAGGCTGCTGTCGCTGCCCGCGCCGTTCTTCGCCAACTACTCCACCGGCGAGCTCGGCACCACGGTGCTCGGCGTCAGCGCCGCCCAGGAGACCCTGTCCGGGATGATGACCACGGCGACCCTCGGGCTGCTCACCGGTCTGGCCAACCTCGTGCTGGTCTTCTTCTACGACCTGCGGCTGGCCGGCCTCGCCACCCTGCTGGTGCTGGTCGGCGTCGGCGTCGGCCTGGCCGCCGGGCGGCTGGAGGTCCGCTGGCAGCGCAAGCTGTACGCGCACGAGCAGGCCATGTCCGCCCGCGTCTTCCAACTGCTGACCGCCGTACCCAAGTTGCGGGTCACCGCGGCCGAGGACCGGGTGTTCGGGGTGTGGGCCGCCGAACTCGGCAAGGGCCGCGGCCTCGCCGCCTCCTCGCGCCGGATCCAGAACGCCGTCACCACCTTCAACGCGGGCTTCCCGCTGGTCTGCTCGGTGGTGATCTTCGGCGTCATCGCCGGCCCGCTGGACGGCGCCGTGCCGATCCCGGTCTTCCTCTCCTTCTTCACCGCCTTCAACCTGCTGATCGCCTCCAGCCTGCAGTTCACCTCCGCCGCGGTCACCGCACTCGGCGTGGTGCCGATGCTGGAGCGGCTGCGGCCGATCCTCGAGGAGAAGCCCGAGGTCGACGACAGCAAGGCGGACCCGGGCGACCTCTCCGGCCGCCTGGGCCTGAGCCACGTCACCTTCCGCTACGGCGAGGACGGCCCGGCGGCCCTGCAGGACGTCACGCTCAGCATCGAACCCGGTGAGTTCGTGGCCATCGTCGGCCCGTCCGGCAGCGGCAAGTCCACCGTGCTGCGCCTGCTGCTCGGCTTCGAACGGCCGGAGAGCGGCACCGTCCTCTACGACGGCCAGGACCTCGGCGAACTGGAGGTCTCCGCGGTGCGGCGCCAGTGCGGCGTGGTGCTCCAGAACGGCGCACTGCTGGCCGGCGACATCAAGGCCAACATCGTCGGCTCCACCAACCACACCCTGGACGACGCCTGGGCCGCCGCCGAGATGGCCGGCATCGACAAGGACATCGCGGCCATGCCGATGGGCATGAACACCGTGCTCTCCGAGGGCACCAGCACCCTCAGCGGCGGCCAGCGGCAACGCCTGATGATCGCCCGCGCGCTGGTCTCCCGGCCCCGCATCGTCTTCTTCGACGAGGCGACGAGCGCCCTGGACAACCCCACCCAGCGGCTGGTCACCGAGTCCACCCGCCGGCTCAACGCCACCCGGGTGGTGATCGCCCACCGGCTGTCGACGGTCGCCGAGGCCGACCGGATCATCGTGATGGACCGGGGCCGGGTGGTCCAGCAGGGCCGCTACGAGGAGCTGCTGGCCGACCGGGACGGACTGTTCGCCCGGCTCGCGCACCGGCAGATGTGAGCCGATTCCACCCTGGGGAGGGGACATGGAGTACGCCCTGCTGGTCTTCGGCCAGGAGACCGACTGGGACCGCATGACGCCCGAGGAGCGCGAGGCGAGGTTCACCGCCAACCGCGCCTTCGGCCGGGAGCTGGCGGAGGCCGGCGTGCGGATCGTCTACGGCGCCCGGCTGGCCCGGCCCGCGGCCGCCGAGGGCGAGCCCCGGGCGGCGGAAGGCGTCCTGGAGGTCGGGGGCCTCTGGGTGATCGAGGTGCCCTCCGAGGAGGAGGCGCTGAGCTGGGCGGCGAGACTGCCGGTCAGCGAATCGGGCCGGGTGGAGGTCCGTCGCTGCGACGGGCCGCCGCGCACCAACCGGCCGGTGCGAACGGAGAACTGAGGATCATGGAATACACCCTGCTCATTCACGGCGACGAGCGGGTCTGGAACGCGCTGAGCGAGGCCGAGGAGGCCGAGCTCGACGCGGCGCACGGGCGGTTCGGGAGGCAGATGCACGAGGCCGGCGTCACCGTGCGGTACGGCGGCGGCCTGCGGCGCAGCTGCAGCGCCCGGCTGGTGGTGCCGGGCCCGGACACCCCGGTCTCCGACGGCCCGTACCGGGAGGGGCACGAACACCTCGGCGGCCTCTGGGTCATCGACGTCCCGGACGAGGCCACCGCCGTCTCCTGGGCCCGCCGGATGCCCGCGGCCCCCGGCGACCTCGTCGAGGTCCGCCCGGTGCGGGTGACCTGAGGATTCGTGACGAGGAGCGGGAGGTCGGCCGGGCCGACTTCCCGCTCCTCGCGCTTCTCGACAACGGGTGTCCACCGCGGGCAACGTCAAGTGCTGGGCTCGGCATGGCAATTACTTCTTCAACCTTTTCACCGCTCCCCTTGCTGAGATCATGACAGGTCGGCAATCCTGCTCCTGCCACGCCGCCACGGCCACCCCCACGGATCGAACGGCGTGTGAGCCGCCTGCCCGTCCCCCACGAAGGAGCAAGCATGCGCAAGGTCCTGATACGCGTCGCCGCCCTCGCTGCCGCGGTCACCGCCGTCGCCGCGCCCGCCGTACCGACCACGGCGGTGGCCGCTCAGGCACTGTCGTTCCGCCCGCTGAGCTACAACACCAACGGCTACAACTGGGGTGGTTACGCGGCCACCGGCAGTGGCTTCACCTCCGTCTCGGCGTCCTGGACCGAGCCGAACGCGGTCTGCAACTCCACCAACGACCTCTACGCCCCGTGGGTCGGCATCGACGGCTACGGCTCCTCCACCGTCGAGCAGACCGGGGTGGCGACCGACTGCTCCAGCGGCAGCCCGGTGAACCAGGCCTGGTACGAGATGTACCCGGCGAGCCCCGTCTACCTGAGCCTCAGCTCGTACCCGGTGTCCGCGGGCGACCACATCACCGCCTCGGTGACCTACGCCGGGAGCAGCCGGTACACCCTCAAGCTGACCGACTCCACGCGCGGCTGGACCTACAGCACCACCAAGTCCCTCTCCGCGCAGCGGACCAGCGCCGAGGTCATCATCGAGTCGCCGACCGGCTCCTACCCCAAGTTCGGCACCCTGAGCTTCACGTCGGCCACCGTCAACGGCAGTCCCCTCGGCTCCTACGGCCCGGTCGCCCTCTACCCCAGCGCCAACGGCGTCTACGAGGCCCGCACCAGTGCGCTCGGCTCCGGCGGCACCAGCTTCACCGACACCTACCTGCACCAGTAACCGCCCGCGTCGACGCCGAAGCGGCCCGCTCCCTGCGCCGGCAGGGGGCGGGCCGCTGGGCATGCGTGGTTTCTCAGGCGTGCGAGGTCTCAGGCGTGCGGGGAATCAGGCGCGTGGGGTCTCAGGCCAGGTGGGCGGCGAGCAGCGGGGCGCAGGTGGCCGGGCGCTCCAGGAGCGGGAGGTGGCCGGTCTCCGCGAGCGTCTCCAGGCGGCAGTGGGGGACGGTGTCCCGCAGCAGTTCGGCGTTGCGGACGAAGGCGGGCATGTCCTCGTCGCCGAGGACGACCAGTGTCCGTGCCGTGATGCGGCGCAGGTCGTCCGCGGTGTGGCGGTGGGCGGTGAGGGTGTCCATCGCGCCGTTGCCCAGTTCGGCCCAGCTGTGCCGGGCGACCACCGATCGCAGGGCGGCCCGCAGTTCGGGGTGGCGCCGGGTGCCGGTGAAGATGTCGGGCGGGGGCTGCATCCAGAGGTCGGCGAGCTGTTCGCCGGGCCCGACCATGCGGTGGAGCATCATCAGCTGGCGGTAGCGGACGCGGGCCGAGTCCTCGTTGGGCGTACCGGCCAGGGTGGGCGCGGCGAGTACCAGACGGTCGACCAACGCGGGTTTCTGGAAAGCCAGTTGGATGGCCGACATGGAGCCGAAGGAGAGTCCGACCAGCCTTCGGGCGCCGGTCTCCTCCGCCACCTCGGCCAGCTGCCCGGCCAGGGCGGTGAGCGGCAGCCCCGGGGGGAGCGGGGCGGAGCCGCCGTGGCCGGGCAGGTCGACGCCGATGTGGGTCCAGCCGGGGAGGCGGTCCCACAGCGGTTGCCAGGTGGTGGAGTCCATCGTGTAGCCGTGGAGCCAGAGGACGGCGGGGCCGTCACCGTGGCGGTGCAGGTGCAGGCCCTCAGGCATGACGCCCTCCGGAGAAGTCGGTGCAGAAGGAACGGAAGGCGAGCACCGGCTCGTCCCGGGCGTCGTAGCGCGGCGCCATGTCGTGGTCCAGGTGCTCCCAGACGACCTTGTCCTCGGCGAGCGCCTTCTCGCTGCCGCCGAGCAGGGCGGGCAGCGCGGCCCGCTGGTCCTCCCGCACGCCGATGGCGACCCGGGCGACGCAGCCGCCGTCCGCCGTCGGCACCGAGCCGGTGACGATCACCTGCCGTTCCGCCTCCGGGCCGAACTCGGTGACCACGACGTTGGGGCTGAACGCCTGGGCGTGGAAGCGCGGCTTGTAGTCCCACCGGACGCGGCCGGTGCGGACCGCCTCCCAGCGGATCTCCTCGAGCGTGCGGGCGTCCTGCCAGGGCGAGGTCTGCATCAGGAACCTGCCCTCGATGACCAGTTCGCCGGCCTCCCCGACGCGCGTGGCCATCCCCTGGTTTCCGGGCACCCCGTGGACGGCCTTGAAGTGGTCGGGGTCGAAGGCGTTCTCCACCACGTACTCGGACGGGACGTCCACCGGCAGGCTGACGGCCGCGACCAGGGGGTACTCGCCCGCCCAGCCGGCGACCGCCCGCTCGAAGCCGCGGTCGCCGTCCGGGTCGTCCGAGAGCCGGACGAACAGCGCGTCGCCCCATTCCAGCACCCGGTGCTCGGCGACCGACCAGTGCTTGGACGGGTCGCCCAGGCCGATCCGCTTGCCGTGGAACGGGCAGACCACGCAGTCGCCCTCGCGCCGGCCCCCGTAGCCCAGGTGGGCGCCGCGGTGCGGGCAGGAGGCGTCCAGGACGCGGACCCGCTCCCCCTCGCGGACGGCGATCAGGCGGCGCGGGCCGACCGCCAACGGGGTGATCTCGTCGGTCAGTTCGGAGCGGAAGGCCAGCAGGTACCAGCCGTGGTGCACGGACATCGGACTCACGTTCGTCGAAGGGCCTTGAGGACTTGTTCCGCGGCGCGCTCGCCGCTCTCCAGGGCGCCGTGGACCCAGGGCAGCCGCTCGCCCGTCACGGTCGCCTCGCCGGCGAAGAACAGCGTGCCGTCCACCGGCTCCGCCCACTGCCGGGCGGCGTCCTCCAGCCCGGCCCGGGGTGCGGTGAACGCACCACCGGCGTACCGGTCCCGGCCCCAGTCGGCGACGGTCAGGCCGAGGACGGCGGCGTCCGCGGTCCAGGGCAGCGCGGTGGCCAGCAGGGCCGCCAGGGCCGCCCGGTCGCCGGCGGCCGCGCGCAGTTCGGCGGCGGCGCCGGCCTTGGCGACGAGCAGCACCTCGGGGCGGCCGGCGGCGCAGCGGGTGAAGCCGCTGCGGCCGTCCACGTCGAAGACGATCACCGTGTCGGGGGCGGGCCGGTCCAGGGTCACGACGGCGCAGTAGCCGTCGCCCGACGGCAACTGAGCGGCGGCCGTCAGCTTGTCGGCGGGCAGCCCGGCGATCCCGCCCACGGCGGCGGGCGGGACGGTGAGCACCGCGGCCCGGGCGGCGGCCGTCCCGGTGCCCGTCTCCACGGTGACCCGCCCGGGCCGGTACGCCAGCTCCCGGACCGGCACGCCGAGCCGCACGTCCAGGCCCTCGGCCAGCCGCTCGGGCAGCCGGGCGAAGCCGCCCTCGACGGCGAACTCGCCCTCGCCCGCCGTGTCCCCGGCGTGCGCCGCGGCGATGCCGGCGGCGCTCAACTCCTCCGGCTCGGCGGCCCAGTTCTGCCGGAACCACTCGCCGGCCGCCGCGGCCTCCGGGCCGGTGCTGCCGTGGGCCCGCAGCCAGGTGCCGACGGACAGGCCGGTGACGCCGGGCGCGCGCTGCAGCATGGCCTCCAGCTGCCAGGGCGCCCGGCGGCCGAAGCTCAGCAGGCCCATCTCCCGGTGGGCGCCGTCCTCGACGATCCGGGCGGTGACCCGGCGCGGCACGGCGGCCGTCCGGTCCGGTCCGGCCAGCTCGTGCACCGGGTTGTGCTCCCCGTGCACCACCTGGGCGCCGAGCTCCAGCGGCGGACCGCCGTCGGCGGGGTGGAAGGTGTGGATCCGGCCGCCGAGCCGCTCCCTGGCCTCCAGCACCACGACGCGCAGCCCCGAGCGGGACAGCAGGCGGGCGCAGTTCAGGCCGGACGCCCCGGCGCCCACCACGATCACGTCGTACCCGGTCACAGCTCTCCCCCGAGGTCGTTCGGCCGTCCCCCGACGTGGACCGGCCGGCCCCCGAGGTCGACCGGGAAGGCCCGCAGCCGCCGCGGCACCAGGCACTGGTCCCAGTCGGGCGCACCCGACGGGCCGCGCAGCGCCGGGAACCGGCCGACCAGGCGCGGCAGCAGCAGCGCGGCGGTCTGCCGCACGAGCGGCGCGGCCAGGCAGAAGTGCGGGCCGCCGCCGAAGCCCAGGTGCGGGTTGGGGCTGCGGTCCAGGCGCAGCGCGTCCGGGTCGGCGAAGACCTCCGGGTCGCGGTTGGCGGCGGTGAGCACCGCGAGGACCCGCGCGCCGGGCGGCAGCACGCCGCCGTCGAGCGCGACCCGGTCGGTGGTGACCCGGGCGGTGAACGGGATCGGCGCCTCCAGCCGCAGCAGCTCGTCCACCGCGAGCCGGGCGGCGTCCTCGTCGGCCCCGGCGAGCGAGGCGACGGCCGTGCGGTCGGGCAGCAGCAGGTGCAGGGCGTTGCCGATGAACTCGGCGAGCGGCTGCCAGCCGCCGATCACCGCGAGGTTGAGGATGCCGAGCATCTCGCCGCGGCTCAGCCGGTCGTCGGCGGCCAGCGCGGTCAGCGGCACCCGGACGCCCGCGGCGGTGGCCCGGGCGGTGTGCCCGTCCAGGTAGTGGGTGAGCGCGCCGGCCGCGCTGCGCCCGAGGGCGGCGCGGGCCGGCGCCACCATCGGGTCGAGGTTGACGGAGGCGGCGCGGGCGAGGGCCTCGAACCGCTTCAGTTCGCCCGCGGGCAGCCCGAAGAGCCGGGCGTACACGGCGGTGGCGAGCGGTCGGCCGAGGTCGGCGACGGCGTCGATCCGGCCGCCCGGCGGCAGCCGGTCGAGCAGGGCGTCCACGTCGGCGCCAAGCCCCTCGGCCAGCGGGCGGACGGCCGCCGGCCCCAGCAGCAGCGCCCCGGGGGCCCGGAGCCGGTGGTGGTCCGGCGGGTCGGTGGTGAGCATGGACGGCGGCAGGGCGTCGTCGCGGGTGCGCTCGCGCTGGCCCTGCGCGGCGGAGAAGCGCGGGTCGCGCAGCACCGTCACGCAGTCGGCGTGCGCGGTGACCAGCCAGAGCCCGGACGCGGCGTCGTGGTGGACCGGGTCGTTGGCCCGCAGCCACCGGTACGCCGGGTGGGGGTTCGCCCGCCCGGCCGGGGCGAAGGGGTGGATCAGGTGCTCGGGCAGACGCACCGGCGCCGTCGTCATGTCCAACTCCGAGAGGGTCTCAGCGGACCCGCGGTCCGCGCCAGCGGAAGGAGAAGGCGGTCAGCACCAGCCCGGCCAGCGACCAGGCGACGAGGACCATCGCGATGTGCCCCAGCTCCCAGTTCCCGGCCGGTTCCACGGCGGTGAAGGAGTCCGGCAGGAAGACCGAGCGGAAGCCCTGGGCCATCCACTTGACCGGGAAGAACGCGGCCACCGTCTGCATCCAGGCCGGGAGTTGCCCGAACGGGAAGAACACGCCGGAGATGAACTGCAGCACCATGAACACCGGGGTGACGATCGCCGCCGCCGACCGGCTGTTGGGGATCAGCGCCGAGTAGGCGGCGCCGGCCATCGCGCAGGCGACGGTGCCGAGCGCCAGGTCCCAGCCGAGGGTGAACCAGCGCTCCGGGGTGCTGGGCAGCGGCAGCCCGAACAGGGCCAGCGCGATGCCGATCAGCAGCACCGCCTCCAGGGCGGTGGTGACGATGACCCGCACCAGCTTGCCGACGAAGTACGCCGACTTGGGCATCGGCGTCATCGCGAGCCGGCGGACCGTACCGGTGTCGCGTTCGATCGCGATGTTGATCGCCAGGCCGGAGAAGGCGGTGCTCATCACCCCGGCCGCGATGATGCCGGCCATGAAGACCTGCTTGAGGTCGGTGTCGGTGCCGGCCACCTTGCCGGAGAAGATCGAGCCGAAGACGACCAGCAGGATCACCGGGAACATCAGCGTGAAGACCAGCGACTGCTTGTTCCGGAAGAACGCCCGCAGCTCGACCTTGGAGCGGGCCGCGCCGGCCCGCCAGATGCCGGGCATCCGGGCGGCGCGGCGGGGCGGGGCGGTGGTCGCGGCGCCGGCGGCGGTCGCGGTGGGTTGGGTGAGGGTCATCGCTTGCCCGCCTCGTGGGTGATGCTCTGGCTGGTGTCGGCCCCGCGGTCGGTGCCGTCGGCGTTCTCCCGGATCAGGTCCAGGTAGACGTCCTCCAGGGTCGGCCGGTGCACCCGCAGCTCGGGCAGCTCGCCGACGCCTGCCTGGTGCGCCCACGGGACCAGCACCGCGAGCAGCGCGGTCGGGGCGTGGGTGGCGATCCGGAGCAGACCGTCCGCGCCCACCGGGGCCGGCCGGGCCCCGGTTGGCAGCGACGGCAGTGGACGGCCGGCCAGCTCCGGCGGAATCCGGAAGGAGACCGTGGTCGGAGTCTGCGAACGGCCGCCGAACTCGGCCAGCGGCCCGCACTGGACCACTCGGCCGGCGACGATCACCGCGGCGCGCTGGGCCAGCGCCTCGGCCTCGTCCAGGTAGTGCGTGGTGAGCACGGTGGTGCGACCGCGCTCGGAGAAGTAGCGGACCAGGTCCCAGGCCTCCCGGCGAGCCACCGGGTCCAACCCGGTGGTGGGTTCGTCCAGGAAGATCAGGTCCGGGTCGCCGACGATGCCGACCGCGACGTCGAGTCGGCGGGCCTGGCCCCCGGAGAGGTCCGTGCTCTGCTTCTTCTCGTGCTTGCCCAGCCCGACCATGTCGATGACCTGGCCGACGGGCAGCGGGTTCGGGTAGAACGCCGCGAAGTGCTCGACCACCTCACGGACGGTCAGGTCCGAGTAGGCGCCGGTGGTCTGCGGGACCACCCCGATCCTGGCGCGCCACTCGCGCCGGTCCTCGGCTGGGTCGCAGCCGAGGACCCGCACGTCACCGCCGGTTCGCTGGCGGACCCCTTCCAGGATTTCGACGGTCGTCGTCTTGCCCGCGCCGTTCGGCCCGAGCAGGGCGAAGACCTCACCCTGGTGGATGTCCAGATCCAGGCCCTGGACCGCGTGCCAGTCGCCGTAGCTCTTGCGCAGGCCGCGGACTGAGACGGGGTGGTCCCCGACGGCAGTCGCCACTGTGGATCGCTCCTTGGTGGGGTGTTCAGGCCGACCTGGTCCTCAGGTCGGCCGGCCGGGCACCTTGCCCGGCGGGCGGGTTTCCCGGCTGGATCAGGTGCAGCAGCAGCACGGGCAGCAGCAGGAGTTGCCACCGGCCGCGATGTCCGACAGGTCGCCCTCGCTCAGCTCGGCGGTGTCGATCTGCGGGGTCTCCGGAATGTGGAACTCGTAGCGACCGGTCGCCAGACCGATCTCGTACAACTCCACCTGCACCTCGAGGTTGCCCTCCTGCTCGCCCTCGGCGGCAGTCTGGACGATGACGATCTCGGCGTCGGCCGGGAGCTCCAGGCCGGCCTCGGCGAGGGCGGCACGGGCGTCGGTACGCAGGCGGGCCGCGTACTCCTCGCTCGACCAGGCGCTGATCAGGGCGCGGGTGTAGCCGTTGACGAACTCGGCCCGCTTCCTCTGGTCCAAAGCCATGAGAATGTTCCTTTTCTCGGGATTCCGGTTTGCCGGCGGTTCCCGTGCTCCGTGCCCGGTGCTCGTGCCCGGCGCTTCCCGGCGCCGCCGACAAATGAAGAATGACACGGCCGCAATTGGCCGCCAAGACCTCACTTCCGGTGCCCGGACTAAGTATTGAGCACATGCGGCCGGTGCGGTAGATTTCAGCCGTCACGCGCCCTTGAATACGCATCAGAATACGTATCGGAATACGCATCGGAATGCGGACGGGATACGTACCGGAAATGCGTACGTACGCATTCGGCGGGCGCGTACGCATTCCGGAAGTCCCGGGTGAGCATCGAGAGGAATCACGGGGGTGGTCCGCACCGTGCCTACGCACACCGTCCCGCCAGGCCCAGCCGACGACGTCGACATGGCGCTGATGAGGGAGTCGCCGCTCGACTTCATCACCGGCCTGGCCCGCACCTACGGCGACATCACCCGCCACCGGGCCGACGGCGAGACCGTCTACCTGCTCAACCGGCCCGAGTACGCCCGGCACGTGCTGAAGGACAACGGCGCCAACTACACCAAGGAGGGCACCCCGGACGACGCCATGCTGCGTCCGCTGCTCGGCAACGGGCTGCTCACCAGCAACGGCGCCGACTGGGCCCGCCAACGGCACCTGACCGCGCCCGCGTTCCGCCCCAGCGCGGTCCGCACCTTCGACCGGATCGTCACCGACGCGACCGCCGGGATGCTGGAGCGCTGGCGCCCGTCCGTCGAGGCCGGCACCCCGCTGGAGATCGACCAGCACCTCACCGCGCTGACCCTGGGCATCCTCACCCGCGCCATCCTCGGCGCCGACATCGACGGCATCGGCGAGGGCTTCGGCCGAGCCGTCGACGCCGTCAACCGCTGCATCGGCCACTACGTACCGAGCCCCGACCCCGACCCGGCCGACACCGCCCGCCGCTACGCCGACTTCGGCCGCGCCCGGGTCTTCCTCGACACCGTCACCCGCACGCTGATCGCCGCCCGCCGCGCGGGCGGCAGCAGCACGGCGGGCGGCGACCTGCTGGACACCATGATGTCCACCGACCACCTGGTCTCCGACGCCGACCTGCGCGACCAGGTGCTGACCATCGTGATGGCCGGCCACGAGACCACCGCCAAGTCCCTGACCTGGACGCTCTACCTGCTCGACCGCCACCCCGAGGAACTGGCCAAGGTCCGCGAGGAGGTCGACCGGGTGCTCGGCGGCCGCCCGCCGACCGCGGCCGACCTCCAGGACCTCCCGGCCTGCCGGCGGGCGGTCCAGGAGGCCATGCGGCTCTACCCGCCGGTCTGGCTGATCTCCCGCCGGGCGGTCGGGTCCGACGTCATCGGCGGGTACGACGTCGAGCCCGGCACCCTGGTGTGCGTCAGCCAGTGGGTGCTGCACCGCCACCCCGGCCACTGGGACGAGCCGGACGCCTACCGCCCGGACCGCTTCGACGGCGCCGTGCTGCCCAGCCACCTCTACCTGCCGTTCGGCGGCGGGGACCGGATCTGCGTCGGACAGCACTTCGCGATGCTGGAGGCCGTCCTGGTGCTCGCCTCCCTGCTCCAGTCGGTCCGGCTGGAGCTCGTCGAGGGCTTCCCGGTCGAACCCGAGGCGCTCGTCACCCTCCGCCCCAAGCACGGCATGACGATGATCGCGAGGCCCCGATGACCACCACCGTCCGTCCGCTCGGCGGCTCGTACGACCCGGCGCGCACCACCGGCGGCGGGCTGGCCGCCGAACTCGACCGGCTGGAGGCGCAGGCCGCGCTCTCCTTCCCCGAGGAGCTGCGCATCCTGCGCGAGCTCGGCCTGCCCGGCGGCACCCCGGACGGCGGCACCGCACCCCGGGCCGACTCCGTGCCCCGGTCCGGCACCGCACTCCAGGCCGACCCCGCGCCGCAGGCCGACGCCGCACCCCGGCCCGGCACCGTGCTCGAACTCGGCGCCGGCCCGGGCGCGGTGACCCGCCGGCTGCGCGCCGCGCTGCCCGCCGGCACCACCCTGATCGCCGCCGACATCGACGGCGACCTGCTCGCCCACGCGGCCGGCCCCGGCGTGACCCTGCTGGTCGCCGACGGCGCCGACCTGCCGCTGCCGGACGCCTGCGTGGACTTCGTCCTGCTCCGCTACGTCCTCCAGCACGTCCCGGACCCGGTCGCCGTGCTCACCGAGGTCCGCCGGGTGCTGCGCCCCGGCGGCACGGTCGCCTGCACCGAGGTCGACTCCGCGCTCTGGGGCGCCGCCGAGCCCTCCTACCCCGAACTCGCCGGCGTGCACGCCAAGATGGCCGCCGCCCAGCGCGCCGACGGCGGCGACCGGTCGATCGGCCGCCGGCTCCCCCGGCTGCTGCGCGCGGCCGGCTTCGAGCAGGTCGTGCTGCGCCCGTTCGCCACCACCAACGACGACCACCCCACCGACGCCTTCGCCCCGCAGCTCGGCCCGCAGCGGCTGGAGCCGCTGGTGGCCCGGGGCCTCCTCTCCCTGGCCGACCTCGCCCTCGCCGCGGACCGCTGGAACCGCTTCCGGTCGGACCCCGACGCCTGGGTGATGCTCCTCGGCCTCACCGTCGCCGCGACCGCACCCGCGGGCCGCGGACCGCAGGAAACCGTCCGAGAACAGCACTGACGAGCAGCACCGAAAGGAAGAACCGTGCACCCCAAGGTCAAGATCTTCATCACCATCTTCTGCTACATCAGCGCGGTGGCCGGCCTGATCACCGCCGTGATGGACGCCAGCCACAAGCCCGCCCAGACCACCGACGCGGTCGTCGCCGGCGTGCTCGGCGTCGCCTTCCTGCTGGGCGGCCTGGCGCTGACCCGGAAGCCGCGCTACTGACGGCTCCGGCAGTGACACCCTTACGGCGCGAGGCGCACAACGGGTCGGGGGGGGGGGGGGGGGGGGGGGGGCCCCCCCCCCCCCCCCCCCCCCCCCCCCCCCGTTCCCGGTGCCGTCCGGGCCCGTCCGGCCCCTAGCGGGAGCGTCGCAGCGGGTTGATCACCCCGAACGCCCCGGTCAGCGTGGACGGGTCGACGAAGGAGCCGCCCGGCCCGTGGGTGCGGCGGAAGTTGTTCACCAGGCCGGTGAACGACGGGTCCACCTTCGCCCGGTACGCGGCCAGCAGGTTGACCCGCTCGGGCGTCGAGAGCTCCTGCTCGGCACGGAGCTGGTGGCTGCGCGACAGGTGGTACATGCCCTCGACCGTGTAGCCGGCGTCCAACCAGCCCTGCCACAGCGCGTCGCGGTCCGCCTCCTGCCCGGCGAAGTACTCCAGGGCGCGCGGCCGCGGCTCGGTCGGCGCCGCCGTGGCCGGCACCGGCTCGGCCCGCAGCTCGACCCGCCGCCCGCACAGGTAGAGCACCGGAACGCCCTTGCGGACGCAGAAGTTGAGCGCCTGCGCGGCCTGGTCGACGACCGCCTCGGCCTTGTCGTTGAGCGAGGTGTTGCACAGGATCGGCACCCCGGTCGCGGCCCGGAACGCGTCCAGCGCCCGGTGCAGCGGCGGGTTGGACTCGGCGGTGACGGTCTGGTGCCGCGCCGAGCCGTCCAGGTGCACGATCGCCGGGACCAGCTCCCGCACCTCCGGCCGCACCTGGACCGCCTCCAGCATGTACGGCGACTCGCGGTCGGAGGCGAACCACTCGCCCGCGTACTCGGCCATCACCATCGGCGCGACCGGCCGCCACCACTGGCGCCGCTTGTACTCGTTCAGCAGGTCCTTGACCTTCTGCGAGCGCGGGTCGCCGAGCAGGCTGCGGTGGCCCAGCGCGCGCGGCCCGAGCTCGGCCCGGCCGTCCACCCAGGCGATCACGCCGTCGGAGACGTCCGCGACGAAGCGCTCGGCCTCGAAGTCCGTCACCGAGACGATCCAGGGCGCGAACTCGGCCAGCGCCTCCGCCACGTCCAGGACGTCCCGGCCGTAGTACGGCGAGACGATCCGCAGGTCGGCCCCGTCCAGCGCGCCCGCCCCGTACAGGCCGAGCAGGCCGAGGCCGATGCCCTGGCCGGAGTCGTTGGCGCACGGCGGGGTGACCAGGCCCTTGAAGCCGAACCGGTCCATCAGCAGGGTGTTGGTCGGGCAGTTGAGCGCGTAGCCGCCGGTGGTGGCCAGGTGGGTGTCCTCGGCGCGGATGCCACCGACCTCCAGCAGCCGCTCCACGTTGCGGATCGCCACGCCCTCGCAGCAGCGCTGGATCACCTTCATCACCGCGCTGCGCAGGTGGTCCTCGCGGCTGAGCGTGTCGTCCAGCTCGACGTCCGCGAGCTGGAGCTCGGCGGCCTCCACCACCGAGCGGACCAGGTCGTGGGCGGCCTTCCAGGGCTGGGTCGCGGAGCCGCCGAAGAAGGTGACGTCGGCGATCGCCGCCTCGGCGTCGAAGTCGATCGCGGCCGTCGAGGCGGAGGCCAGCGCCATCAACGAGCCGGGCTCCAGCCCGAACACCGTCTCCGCGGCGGTGTACAGCGGGCCGGGCGACTCCACCGGCTCGAAGGTGATCCGGCCCTGCTTCACCACGCAGCCGGCGTACCAGTAGGTGTTGGGACGGCTCTCCTGCGCGTAGTCGGGCAGCGCGTCGATCGCCAGGCCGACGATCTGGCCCTCGCGGAACAGCGGGACGTCCCGCAGCACCCCGCTGAACAGGTGCGCCAGGCTGTGCAGCGGGAACTCCTCCGCCCCGGCCGGCTTCGGCACCGGCTGCGCCTTCGGCAGCCCGGGCGTGCCCCAAGTGGCGGTGATGTCGTCGAGGGTCAGCCCCTCCTCGGCCAGCAGCGCCGACAGGAAGGCCTCGGCCCGGCCCTCGGTGTAGAGCGGCCAGAAGTGGTGCTTCTGACCGCTGACCCGCTCCAGCTCCCAGACGCGGACCAGTTCGACGTCCGCCCCGTCGCGGCGCCACAGCGCCACGTTCTGGTCGTGCCGGACCGAGAAGACCGCACCCGGCCCCGGCGGCGTGAGATAGGCGGAAAGGAAGTGCTCGGCCACGGTTACCTCTTTTTCCTCGGTCTGCCAGGTTCTGTCAGGACGAGGTATTTCCGGCCCGTGCGCGGGGGGATTTCCCGCACCCCGCCAGGGCCGGCCGCCTGCCCCCGGCGCCAGCGACTACCCGGTCATTCGACCACGCGTGCGGACGCCCGGTACATACTGAAATCCCCGTTTACGCACGTCCGGGCGGCCCGCATACGCATGCGCAGCGGATTCCGGGGGCCGCGGGGTCCGAATCGGAAAGCCGGGAACGGGAAGGGCCCCGGCCGGTGGGACCACCACCGGCCGGGGCCCGATCCCCGGTGGGAGGGGTGCGGCGGTCGCCCGGTCTCAGGCGCCTGCGCCCGCCTTCGCGTCGTGCTCGGCGAAGAACTCGTCGGCGATCGCCCGGGTGCGCGGCAGCCCGGCGACGGGCTCGCCGATCACCCGGCCGGCGAGCTCGGTGGCCAGCCGGGCCACGTCCTCCCGCAGCTCCGCCTCGGCCAGCACCCGGTCGGCCTCCAGCCGGACCTTCGCCTCCGCGAGCATCCGCTCCCGCAGCTCCTGCCCCTCGGCCCGCAGCCCGGCGATCAGCGCCGCGCCCTCCTCGGTGGCGGTCTGCCGGATCAGCGCCGCCTCGTGCCTGGCGCCGGAGAGCTCCGCCTGGAACTCCTCGTAGACGCGCTCGGCCTCGGCCCGCGCCTCCTCGGCCCGCTCCACACCCCCTTCGGTGGCATCCCGCCGTTCCGCCAGGGTCTTCTCGATGCGCGGGAGCAGCAGCGCCCCGAGCACCCCGAACACCAGGAAGAAACAGACGAGTCCGATGACGAGTTGGGCGACGTCAGGCTTCAAAGGTCCCATGGCAGCACGATAGTTCGGCCCTCCTCCGCCACCCGCCCCGGGTACCCGGCCGGCCCCCGGACACGACGAAGGGCGCCCTCCGGAGGGGAGGACGCCCGGGTCGGACACGATCGCTGAGGGTGGGCCGCCAGGGGCTCGAACCCTGAACCTACTGGTTTAAAAGTTCGATACGGACCACGCTGCAACGGGCTGAAGCGGATCACTCACCCTCCAGCGGCCGTTCGAGCACAAGTAGGGGCCGACCGGCCACTCCCGCCAGTTGGCGTTTCGCATGAGCCCGAGCCATCGCAACGAGATGCTCGGCAACGTCAGGAACGGTGAAGTCGCCGATCTGCTCCTGGCGAGATTTCACCTGGACGTGCCAAGAGGTCGGGCCGTCACATGAGAGATCTTCCAGCCCCTCAGGGATGATCCGATCCGCGTCGAGGGCACCGGACACAACGCGGCCGCATAGCCACGCGCCTACAGCATCCTGGTAGGGGAAACCACGGCTGGCGCGCGCTCCCGAGCGCGTCGTCGTCCAGAGAGCCTCGGCCGATTCGTTGATCAGTTCGCTCCGAACCCTGCGGCTGCTGGGCCCACAGCACACCGACACCCGGCCCGTGCTGTGCCTCCGTTCCAACGCCACCCGCACGCCTGCCACCGGAATCTCTGCATTTCTCCTGCGCGGTCGAGCAGTTGCCGTCACCATGGACGGGTCGCCACAGGAGGCTCACATGACCATCGCGCTCTCCAAGGGGGCGAACGCGCTTCTGACCGCCCCCCGCTGCCGGGTGACCGTCGTGGCTTCCGGTTTGCCCGTCGATGTCTCCGCGGTTCTCCTCGGATCCGGGGGCAAGGTTCGTGGCGACGACGATTTGGTGTTCTACAACCACCCGTCCCAAGACGGCGTCACGGCAGCCGGTCCCACCGTCACGGCAGACCTCGACCGCGTCCCGTCCTCGGTGGAACGCATCGCTGTGGTGGCGAGTGTCGAAATCGGCTACCCCTACGGCCGCTTCGACACGAAGAGCACACCGAGCGTCGGCATCGAGTGCGGTTCCGCGCAATTCGTTTTCCTTCCGCCGCCGATGAATGGCGGAGAGACCGTGGCGGTTCTCGTCGAGCTCTACCGGCGAGAGGGCACGTGGAAGGTTCGGGCTGTCGGGCAGGGGTGGTCCAGCGGATTGGCAGGTCTGGCGGCGGACTTCGGCATCGTCGTAGATGACCCCGGGCCTGTTGCCGCCCCTCCGGCAGAGCTCATGCCCCCGTCAGCGGCGACGGGAAGTGCATTGCAACCGCGTATTCCTGCCGACCGGGCAGCCCCGACCGACCCGTCGCAGCCGCCCGGACACCCTCTGCCTACCTCTGTGCTAGGTTCGTCCGCCCTTCTCAGGCCATCCAAACCCCTCGGCAGAGTCTCCCTCAGTAAGGGCGGCCAGGCCACAATCAACATGCGTAAGGACGATCCGCGCCTCGTCGTCACCGCCAGCCTGGAATGGAACGGTGGCAGTAGGGCTCGGCGTCAAGCCGGCGCAGACCTGGATCTGTACGCCCTCTACGTACCCCGCAGCGCCGTCACCCCCAAAGGCCCCCGGCCGACCAGATCTGAGCAGGTCATCTACTACCGGCAACTCGGTTCTCCGGTCGAAGCCCCGTACATCGCTCTCGACGGCGACGCTCGCAACCCCGGACGAGAGACCATCACTATTCGGCGGCCGGACCTTCAGGGCTACGTCCTCATTTGCGCGTACAGCGCAGTCGAGAACGGCACAGGCTCTTTCAAGTCCTACGGCGCCCGAGCCGTGGTCACTGACGGGCGCGGATCCATCGTCACCGTCCCGCTGTACAACAACCGCAACCTGTCCTATTGGGTCGCCATCGCGCTCATCGACTTCACCGTCCCCGGCGGTGTTGAGGTCCGTCACGTGGAGAAGTACAGCGGAAACCACCAGGAGGCCCGCCCCATGCTGTACTCCAACGGCAACTTTCGGATGAGCACGGGACCGGTAGAATTCAAGACCAAGTGAGCTGCGCATGGCTGCCACGTTGTTCGGGGCGCGAGCACCCAGCGGACGCGCGGGAAGCGCAGACGGCCAGTGCCGGCCACCGTCTCCCCCGTTGGCTCTATGTCACCCTCCGGGTGGGAAGGCCGGCAGCTGGTCCTAACAGCGTAGGTCGACGCCGTGATCCACCGGAAAGTACGGCAGGAATGGCCATCCTTGACGCCCAGCCCGGCGGCCCGGGACCGGTGGACTGAGCCGCCCCCGCCCGGTCAGACCAGTGTCGGGAGAACTCCGCGTGGCCAGTGGCCGAGCCAGAATGCGGCGGTGGACGGCTCCGGCCGGTCCTCCGTGGAGCCGTCGTGGGGCAGCAGTTCGGTCGGGGCGATGTAGCCCTCGCCAGGTTCCAGGCGGATGCGGTACACGTTCAACCGGTGACCGGCGGCGATGTACGCGCGAAGGTCTTCGGTATGCGGGTAGCGGTTCTCGGGGTCAGGATGGACGGTTCGGCAGATGGCCTGGATGTCGATGTCGCCGAGCAGGATGTACCGGGTGTCGGGGCCGAGGTTGATGCACAGGCGACGCCGGCCCAGGTGCTTGGCGTGGTAGGCGAGCTTGTCCCAGTTGTCGACGTGAAGGCCGATGCGTCGGCCGTCGCGGTAGTTCGGCGTGGTCGTGAGGGCCTTCGCGGGGCTTGCAGCTCGCCCGAGGTGGACGGCGTTCGGGTCGCCGAGTGGATCGGCCAGCGCGTCGAGGCTGGCTGGCGCCGGTCCGTCGGGCAACCTCACCAGCTCGACCAGCGTGGTGTCGCGGGTGAGCGCGGTCGGTCGGAGCTGGTGGGCAAGGTTGGCGGTGAGGGGCTGCCAGGGGCCGTCGGGAAGGACGGCCCCGTCCTCGTAGTCAGCTTCGCCGTAAGCGGTGCGGACGCCGGCGACGTCGCACCGCTCGGCGAGCGCGGCAGGGTCGTGGTGGGCGATGGCGAGGTTCATTCCGGGCTCCTCCCGGTTGGTCTCACCGGCGGTCGTCCAGGGTGTCCGCGAACGTCACGTCCAGCTCGGCGACCAGGGCTTCGGCGAGCTCGGCCTGCTGGGCCCGGTCGATGATGACCTTGCCGAGGTTGGCGGTGCCCCGGACGGTGCTCAGGTCGTTGCCGCGCAGGTCGAGGTCCTGGTACTTGCCCCGGCCGAACTCGGCCAGTCGCAGGCTGCAGGCGTCGAGGACTGCCCGGCTGAGGTCGCTGCCGGTGAACGTCGCCTCGTTCAGGACGCACTTCGAGAAGACCAGCGGTCCGATGGCCCGGACCCGCTCGAAGCTGCTGTAGTCGAGCTTGCAGTTCTCGAACAGCACGTTGTCGAGGGTCACGCCGGTGAGCTGGGCGCCCATGATCTTGCAGCTGCGGAAGACGACACGGGAGAGCTTGGCGTCCGTGATGCGGGCGGTGGCGAGGTCGCAGGTGTCGAACTCGACGGAGTCGAGCCGGACCTTGTCGAGCTGGACCCGGTCGGCGCGAAGTCCGGTGACGCGGCCGGTGATGAGGCTGGTGTCGGTGAGGTCCAGGTCCCGCAGGTTGGCGTCGGTGTACTGGAAGTCCTGGACGATGCCCCGAGCGGAGTCGAGCGTGCTGACGTTGGACAGGTAGAGGCCCGGCTCGTTCAGGCTGGGCAGGGTCACGGTGACGCGGCCGAAGGTGCTGTCCACGGGCTTGCTCCGCTCTCTCGGTTCGGGGGACCGGGCCCGCACCGCGCTGGTGCGGGCCCGGGTGGCTCAGCTAGTGCTACTTGCCCTTGTTCGACCAGTTGTCCCACGTCGGCCGGTTGTCGAACGACGATCCGGCGTTGTCCCAGGTGGGCCGGTTGTCGAACCCGGCGACGGCGACGGTTCGGCCGGCGGTGAGGTCGGCGACCACCGGGGCGTCGGTGGCGGCCAGCAGTTCAAGGACGGTCATGCGGCTTGCTCCTCTCGGACGGTATCGGACAGTGCGGTGATGAGGGCCTGCCTGGACACGCGGCAGTAGTTCGTCTCGGTGGTGTCCAGACGGCCGTTCTCGAAGTAGCGATTGCCGGCCTGGGCTCCCCGGCAGAAGTCGAAGAACTCGCAGGTGGCCTCGCACTCGTCCAGGCCGGTCAGGAACTCGCGCACGTACCGGAGTTCGTGCGCGCGGTCCAGCATGGAGCCGATGCTCAGCTCCATGACGTTCCCGGCCCGGAAGTCCTCGTATGCCGGATCACTGATCCCGGCGAGCTCGGGCGAGAGCAGGACGACGTCTCCAGCGGACGAGACGGTCGGAATCGGGTCGATCAGCAGCTCGTCCCACGCCGCTTCTCCGCCTGCGCGGGCGGCCTGCAGGTAGCTACCGAGGCGGTCGACCTCGCGGATGGTCAGGCCGCAGTGCCGGCGGGACCACGCGATTGCCCGGCGCCAGAACTCGCGGGCCTGTCCGACGGTGGGCACCGCGCGGTCGGTGTTGACGCCCTCCAGCTCCTCCATGTTCAGGCCCACGGTGTGGCAGCCGAGGTGGGCCATGAAGTCCAGCAGGCCCTCGGGGTCACCGATGCTCTCGGCACTGACGACCGCTATCGCGGAGAAGCGCACGCCGTGTTCGCGCAAGTACCCGATGCCCTTCGTGATCCGGTCGAAGGCGGGGCGTCCCGCCCAATCGACGCGCTGGTGGTTGAGCGCGGCCGGACCGTCGATGCTCACCCCGACCCGGAACCCGTAATCGGTCAGGAAGTCGCACCACGCCGGGGTGATCAGCACGGCGTTGGTCTGCACCGAGTGCTCGACCAGGCCGGCCTGCCGCAGTGGCTCGAACGGGGCCAGCAGCTCGGCGAACCGCCGACGGCCGATGGCCAGCGGCTCGCCGGCGTGCCAGACGATCTCAACCGGTGTCGCCGAGGTGGTGTCGGCGAACTCGGCGACCGACCGGGCCACGGCCTGGGCGACCTCGATGGGCATCGGTGTGCGCCGGTCGCGGTCAGGCAGGTAGCAGTAGGTGCACTTGAGGTTGCAGAAGCCGTCCGGCTGCACGACGACCACCTTCGGACGGCGGGCGATGCGGCTCCGGTAGCGGTCCAGGGTCTGCATCGTGCGGACTCCTTCGCGAGTCAGATTGAGGGTGCCAGCGGCTCGATGTCGGGAGTGGGGGCCGCGATCCGGGGCAGTGGGGCACCGGTGAGCTGGTGGTCGGTCAGGACGCCGAGCAGGCCGAGCACGACGAGGTGGCCGGTGATCCAGACCGTCTGCAGGGCGGTGCTGATCGGATCGCGCGCCGAGCCTCTGTGCTGGCGCCTCACGGTTTCCCACCGACTCGAAGGTCGGCATGGACGGTCTTGCCGAGAGGTTCCAGAGATACTCCCCAGCGGCCGTGGGTGAGCTTGTGGACGAGTTCGACCCCGCGGCCGGACTCGTCGCCGCTGCCCCGCCTTGATCCGCACCGGCAGGATGCGGCAGCCGTCTGCCACCAGGATCCGCACCGAGGCGGCCGTCGTCCGGACGATCTGGGGCGTCATCTTCTTGTGGCAGCCGGTCTTCGCCGCGTTGGTGACCATCTCCGAGACCACGAGCACGGCATCGTCGACCAGCTCTTCCAGACTCCAGTCGGCCAGCGTTCCCCGGACCAGTCGTCGGGCCTGCGACGCTGACTCCGGCCGGTAGGGAAGGTCGATGCTCGTCCCGGAGGCTGGTTCCTGTTCCTCCAGCGCGCTGATCGTGCCGGTCACGCTGGCACGCCTGGGTTGAGCCGCGTAGTGGCCGGGGCTCGCCCGGGAAGACCAGAGGGGAACGGCATCGCGGACTCCAGGGGTGAAGGCAGGGATGTGTCGGTGCCACCGCCGCGGGGTACCGGCGGCGGCCGCACACCCAGTGAACGACTGCCAACGCCTCGGTGGTGAGGCAAAGTTCGGTGCGGCATGGCCCGGCACCAACCGGAAAACTTGACTGTCCCATTACCCGAAGCCCTGCACACCAGGTGACAACGCGGCTACGTTGACCGCATGGTGGCAAACGTCGCTCTCCGCCGCAGGATGGCCGAACGCCGCATGACCAAGGCCGAGTTAGCGCGCGAAGTGAATGCCGAGATCAGGACCCTGACCGGGAAGCCGGGCACCGTATCAGAGCGCACGGTCCACAACTGGCTCACCGGCGTGACCCGGTGGCCCCCGGGAAAGATCCGCGTCGCACTGGGTGCAGTATTCGACTGCATGCCCGAACAGCTCGGCTTCGCCCCCACGGGCCGGGCCCGCACCACACCGGAGGCAGACGTGAGGCGACGCGACTTCATAGCGGCCGCCGGCGGCACTGCCGTGGCCGCTCTCACCGGCACGGCTGCCGCCCCCGCACCGCGCCGCATCGGTGGCGCTGACATCCAGCTGCTGGAGGCCCGCTTCACCGAGGTCATCGCCAGCGACCACCGTCACGGCGGCCGGGTCAGCATCGAGGCCAAGGCGGTCGCTCTCGCGAACGAGGCACTCGCCCTCCAGGAACACGGCACCGCAAGCCAGCGGATCCGGTCGGCCCTGTACGCCTGCGCGGCCTCCTTCATGTCGAGCGCGATGTGGGCGGCCATCGACGGCCGCCGATTCGACGCCGCTCTTCAGCATCACCAGAAGGCGGCCTCTATCGCCGCGATGTCCGGCGACTCCGCCATCCAGTTCCGGATCTGGTCGCACGCCGGGAGTCTCTACCGCCACCTCGGCCGCCCCGGTGACGCGCTCGCCGCGAACGACGTGGCCCGCAGCCTGCCGATCGCCCGGCGAGACCCGCTGTTCGCCTCCCTCGGCCATGCCCGGCACGCTGCGATCCACGGCCTCACCGGCGACACCAACGCCGTCCGACGCTCCCTCGGCCATGCGCAGGACGCCCTCGACCGCGCCGATGCCGCAGCGTCCCGACCCGTGTGGATCACCGCGTTCTACGACCAGGCCGAACTCGACTCCCTCGCCCTCGCCGCTCACCTGGCCGCTGGCAACTGGGAAGACGCGGAAGCCCACGCTCACCGCAGCATGGCGCTTCGCCGTGGTGCGATGCAGCGCTCCCATGCGATCACCACCGTTCGCCTCGCCCATGCCCAACTCGGCCAGGGTGACTTCGAGCCCGCTGTCGCCACCGCCATGTCGGTGCCGGCCGCGGTCTCCGCCCACCCTCGCGTCACCGGCATGCTGGCCTCGTTCGGCACCAAGCTGACCGCTCAAACGGCCGGCAGTGGCCCGGCGCTGACCTGGACCGAGTACGCCCACGACACCTGGAGGACCACCGCGTGACCGTCGAACTCCGCCACTACACCGATCTCACTCCCGATGCCCGCCAGGACCTCCTGGACGTCTACGCGGACGTCCGCGCCCCGCTGCTGCACCTGGCGAACTACCGTGTCGAGGCGTTCGCCGAACGCCTCGACCGGCACGCGACCGAGCCAGGCTTCGAAGCCGTCATCGCGTACGACGGTAAGTCGGCCATCGGGTACACCTACGGGAATACGCTGACGGCCGATGACCGATACTGGAAGCGCATGACCGAACCGCTGCCCGACAGCTTCAGCGAGGTCAGCACTCTGGTAATCAAGGA
This sequence comes from Kitasatospora sp. NPDC048194, assembly GCF_043202455.1. Classification (NCBI taxonomy): domain Bacteria; kingdom Bacillati; phylum Actinomycetota; class Actinomycetes; order Kitasatosporales; family Streptomycetaceae; genus Kitasatospora; species Kitasatospora sp. NPDC048194. The sequence continues at coordinate 100,865 of NZ_JBIDAK010000003.1, forward strand.
GATCGGCCTCCGCATCCCATGGCGGGGCACCGGCACCGCGCGGCGCATTCATGACGAACTCCTGGCCGGTCGCACCGAGGAGCGCGTCACCCTGATGGTCAACCCCCTCGCCGGAGACGGAAAAGTCCAGGCCCTGTACGAGTCCTGGGGATACGAGGCCTTCAACGGCCAGCAGCCCTCGCCCGAGTCGCCCCGCCTCACGGCCATGATCCGAGCTCGGAGCTGACAGGAGGACGGGCAAAGACCTCTTGCCGATCGGTGCAGCCCTACAAGAAGGGGCAACCAGGCGTGGCCGCGGAGATCGTCGTCTGCGGCCCGGTCGGCGTCGGCCGGCGGCGGGCGCTGCTATCCCTCCCCCTCGCCGGCACCCCTGAGCCGACCGGGAAGCCTCCGACCCCGCGGGGGCGGAGGCGGGTAAGGACTCCTTACCCCACAACTTGCTCCGCCTGCGGTTCTGGCTCGGAGCTTCGTCGTGGCCTGAAGCTGGTGTCTGCCAGCCGCAGCCCTGAGGATCTTCTGCCCGCCGGGATTGCGTTGCAGTCGTCCCACTCGTTGCGGGCCTGGTCACGCTGGTAAGGGTAGTGATCGAGGGACGCTTGGGCTCATTGCGGGAAAGTGACCCGTCCCCGCTCTGAGCTGGGCGGGGACGGGTGGTACCGGTGGTGGCGGGTCAGGTGCTGGTGGCGGGTCGCTCACCGGGTTCCGGGCAGTAGCGGTTCCAGGGACCGAGGAAGCTGTTACGGGTGAAGCCCTTGCGCTGTGTGTCGCGGTCGAAGCGGATGTTCGCCGAGCCGATGCCTTAGTCCTTGGGTAGGAGCTGTAGCCCGCGCGCGGTCAGACCGTTGATGCCGTACTCGGCCCAGGGCGCCTCGCCGTCGGCGTTCAGGGCCGTCAGGATGTGCTCGGTGGACAGGGCGCCCGGTTGCCTCCAGTGGCGAAGACGCGGCGGATGTCGACGAGGACCCTGGCCTTCAGGCCGCCGTCCTCGCCTGATCTGCCATCCGCTTACGCATCGCTCACGCAGACGGCCCGCAAACGCAGCAGCACCCCGGCTACTCGGATGAGCCGGGGTGCTGCGCTGCAGGTCGGAGGGGGTGTAGCCCCCTCGTCGCAGGTGGGCCGCCAGGGGCTCGAACCCTGAACCTACGGATTAAAAGTCCGCAGCTCTGCCAATTGAGCTAGCGGCCCGCGGCCCCGGTCCCGGTGGTGCCTGGTGGGGAGGGCCACGGCGATCCTACCCGGTGGGGCCCAGGGCTCCGCCAGTGGATTGGCCGGGCGCGCCGGGCCGGTGGGACGGGCACCGTGGCGGGGTCCCGCGGTGGCGCGCCGTGGCGGGGTGCCGTGGCGGCGCGCCGTGGCGGGGTCCTGCCGCGACCCGTGGGGCGGGCTCAGTGCGAAGGCTCGGGGGGCCGGCCCTGCGGCGGCCGGTAGTGGGCGGCGCGGACGCGGCGGAGCCAGTCCTCGGCGGGGCGCGGGTCGGGGGCGTCAGGCAGCACGCCGGGCCGGGCGAGCCGTTCGGCGGCGTCGGCGAGCAGGCTCCCGGCGCTGTCCGGGCGGTCCGCGATGCGTTCGCCCAGCTCTCGGACGCGCTCCGGGTCGGACAGCCGGATCAGGTTCCGGCCGGTCTCGTGCAGCCGGACGGCCTGCTCCACCAGCCGGACCAGGTGCCGGGCGTGCTTGGCGGCCCGGCGGCGGCTCGCCGGGTCGGTGGTGTCGCGGCTCAGCAGTTTGCGGAACTGCTGGTCGGCGTAGCCGAGATAGGCCTTGCGGACGGCCGGCCCGCTGAGGAAGGCCGAGCGGATCCCCACCAGCTCGCGGCCGAGCGGGGTGACGGTCTCGTACAGGTCCTCCGGCAGCCAGACCAGCTCGGAGGCGGTCGGGTTGCAGGACAGCGCCAGCCGGCACCACTTGGCGGCCTCGTGCAGGGTGACGTCGGGCGCGGTGCTCACGTGCGACTCGACCGGGCGGTGCAGGCCGTGCAACTCCTCGGTGGGGGTGGCGAACAGGCCCAGCCGGTCGAGGTCCGAGCCGGCGTGGGCGAAGCCGTACGCGGTGGAGCCGACGATGCCGGACAGCAGGACGGTGCCGGGGGCGGCCACGGGCGGACTCCTCTCGAAGGGCGGACCGGAGGCCGGCCCCCCAGCTCGAATCGAACGTCGGATCCGAGGCCGCCGCCGAAATGGCCGCGGAGATCCGGCTCGGCGGCCTCACGGACGACCGGACGGACGGGCGACCGGACCGACAGGCGGCCAGACGCACGGGCGGGCGGGCGGCCAGACGGACGCAGGGACGGACGGGCGGCCACCGCCTCCGTCCCGCAATCCTCCCCGCTGCGGGCCGCGCCGGGCGAGCGAGTTTCCGCTCCGAGGCGCTTCCGCCGCCGATACTGGCCCCATGGAGCATGATCCCCACCCGCAGGCCGTCGGCATCGAGAGGTTGCGGGCCTGGTGGTCGCACCGGCAGTGGCTGGACCGCCCGCACACCGGGGCGTCCGCCGCCGAGGTGCTGGCCGCCACCGGCTGGGCCCGTTCGGTGGGCGGTGCGGCCCCGTACCTGGGCCTGTTCGCCCGGGCCGGGCTCGGCCGAGCGGCCGTGGACGCGGCGGTGGCCGCCCTCGAGGTGCACGAGCTGCCGTCCGCACGCGGCTGCACGTACGTGCTGCCCGCCGCCGACTTCGCGCTCGGCCTGGCCGCCGGCGCGGCCGCCCCGGAGGGCGAACTGGCCTCGGCGGCCAAGCACCTGGGGGTCGGCCGGGACGAGGTGGAGCAGCTCTGCCTGGCCGTCGAACGGGTCCTGGCCGGCAGCGGGCCACTGGATCCGGCCGCCATCCGGGCGGCGGTCGGTGACGCCGCCCGGCCGCTCGGCGAGGCGGGCCGCAAACGCGGCCTGACGACCACCCTGCCGCTCGCCCTCGGTCTGCTGCAGGCGCGCGGCCGGATCCGCCGGGTGCCGGTCAACGGCCGTCTGGACCAGCAGCGTTACGGCTACGTCGGCTGGGACCAGCCGGTCCGCGGGGACGCCGTCGACCTCGCCCGCCGGTACTTCTCCTGGGCCGCCCCCGCCACCCTCAAGCACTTCCGCTGGTTCTCCGGCTTCACCGCCGCCACCGCCCGGCGGGCCGCCGCCGAGGCCGGGCTGGTCCCGCTGGCGCCCGGCTCCGACCTGCTGATGCCGCCCGAACTCGCCGAGGAGTTCGCCGCTTTCGAGGTGCCGAGGGATCCGCACTACACGCTGCTGGCCGGCATCGACGGCATCCACCTGCTCCACCGCGACCTGCCCCGGCTGCTCGACCCGGCCGACGCCGCCCGCCCCCTGCCGGCCGGCCGCGCCGGGCGCACCTTCGGCACCGAGGCCGACCCGCAGACCCACCTGGTGCTCGACCGCGGGCGGATCGTCGGCCTGTGGGAGTACGACACCGAGCGGGCCGAGATCGTCCACCAGCTGTTCGTCCCGCCGGACGACGCGCTGCGCGACGCCCTGACCCGCACCGAGGCCTTCGTCCGGGACGAGCTCGGCGATGCCCGCGGCTTCAGCCTGGACTCGCCGAAGAGCCGGGCGCCGAAGGTCGCCGCCCTGCGGGCCGCGATGTCCCGCGCCTCCGGCCGAACGGCCGGGTAGCGTACGGGCCATGACGACCACCAGCACCGACGACGTCCTCGTCGTCACCGGCGCCGGCCGCGGCATCGGTGCCGCGACCGCCCGGCTGGCCGCCCGCCGCGGCTACCGGGTCTGCGTCAACTACCGTACGGACGACGCCTCGGCCGCCGCCGTGGTGGACGCCATCCGGGCCGAGGGCGGCACCGCCCTGGCCGTACGGGCCGACGTCAGCCGCACCGCCGAGGTGGAGCGGCTGTTCACCACCGTGGACGCCGAACTCGGGCCGCTCACCGCCCTGGTGAACAACGCGGGCACGCTGGAGAAGCAGTGCCGGCTGGAGGACATCGACGAGGCCCGGCTGAACCGGATCTGGGCCGCCAACGTCACCGGGCCCTTCCTGTGCGCCGCCCAGGCCGTCCGCCGGATGTCCACCCGGTACGGCGGGCGCGGCGGCGCGATCGTCAACGTCGGCTCGGCGGCCTCCCGGCTCGGCTCGCCGAACGAGTACGTCGACTACGCGGCCGCCAAGGGCGCGGTGGACTCGATGACCCGCGGGCTGGCGCTGGAGGTCGCGGCCGAGGGCATCCGGGTCAACTGCGTCCGCCCGGGCCTGATCCACACCGGCATCCACGCACTCGGCGGCGAACCCGGCCGGGTCGACCGCGTCGCGCCGGGCCTGCCGATGCGGCGTGGCGGGCAGCCGGAGGAGGTCGCCGAGGCGGTCCTTTTCCTGCTCTCCCCGGCCGCCTCGTACACCACGGGGGCGTTCCTGGAGGTCTCCGGGGGGCGCTGAGGGCCACCCGCCACGGCTCCGGTCCCCGGGCTCAGCAGCCGGGGACCGAGGCGCCGGGGACCGAGGGGCCGGAGGGCGGGCAGCGCTCCCCGGGCCGGGGTTTCAACGCACCGCCTCCTCCGGTTTCCTTCCGCCGGTCCGGCCTCGCCCGTACGGTGGACGCCATGACCGACGCCTTCATCGACATCCCCGGTGTGCGCAACTTCCGTGACGCCGGCGGGGTCGGCACCCTGCGCCGGGGCGTGCTGTACCGCTCCGGCTCGTTCCACCTGCTCACCGAGGAGGGCGCCCGTCGGCTGAAGGCCCTCGGCCTGCGGACGGTCATCGACCTGCGCAGCCCGGTCGAACTCCAGGTCTGGCCGGACCAGCGGCACGACCTCGACCACGAGACCCTCAGCCTGCCGACCCTGCCCGCCAACCGCGAGGACCTCGACCGGCCCTGGCCCGAGGACCAGGCCGCCCTCTACACCTTCATGCCGGAGACCGCCGGGCCCTCGCTCGCCGCGGTCATCCGCCGCCTGGCCGCCCCGGAGGCGCTGCCGGCCGTCGTCCACTGCGCCGTCGGCAAGGACCGCACCGGCTTGACCATCGCCGTCCTGCAGTCCCTGCTGGGCGCCTCCGACGCCGACATCACCACCGACTTCCTGCGCTCCAACGCGGGCCTCGGCCTGGACCGCGGGCCCGTCCCGTACATCGACGAGGCCGGCACCGAGCGCGTCTCCCGCCCGGTGGGCGCCGAGCTCATCGCCTCCTCCCTCGCCTGGATCCGCAGCCACCACGGCACCGTCCCGGCCTACCTCCTGGCCCAGGGCGTCACCGAGGCCGAACTCGACGCCGTCCGCGCCAACCTCTCCGGCTGAGCCCCTACCCCCACCGCTCGAAGCGCCACCACTGGGTGGGCGCGTCCACGTCCTCCCACTGCTGGACGCCCGCGTCCGGCTCCGCCGGGGCGGTCAGCGGCTTGCCGCTGATGAAGCTGGTGACGGTGTACGTCCCCGGCGCGTCGACGTGGGCCTCCAGCAGCCATTCCTGCGCACCGAAGGCGTTGGCGGACCACAGCTGGATCGGGACGCCGTCCTCCGGGGAGGCGCCCGTGACGTCCAGGCGTTTGCCCCCGGCGGCGCTCTCGATGTGGAACAGCGCGCCGCCCGGGTGGACGGCGCTGAGCTGCCAGAGCTGCGCCTCGGAGCCGTCGTCCGCGCCCACGCGCACCCGGGCGCCGCTGCGCCGGGAGTCCTGGGCGACCTCGAGCAGCAGGCCGCTGCCGACGTTGCGGATCCGGTAGCGGCCGTCGGTGATCGCGGCCTCGCCCACGCCGCCGGCCCCGGCACCGGCCCCCCGGACGGTCTCCCGGTCGGTCCCTCGGTCGGTCCCTCGCTCAGTCGCTCGGCCGGTCGCTCGGTCAGTCGCTCGGCCAGTCCCTCGGTCAGTCATGACGGGAGTGTCCCACCGGCGGCCGACAGCCGGACTCGTACCCGAACACAGCGGCCAGCACGGCCACGACCGCGCCCACTTGGGCCAGTGCGGAGACCCCGGTGCCCAGCGGAACGGTCACCGCGACCGCCGCCGCGCCGACCAGCCGGGGCAGTTGGGGGCGCAGCCCGAAGAAGCGCCGGACGGCCGTGTTCGCCGCCAGGTAGAGGGTGATGCCCCCGGCCAGCGCGACGGCCTGCGGGAGGGTGGTCGCGGCGCCGGGGTGGGCGACCGCCGACTTCACCCCGGCGGCGAACAGCAGCACGCCGAGGAGCAACGCGAAGTGGCCGAGGTAGTAGACGGTGACGGCGGCCCGGTTGCGTTCGGCGGAGGGCAGCGCCGCCATGTGGTGCTCGGCGTGCGCGTCGTCGTCGTACCCGAAGTACGCCCACCAGAGGCCGACGCACACGGTCAGGCAGAGCAGGGCGACGGCGATCAGGGCGGGCCCGAGCTCGGCCGCTCCGGCGCCCGCCCCGACCGCGATCACCGACTCGCCGAAGGCGATGATCACGATCAGCCCGTGCCGTTCCACGAAGTGGTCCGCGCGCAGCCGGAACTCGGGCAGCCGGGCCACCCGCGGGGTGATGAACTGCATCGCGAAGGCCACCGCCCAGCAGACCAGTTGGGCTGTACCGGCGAGGTAGCCGCCGGTCACGACCAGGGTGCCGACGACCAGGTTGGACGCCCCCATCCGCAGCACCGCGGCGGGGCCGGAACCCGGCAGGGGTTTCCGGTGGACGGACCGCGCCGCCTATGCTGCGGCGGATGTCCACCGAGCAGAACGCCCAGCCGACCGGCGACCACGTCCCGTCGCGACGTCAGCAGCCCACCCTGCTCGGCGCCGTGGCCGAGCTGGAGGCGGTGGTCGCGGCCGGGTACGACGAGCACGTCGGCCGGTTCCTGGGACCGGTCGGCGCGCTGTTCGGTTCTGCGGGAGTCGCCGAGCGGCAGGCCGCCGGCCCGCGGCTGGCCGCGCTGCTGCCGGACGCCCCGCCGTTCCCCCGGGCCCACCTGGCCATGGTCGTCGGCGCCTGCGTGGAGTCCGGCGCCGACCCGGTGGCCTGCTCCGGGCCGGTACTGGCCGGCCTGCGCGGGGCGCTGACCGGCGCCCAGCGACTGGTGGAGCACTGGGCGCGGACCGGCGGCGGGCCGCTGCCGGATCGGGAGGAGGACGATCCGGCCGGGGCGCACGCCCGGATCGCGGACCCGGCGCACCTGCCCGAGTGGCCCGCGCACCTGGCCGTGGTCGCCTGGTGGACGCTGCACCTGTGGCAGCAGGCCGCCTGGGCGGTCTACGCGCACGCCCCGGCCCGGACCGAGGCCCGCTCCTCGGGCGTCACCGAGGTGCTGCTGGAGCTGATCGGCCGGTACCAGGGCGGGCGGCACGACCTCGAGGGCCTGGCCCACCTGGCCCAGGTGCTCGACGACGAGCCGCTGCTGGTGCTCGACCGACCCACCGGCACCGGCTACCTGCTGCGGATGAGCGGCCTGAGCGACACCTTCCAGCTGCACACCCTGCTCGCCGACGTGCTGATCGGCGGCGGCCACCTCCCCGGTGCCCCGCAGGACCCGGAGGTGGTGGCGCTGGCCCGGACCGGCGTCCCGGACGGCCGCCGGCTGATCGCCACCGGCGCCTTCAACCTGGTGGCACCGGACGGCTCCTGGTTCTGGAACGAGGGCACGCCCGGTGACATCCCCGTCCTGGACGGCGTGCGCACCCTGGTGCTGGAGCCGCTGCCGTACGAGCGGAGTTGGTCGGCCGGGCGGTTCATCCAGGAGCTCCCGGGCGACCTGCGGCTGGAGCGGGTGCTGGACCGGGCGGAGGCGGCGCGGCTGCTGGCCCGGACGGTGCCGGGCGTCCCGGCGGCGCAGGCCTTCCGGTAGGAGGCCCCGGTGGGCCGTCCCGTTCGCCGGGTTATGGTCGGAAGCCGACGCAGCCCTGCGGCCGCGGCCCCCGTGGACCCGGCCCCGACGAGTGACGAGTGGAGTCGACGATGGCGAAGGTCCCGGACGTGCTCTCGGCCGCCGCGCCCGCGGCGCTGACCGCGGCGAGCGGCCTGGTCGGCGGCTACGGCGTCGCCCGCTGGAGCGGCCGGCGCGAGTTGGGCGGCGCGGTGCTGGCGGTGGCCGGTGCCGGGGCGGCCGCTCAGTGGCGCCGGACCGCGGGCCCGGCCGCCGCGGCGGCGCTGACCGGCCTGTACGTGGCGGCCTTCGGCGGCTCGCACCCCCTCGCGAAGCGCATCGGCGCCTGGCCGTCCGTCCTCGCGGTCACCGGCGTGGTCACGGCCGCCTCCACGGCCGCCACGGTGCTGGCCGCCCGCAAGCGGTAGCTCGGGCGCAGCCGCCCGCACGCAGTGGCCCAACCGCAGCCGCCCGCACGCAGTGGCTCAGGCGGGGTCGACCGCCGGGCCGAACCGGGCCTCGAAGGCCGCCCGGTTGGCCGAGACCGGTGAGCGGTCCCAGACCGCGAACGCCACCTGGTCGAAGGCGGCCCCGTACCGGGCCAGCGCGCCCTCGAAGGCCTCGGCCACCTGGGCCGGGTCGTTGCGGAACACCCCGCAGCCCCAGGCACCGAGCACCAGGGCGCGGACCTCGTGCCGGGCCGCCGCGGCGAGCACCCGGACGGCCCGCTCGGCGAGCACCCCGCGGACGTCCGTACCGGGTGAACGCCGTTCCAGCTGGCCGGCGTTGGGGGCCGGGGAGGTCAGGAAGGTGACCGGGTAGGGCCGGTCCAGCAGGGCGCCCCGCCCGTCCCGGATCACCGGGACGCCCGGCGAGACGATCACCCGGTGGCTGTACCGCAGGTCGGTCGAGGCCCGGTGGGCGTCGTAGTAGTCGGGCGCCTGGAGCAGGCACGAGTACAGCAGCGCACTGCGGCACAGGTCCTCCTCCTGGGCGCGGGCGCCGCGCAGGTAGCCCCCGCCTGGGTTGCGCGCGGAGGCGAAGTTCAGCACCCCGACCGGCCCGGCGCCGGCCGCGACCAGCCGGCGGGCGGCCTGGACGCTCCCCTCGGCCGTGACCTCGATCCGCCCGGCCGCCGGCCCCGGCCCCGGCTCGGACGAGGCTCCCCGCTCCGCCCCCGGGGACGCCAGCAGAGCGTCCAGCTCCGCCGGCGCGTACGACACCGTGGCCGCCTTCGCCGCCGCCAACTCCTCCCCCACCTGCACGAGTTCGCCCCCGGCCGCCCGGTAGCTCCCCCGCTCGGCGATCTCCTCGTTCACCGCTGCCACATCACGCAGTCTGCTGCTCATGCCGGTGACGCTACGGGACTACCGCCGACCGGCGCCACAGGTTATTCTCACTTGCAGAACAACGACGCCCCGGGGCGCGCAGGGGGGTGCGCAAGGGGGGTGCAGGGGTGTCGGGGAACGCGAAGGGCCCGCTCCGGGAACGGAGCGGGCCCTTCGTGTGTCCGGCCTCAGTCAGCCCGACCGGCGGTCGGCCACCGGTCGGGCGAGGTCAGCAGGTCAGTTCTTCCAGCGCGGCTTGCGGTCGTCGCGGTTGAAGCCGCCGCGCTCGCGGTCGAAACCGCCGCGGTCCCGGTTGAAGCCACCGCGGTCGGCCTGCGGACGGCCGCCGGAGCGGTGGTCGTCGCGGCGCGCGAACGGACGGCTGCTGGCGCCGCGCTCGTCGCGGTCCCGGCCGAAGGACGGACGGTCACCGAAGGAACGGGCCGGACGGTCGCCGAAGGAACGGCCGCCGCGGTCGTCGCGGCCGGCGAAACCGCCGGGGCGACGCTCGTCGCGGTCGAAGCCACCCGAACGGCGGTCATCGCGCTCACGGCCACCGAAGCCACCGGAACGACGGTCGTCACGGTCGCGGTTGAAACCGCCCGAACGACGCTCGTCACGGTCGAAGCCACCCGAACGGCGGTCATCGCGCTCACGGCCACCGAAGCCACCGGAACGACGGTCGTCACGATCGCGGTTGAAACCGCCCGAACGACGCTCGTCACGGTCGAAGCCACCCGAACGGCGGTCATCGCGCTCACGGCCACCGAAGCCACCGGAACGACGGTCGTCACGGTCGCGGTTGAAACCGCCCGAACGACGCTCGTCACGGTCGAAGCCACCCGAACGGCGGTCATCGCGGTCACGGTCGCGCGAGAACGCCGGACGCTCGCTGCGCACCTCGCGGTACGACGGGGCGCGGTCCTCCGCCTGCGGCGCGGCCGCGGCGGGGGCGGCGGCCTCGGCGACGACCGGGGTCTCGGCCTGCTCGCCCGCCTCCTCGGCGGCCGGGGCCTCGTCCTCGATGCCCAGCTCGGCCCGCTCGCGCGCCGCACGGGCGGCCAGGCGGTCGGCCTCCTCGCGCAGCTCGGTGGCGCGGCGCTGGGCGCGCTCCAGCTGGCGGGTCATGTCGGCGAGCTCGCGCTCGGCGGCACCGGCGATGTTCGCGGCGCTCTCGGCCTGGACCTCGGTGAGCGAGCGGGCGCCGGTGATCCGGGCGACCTCGGCGTCGAAGGCGTGGTCCAGGATGTGGCGGCTGGCGTCGACGCCCGCGTCCTCCATCAGGCGGAAGACGCCGCGGCGCTGGTGCGGCAGCACCAGGGTGACGACGGTGCCGGAGCGGCCCGCACGGGCCGTGCGGCCGGAGCGGTGCAGGTAGTCCTTGTGGTCGCCGGCCGGGTCCACGTTGAGGACCAGGTCGATGCCGTCGACGTGGATGCCGCGGGCGGCGACGTCGGTGGCGACCACCACGTTGACGTAGCCGTCCTTGAAGTCGCCGAGGACGCGGGTGCGGGCGCCCTGGGTCATGCCGCCGTGCAGCGCGTCGGCCTTCACGCCGGCCTCGATCAGCTGCTCGGCGACGCGGTCGGCGCCCATCTGGGTGCGGACGAAGATGATCGTGCGGCCCTTGCGGGCGGCGATCGCGTTGGTGATCGGCGCCTTGTCCTTGGGCTTCACCACGAGGATGTGGTGGGTCATGGTGGTGACGGCGCCGGCCGAGGGGTCGACCTCGTGGGTGACCGGGTCGTTCAGGTAGCGCTTCACCAGGGTGTCGATCTCGTTCTCCAGGGTGGCGGAGAACAGCAGGCGCTGGCCGCCGGCCGGCACCTGGTCGAGGATCTCGGTGACCTCGGGCAGGAAGCCCATGTCGGCCATCTGGTCGGCCTCGTCGAGGACGGCGACCTGGACGTCGTCGAGCTTGGCCGACCCGCGGTTGATCAGGTCGCGCAGGCGGCCCGGGGTGGCGACGAGGACGTCGACGCCGCGCTCCAGCGCGTAGATCTGGTTCGACATCGAGGTGCCGCCGCAGACGACCTTGAGGCGCAGGCCGAGCACCGAGCCGAACGGCTCCAGCGCGTCGGCGACCTGCATGGCCAGCTCGCGGGTCGGGACGAGGATCAGACCGCGCGGGTGCTTGGCGCGGGTGCGGTCGCCGTCGGCCAGACGGGTCAGCAGCGGCAGGCCGAAGCTGAGGGTCTTGCCGGAGCCGGTGCGGCCGCGGCCCAGCACGTCCTTGCCGGCCAGGGCGTCCGGGATGGTCGCGGCCTGGATCGGGAACGGGGTGGTGACGCCGCGCTTGGCGAGGGCGCGGACGATCTCGTCCGGCAGGCCCAGGTCGCCGAAGGTGATGGTCGGCTCGGCGGCCTCCGCGCTCTCCTCGGCGGCGGCCTCGGCGGCGGTCTCCTCGGCGGCGATCTCCGCGGCCTCGGCGGTCAGTTCGGTGGTGTCGGCGGTGTCGGGGGCGTCGGTGACATCGGCGGCGGCCTCGTTCGCGGGCATGGCGAAGCGGGCGTCGTCAACGAGAGACATGCAAAACCTTCCGGAAGTGGCACGCGCCAAAGTCCGGGGTTCTGTTTCACAACCGCCTCTATGCGGTCAGCCACGGATCGCCGGAACGCGCCAAGGGCGCCAGATGGGAAAGGGCGCCAGTCAAATGGATCAAACGAACGATCTACCACCATAGAGGAGCTTCCGGATCGAAGGCAAACGCCCAGGCCAGGCCCCTGCTACCCAGCCGCCCGCGGGCTCGGCGCCGAGGAACCGGAGCTGCCGGTGGAGGGCTGCGGGGCCGGCGGGACGGTCGCGGCGGGCGTGGTGTGCTCGGGCTCCGGCGAGCTCGACGGGTGGCTGGTCGGGGTGGCCGACGGCGTCCCGGCGGAGCCCCCGGAGCGGCCCTCCCCGGTGCCCCCCGCCCCGCCCGTGCCGGACCCGGCCGCGCTGCCGGTGCCGCCCCCGCCCGAGGTGCCGCCGCCCGGACGCGGTGCGGGGCTCGTGTTCCCGCCGCCCGTCGAACCGGCACCGCCCGGCGCGTTCTCGGGGGCGCCCGCCGCCGGCACCGGGACCACGCCGGCGACCGCGCCGTTCGCGCCGGGCGCGATCTCGCCCGCCACGGTGGCCGTGGCCCCGGGGGGCGCGTTCTCGGCCTGCACGCCGCCCGGACGCTCCGGATGCCCGGAGGGCGCCCCCGAGTGCCCGGCGCCCGGCGAGGCCGAGGGTCCGCCGGTCGCCCCCGGCTTGCCCACCGGACCGGCCTGCCCGACCGGAGCCACCCCGCCGGGCTTGTCCTCCGCCGCCGGACCGACCGACATGCAGCCGGTCAGCCCGAGTCCCGCCACCGCCAGCACCGCCGCCGCCCGCACCCCGCGCGACCGCCGGGCCGCCGTCTCCCGCACCGGCGCGGCCATCCGCGCGCCGACCGTCCGCACCGCCCGTACCGAAGCCACCGCGCTCCCTCTCCACCGCCCCACCCGGGCCGCCCACTGACGCGCGGCCGCTTCCGGTGCCCAACGCGCACCGGGTGCGCCGGGACACGGGTCGGCGCGGTGCTCGTCGCGCCCCGCCGGCCCGCCGGCCCCGGGTCGGCTCAGCCCCAGAGCGCCGAGGCGAGCTCCGCCCCCGCGTACACGGCGGCCAGCCCGGCCGCCAGGCTGCCGGCCACGTTGGCCGCCGCGTAGCGCACGGCGCCGGACTCGGCCAGCCGCAGCGTCTCGTACGAGAAGGTCGAGTAGGTGGTCAGCGCCCCGCAGAAGCCCGTGCCGACCAGGAGCCGGACCTGCTCGGAGGCCGCGCCGGCCGCCACCGCCCCGGTCAGCAGGCCGAGCACCAGGCAGCCGGACACGTTCACCGTGAAGGTGCCCCACGGGAACACCGAGTCGTGCCGGGACTGCACCGCCCGGTCGGTCAGGTACCGCAGCGGCGCGCCGACCGCCGCACCCGCCACCACCAGCAGCCAGTTCACTCCGCGCCCCCGCCCGGGCCCGTGCTGCCCGGGTCCGTCCTGCCCGGGTCCGTCCCTTCGAGGGCCGTACCGGTTCCGCCCGCTCCCCCTGCTCCCCCTGCTCCCCCTGCTCCCCGGCCGGTGTAGCGGACGACCTCGCAGCGGTCCAGCACCACCAGCCCCTCCCCCACCAGCTCCTCCAACTGCGGCAGGAACGCCCGCACCCGCTGCTCCTCGTCCACGATCACCACCGCCACCGGCAGGTCCCCGCTCAACGACAGCAGGCGCGCCGTGTGCACCAGCGACGAGGCGCCGAAGCCCTCGATCCCCCGGAACACGCTCGCCCCGGCCAGCCCGGCAGCCCGCGCCCGGTGCACGATCTCGCTGTACAGGGGGCGGTGGTGCCACCTGTCGCTCTCGCCGACCAGCACGGTCAGCCGCAGCGCGGGCCCGCTCAGCCGGCTCACCGGCCACCCCCGCCACGGACCGCTCCCCGGGCCGGCCCGGGGAGCCGACGGCGGATCAGACGCCGGGTCAGCACCGCCGCCGCCCACACCGCGCCCAGCGCACCGAACAGGGTCAGCCCGAGGTACGCCAGCCCCGGCCCGAGCCGCCCCGCCTCCAGCAGCCGGCGCACGTCCACCGCGTACGTCGAGAAGGTGGTGAAGCCGCCCAGCACCCCGGTGCCGAAGAACGGCCGCAGCAGCGGATGCGCCGGCCGCCCCTCGGTGACGGCCACCAGGAACACCCCGATCACCGCGCAGCCGACCACGTTGACCAGCAGCGTCGTCCAGGGGAAGGCCGTCGGCCCGGTCTCCCAGCCCAGCCCGGCCGCGTACCGGCCCACCGCCCCGATCACCCCGCCCGCCGCGACCACCGCGACGGCCGGCCCCTGCCCGCGCAGCACCGGCGCCCGGCCGCGCACCGCCGCCGCGCCCGGCGGCCCCGTCCGCGCGGGCTCCTCCGCGGTGTCGTCCATCGCGCCCTCCGAGGTCGTCACAGCCCCATCAAACACCGCTGTCCGCTGCCTGGCACACCGTCATCCCAGACCCGACAATGATCCGGTGGAGATGACCCGGGAAGAGTTCGAGACGCTGGTCAGCGACGCCCTGGACCAGATTCCCCCGCAGCTCGCCGCCATGATGGACAACGTCGCGGTCTTCGTGGAGGACGAACCCGACCCCGGCGACCCGGAACTCCTCGGCCTCTACGAGGGCACCCCGCTCACCGAGCGCGGCGAGTGGTACGCCGGCGTCCTGCCCGACCGCATCCTGATCTACCGCGGCCCCACCCTGCGCCACTGCGACACCCGCGAACAGGTGGTCGAGGAGGTCCGCACCACCGTCATCCACGAGGTCGCCCACCACTTCGGCTTCGACGACCACGAGCTCGACGACCTCGGCTGGTCCTGACCCCGCCCCGGGCCGGGCGCCCACGGCCCGCGCCCCCACCCGGCCCAAACCCGTTTTGGCGATCCGCCCCGCATCCCATATGCTTCTCGACGTCCCCGAACGCTGGAAACAGCGGGACAGGCCGCAAGCCCTCATCGTCTAGTGGCCCAGGACGCCGCCCTTTCAAGGCGGTAGCACGGGTTCGAATCCCGTTGGGGGCACGCGCAGTACCGTAGTAAAGTGCAGTGATCGCAAGACCTTAGTGGCTCGCCACTACAAGGTCCCGTGGAGCAGTTGGTTAGCTCGCCACCCTGTCAAGGTGGAGGTCGCGGGTTCAAGTCCCGTCGGGATCGCTCGTCTCGCCAGAGACGGTGCAGTACGGCCAGGTAGCTCAGTTGGTACGAGCGTCCGCCTGAAAAGCGGAAGGTCGCCGGTTCGACCCCGGCCCTGGCCACATAGCCTGAACAGGCACGATGCCCTCGAAGCAGCTCGCTTCGGGGGCATTTTCGTGCCGTTTGACGCCAACGGGACGGCGGACGGTCAGGCCCTCCGCCCCTTTGCCGCAACTCCACCGCCCCCACCGTCACGCCGCGTCGGCGTGACGGTGGGGCACGAAGCGCATCGTCGTCCTTCCGTCCAGCGGGGACAGCCGGATGTCGAGGTCTGCCTCCAGCGCCTCGGCGAGCCGCGCCAGGAGGGGAAGGGTCGGGGTCGTGTCCCCCAGTTCAACGCGGGAGACGCCAGGCTGCGTCATGCCGGCCCGCCGGGCGAGCTCCGTCTGGGAGATCCCCAGTTGCCTTCGCCTGTCCCGCAGAGCGGCCGACAGCTGCTGCCCGTAGTCCACGGCTTCCTCCTGGCTATGCGGCGCGAGCGGCGAAGCTGACTGCCGTGCCCGAGGTCGCCAGATGGACGTCCACGGACACCTCCAGAGCCGCGGCGATCCGGAGAAGCAGGTCGGACGTGACCGGGAGGACCCCACCAACCTCGATGTGTTCCACCTCGTCAGCGGTGCTACCGAGGCGAACCGCCAGCTCGTCCTCGCTCAGTCCCAGCTGGGTACGCCGGTCGTAGACCAGCTGACCGAGCGCCATGGCCAGACGAATCTGCTCTCGCTCGGCGATGATCGCCGGGGGCTCGAACTCCCCGTGGATCGCGCGCTTGTCCCGAGCCAGCTGCCAACGTGCGTGGTTCACCGTTCCTCCTCCGCCGTGTTGCGACTGTAGATCTCATGAGCTTCCGGATGCCCCGTCTCACACACCAGCTTGGCAGCCTTGGCTCGCTTGACCTCCGCTTCCTCACGCATTCGGGTCTTGCGAAAGACAGTGAGCAGAACGATGCGGCGTCCAGGCGCCAGCCAGTAGCTGATCCGCACCGCGTTCCCGCTCAGACCGAGGCGCAGTTCCCGCACCCCATCACCCAGGGTCCGCGAGTGCGGCTCGTCGAGCGTGGTCGGGTACTCGGCAAGGAGATCAGCCTTCTCCTCGACCTGCCGATAGTGCTGCGGGGTGAGACTCGCAAGCCAGAGACGCACCTCCGGTTCCAGCTCGATGGAGTAGCGCTCGCCCATACCAGCCACTGTATATCACGCAGATGGTATGGGCCGTCGGTTCGTTTCGAGCGCCCCGAGCATGCAGGTGGCGTCAGCCTCGCAGCCCCCGATCGTCGAGGCGGCGCAGCAGGCCGGGCAGGTGCCGGTGCTGGTCGCGGAGCGCGGCCAGCCGCCGCCGGAACTCGGCACCGCGTCCGACGTGGTCACAGGCACCACGGAGCTGGACCAGGAGGGCCGTGGCAGTGTCGTAGCGGGCCGTCTGCTTACGGGTGACGAGGTTCTCGACCTCGTGCCAGGTCGCTTCCTCGTCGGCGGCCAGGGCGGTCAGCTTCTTCGCCCGTGCCTCGGCTCGGACCTGCTCGGCGAGCTGCCGACGCTCGGCGACTCGGGTGTGCGCGGCATCCAGCAGTTCTGCGGCTGAGCGCTGCCCCGGCACGGTCGCGACAGACGGCTCGCCGCGCAGCCGGCGCACGAGTTCGGCACCCAGGTGAGGCTCACCACCCAGCGCGAGGCGCAGGAGGAGGTCATCCTTCTCCGTCTCGGGAAGTGCGGCGATCAGCGGCGCCAGTCCTTCTTCCCGGGCCGCTTCCGGGGCGCGGGGGCAGGCGGGCTGGCCCCGGCGGCGACCGCCAGCAGGTCGGCGTCGACACGCAGGAAGGTCCGGTGGATTCCGATCGTTCCCGCTGGCGACCCACCGCACCAGGCGTACAGGCGCAGTGGGTCCGGCGGGAACGGGACCGGAGATGTGAAACCGGGGACCGAATATCCGGCTCTTCGCGGCAACCTTTCCGACCTCCGCGGCCACTCAGTGGTGTCCGGCCAAGTGGTTCGGTCAGATGCGACGGCTGAAAGAGAGCACAGACGTGTCCCTTGAACGAGAGCACAGAGACGTCCCTCGCCCGCTCCGCGTCGCCGGTGGCGTCGCGCGGGTGGGCGGCCACGGGCGCGGAGCCCGCCCGTCGCATCGCGCCCGTCGGCTGTACCGGCGCCGGGGTTTCTGGGCGGCTGTCGGGCTGGCGGTCGTGGGCGCCTCGGTGGCCGTGGTCAACACGGCCTCGGCGGGCACCGTGACCGTGGACACGAGCCCCTGGTACCTGCTGGTCAACCGCAGCACCGGCCAGGTGCTGGACGACTACGGCTACGGCGCGTCCGACGGCGCCTCGGTGGTGCAGTGGAGCCGCACCGGCGAGGCGAACCAGCAGTGGAAGTTCCTCGACGCGGGCGACGGGAACTACCGGTTGCAGAACCGGTACTCCGGGAAGGTGCTGGACGACTACGGCTGGTCGAAGGCCGAAGGCGCGCAGGTGAGGCAGTGGCGTGACCTGAACGGCGCCAACCAGCAGTTCCACCTGGAGAAGTCGCCGGACGGCTACGTGCGCCTGATCAACACCTTCAGCGGCAAGGCCGTCGAGGTCCCGCTCGGCTCCAAGGCCGACGGGGGCCAGATCGCCCAGTACCACGACTGGAACGGCGCCAACCAGCAGTGGCAGCTCGTCCCGGCCGGCGGCACGGGAGGCACCGGGGGCTCCGGCGGCACGGGAGGCACCGGGGGCTCCGGCAGCGGCGGCACTCCCACCAAGCCTGGCACGCCGGGCGGCAGCAACTCGGCGAAGAGTTTCATGGGCAGCAACACGGTGCTGATCGGCGGCTCGATGTCCGACGCATCGGCGAGCGCCGCGCCGTTCGACGTGCAGTACGCCTACGTGCACAGCCAGCCCGCGCCCTCCTCGGACTACTACACGGCGGCCCGCTGCCAGGACGGGTGGACGGGCTGGTGGGGCTGCTGGAACGGCAGCACCACGGCACCCGGCACGTACGTGACCTGGCGGGACGCCAAGGCGGCTCAGGAGACCTACCAGGGCAAGCCGCGCCCGCAGAAGTTCCTCTGGACCTGGTACTCGCTGCGCGACCTCGGTGACGCGGCGGGCCAGGGCGACGGTCCGGGCGAGGTCAAGGCCATCAACCGGGCCGACCTGCTCACCCGGTACCTGAACGACTACCGCTTCTTCCTCCAGAAGATCGGTACCTCGCACGACATGATCGATCTCGAACCCGACTTCTGGGGCTACGTCCGGTCGCTCGGCGACCCGCACCAGGTCGCCGCGCAGGTCGCGGCGGCGAACCCGACGGACTGCGGATCGCAGGAGAACAGCGCCGCCGGACTCGCCCAGTGCCTGATCTCGATGGCGCACAGGTACGCTCCGAACACCGCCGTCGGAATGCACCTGTCCTGCTTCGACTGGCAGCAGAACACCCCGCAGTGCGTCAAGGACTACGCCCACCTCGGCGCACAGAACGCCGACTTCCTGGCCACCGACGTGTCGGACCGCGACGCGGGCTGGTACGCGCAGCCCGCCCACGGCGGCCTCGACAACTTCTGGACCGACCAGAAGGCCGCCGCCCAACTGTCGTTCTACAGGACGATGGCCGAGTCCGTGGGCAAGCCGGTGGTCCTGTGGCAGATCCCCGTGGGCAACATGGCGCAGAACAACACGCTCAACCACTACAAGGACGACAAGGTGGACTGGTTCTTCGCGCACATGGACCAGGTGGCGAACGCCCACATCGCCGGTCTTCTCTTCGGCGCGGGGCAGCAGGAGCAGACCTCGGCCGAGACCGACGGCGGGAACCTGATCAACAAGACGATCGCGTACCACAACTCCGGTGGTGCGGCGCTCAAGTAGGCGGAAGAGCGACTGCGGCCCCGCCGATGGGCGGGGCCGCGGTCGTTGTCCTGCTGCGCACCCGGGGCGTCGGGGCGGCATGCCCCGGGCCTTCCCCACGAGCCCGGAGGAGCGGGCGCGGTCCGGCCGGTGCCGGTGGTGGGGTCAGAGAGCGGGGAACGCGGGGAAGGTGCAGGTGGGGGCCGTTCCCGGGCCGTTGGTGGTGGTCAGGGTGACGTCGGGGCCGGACGGGTGGAGGTCGCTGTCGCCGGCGGTGATGCGGGCGTTGGCGGCGGTCGCTGTGGTGACGTCGAGGTTGACGTGTTGCAGGGTCAGTTCGAGCGGGTGGGTTTTGTCCAGTCCGACGAGGGTGGATTTCGCCCCGCGGGGGGAGTGGGTCGCGGTGACGCCGTCGACGGTGATGCCCGTGAACCAGGGGCTGTTGGGGCCGCTGCCGCCGGAGTAGTGGGTGTCGAAGACGAGCGGGGCGCGGACGGCGTCGAGACAGGTGTTCAGGTAGGTGACGCCGGTGACCCTGCCGCCGTTGGCGGGGGAGCTCTTGATGCGGATGCCGGTGCTGGAGCCGCTGGTGTTGCCGAGGGCGTCGGTGCCGGTGAGGGTGTTGTCGCGGAAGAGGACGTTGGAAACGCCGCTGGTGGTCTCGCTGCCGATGGAGATGCCGTGGGTACCGTAGAAGTGGTTGTTCTTCACGGTGATGTTGCTGCTGGGCCTGTTGCCGCCCTTGATGGCGATGCCGTCGTCGCCGTCCATGATGGAGGAGTCGGTGATGGTGACGTTGGTGGCGCCGGCCGGGTCGATGCCGTCGGTGTTGCGGGCGGTGGCCGGGGTCTTGATGCGTACGCCCCAGGCGGTGAAGCCGTTGCCGCCGTTGTAGACGACGTGGAAGTTGGGAGAGCTCAGCAGATCGACGTGGTAGAGGGTGAAGTTGTCGGAGTTGTCGGCCTGGATCAGGCGGGGGTTGTTCTGGTTGGAGCCGGCTTTCTGGGCGTCGGCGGCGAGCTGCCACCAGCTGGTGGTGGTGCCGAGGACGGTCTGGTCGCCGCGGCCGTCGATGCGGCCCTGGCTGCCGTCGGCGGCGCGGACGGCCTCGATGCCGGCGTTGGCTCCGGCGACGCTGATCAGTGGTTTGCAGCCGCCGCCGGAGGAGGCGAGGGTGCCGCAGCGCGGCTTGCCGCTGATCTGGTAGTCGGCCGGGTTGCGTGAGCCGTAGAGGGTGACACCACTGTCCAGCAGCAGGACTTCGCCTCGGTGGACGGCCAGCGGTCCGGTGAGGAAGGCGTTGTGGCCGGCGTCCGTCGCCTGCAGGCGGACGGCCACCGTCTGCTGTCCGGTCTGGGCGCAGGTGTCGAGGGCATGCTGGATGCGGATCGTGTCCGGTGGGGTGGTTTCGCTGCCCTGGTCGGTAGCGCGGGTGGGCATGGTCCGGGCGGCGGGGACGGTGGCGCACACGGTGGTGGGCAGTGCGGGCTCGGTGACATGGCGGGTGTCACCGGTCGCTGTCCCGGCCGCCACGGTCGATCGCGTGGGGGCCTTCGGGGCCGGGGCGGCCTGGGCGACCAGGGGGACGGCGGCGCCCATGACGGCGAGGACTCCGGCGGCGGCGAGCACGCGGCGGGCCGGCGGGCGTCGGCGGTGTGTGCGTCGGTCGAGATCTGGCAACGGTCCGTCCTTCGGGAGCGGCGGCCCGCGGGCGCGGGCCGATCGTCCGTCAGTTGCCGCCGTTGCCCAAAACGTTGCCGTGCCGTGCGAAGGTGCGCGCCTCTCGGCCGGGCGGGCCGGGACTCCACGGATCGCACCGGTTGCGCCGACCCCGGGGCCGCCGCGGGCGCCCACGCGGCGCGGACCGGCACCGCCCCGACGGGATGAGGAGCGCGCCGGTCCGCTCGACGGAAATTCTCCTCGCCGCACGGCAACCCTTCCGCGAGCAGCGGCAACTGACGGGTGACCGGGGCGTCAGACGGAGGCCCCCAGAGCCAGAGGACAAGCCTTTGCCAGATCAGAACCGCTCTCATCGCCGCCGTCCGGCAACCCGCCGCGTGCTCGCCGTCGCCGGAGTCCTCGCCGTCACGGGTGCCGCCGTACCGCTGGTCGCTCAGGCCGCGTTCACCTCGAACGCCGGCACGCCGACCACGCTGGGCGCGGGGGCGGCCGGCAGCGGCCGCTACTTCGGCACGGCGGTGGCCGCGGGCAGGCTCGGGGACTCGACGTACTCCACCATCCTCGACCGGGAGTTCAACGCGATAACCCCCGAGAACGAGATGAAGTGGGACAGCACCGAACCCTCCCGGGGCTCGTTCAACTTCGGCCCCGCCGACGCGATCGTCGGCCACGCCGCCGCGCACGGCCAGAAGATGCGCGGCCACACCCTGGTCTGGCACTCCCAGCTGCCCGGCTGGGTCGGCTCGATCAACGACGCCAACACCCTGCGCAGCGTCATGGACAACCACATCACGCAGGAGATGACCCACTTCAAGGGCAGGATCTACGCCTGGGACGTGGTGAACGAGGCCTTCGCCGACGGCCCCAGCGGCCAGCACCGCAGCTCGGTGTTCCAGAACGTGCTGGGCAACGGCTTCATCGAGGAGGCGTTCCGCACCGCCCGGGGCGTCGACCCCGGGGCGAAGCTCTGCTACAACGACTACAACATCGAGAACTGGTCCGATGCCAAGACCCAGGGCGTCTACGGCATGGTCAAGGACTTCAAGTCCCGCGGCGTGCCGATCGACTGCGTCGGGTTCCAGAGCCACTTCGGCGCGGGCGGCCCGCCGGCGAACTTCCGGACCACGCTGTCGAGCTTCGCCGCGCTCGGCGTGGACGTCCAGATCACCGAGCTCGACATCGCCCAGGCCCCCGCGAGCGCGTACGCCGACACCGTCCGGGACTGCCTCGACGTCGCCCGCTGCACGGGCGTCTCGGTGTGGGGCGTCCGCGACAGCGACTCGTGGCGCGGCGGTGAGAACCCGCTTCTGTTCGACGCCAGTGGCAACAAGAAGCCCGCCTACGCCGCAGCGCTCACCACCCTCGGCGGGGGCAGCAGCGGTGGCGGCGGCACACAGGGCGGGGGCATCAGCTCCGGCACCGTCTACTCGCTCTCCGCGGCGGTCGGCGGACGCGTCCTGGACGAGCCCGCCGGGCAGAACGGCAACGGCACCCCGCTCCAGGTGTGGGACGCCAACGGCGACGCCGCCAACCAGCACTGGCGCGCCGACCGCAACGCCGACGGCTCCTACACGTTCACCAACCTCGCCAGCGGCCGAGTCCTGGACGAGCCCGCCGGCCGGACGGCCAACGGCACGAAGCCGGTGGTCTGGGACGCCAACGGCGGTGCCAACCAGCACTGGCGCGCCGACCGCAACGCCGACGGTTCCTACACCCTGATCAACGTCGCCAGCGGCCGGGCACTCGAACTCCCCGGCGGCCAGAGCGCCAACGGCACCTCCGTCCAGATCTGGGACTCCTGGGGCGCCGCCAACCAACACTGGAACCTCGGCTCGTCCGCACCGACGGGCCGCGGCACCTGCGCCCTCCCGTCGACGTACCACTGGTCCTCCACGGGCGCGCTGGCGCAGCCGGCGAACGGCTGGGCCGCGGTGAAGGACTTCACCGACGTGGTCTACAACGGCAAGCACCTGGTCTACGCGTCGAACGTGAACGGCTCCTCGTACGGCTCGATGATGTTCAGCCCCTTCACGAACTGGTCGGACATGGCATCGGCCGGGCAGACCGGGATGAACGAGAAGGCGGTGGCGCCCTCCCTGTTCTACTTCGCGCCGAAGAACATCTGGGTGCTCGCGTACCAGTGGGGTCAGTGGCCGTTCGTCTACCGCACGTCCAGCGACCCGACCAACCCCAACGGCTGGTCCGCGCCGCAGCCGCTGTTCACCGGCAGCATCCCCAACTCCGGCACCGGCCCGATCGACCAGACCCTGATCGCCGACGACCAGAACATGTACCTGTTCTTCGCCGGTGACAACGGCAGCATCTACCGGGCGAGCATGCCCATCGGAAGCTTCCCGGGCAACTTCGGCTCCTCCTACAGCACGGTCATGAGCGACTCGGAGAAGAACCTCTTCGAGGCCCCGCAGGTCTACAAGGTCAAGGACCGGAACCAGTACCTCATGATCGTCGAGGCCCGCGGCGCCAACGAGCAGCGCTACTTCCGCTCCTTCACCGCCTCCAGCCTGAACGGCTCCTGGACCCCGCAGGCCGCCGGCGAGAGCAGCCCCTTCGCGGGCAAGGCCAACAGCGGCGCCACCTGGACCGACGACATCAGCCACGGCGACCTGGTCCGCGACAACCCCGACCAGACCATGACCATCGACCCCTGCCACCTGCAGTTCCTCTACCAGGGCAAGTCCCCCACGGCGACCGGCTCCTACGACCGGCTGCCGTGGCGGCCGGGCGTCCTCACCCTCCAGCGCTGACCCCGCCTGATCCACGGTGATCGCGATCGGATGCGGCCCGCCGGCGCGTGGACGAGCGGTCCGCGCCGCGCGCGGCTCCACCCGCTGACCCGGTCGCGCACCGCCTCGAGGAACCCCAGCCGTACGCCGGCTGGGGTTCCTTGTTCATCGACTTCCATCGCCGGTAGCCGAAGCGTTCAGCCGCAGCACGACGTGACGGAGGACCGCCGAGGCGGCCCACCGGACATCGTCCTCGTCGTCGTCCTGGAGGCCCGGCGCCGCTGCCGGACGGCCGCGCGAGGTGCCGGGCGCGCGATCCCCGGAGGCCGGCTCGGCCGGAAGAGCGGGGGGTCACCGGTCCGACCCCGGCCCTTCTGCGGCCGTCGGTGACGCGGGCGGCCCGGCCCCCGGGTCGGATCGGGGGGCCGGTCGGTTCAGCCGAGGCGGGTGGCGAGCCAGTCGGCGGTGGTGGGGAGCCAGTCGGGGAGGGCGGTGCCGAGCAGGTGGTTGCCGTGGGGGACGAGGAGGAGTTCGGCGTTCGGGGCCCGGGAGGCGAGGGCGGTGGCGGCGGTGACGCCCGGGATGCGGTCCTCGCCGCCCTCGACCACCAGCAGCGGGAGGGTGATCGTCGGGGCGAGGGCGGTCAGGTCGATCCGGGCCGCGAAGGCGCGGGCGGCCTCGGGGCTGCCGCAGCGCTGGGTGAGGGTCTCGGTGACGAAGGGGACGAGCCCGTCCCAGTCCAGCCGGTAGGGGCCGCTGACCGTCACGGCGGCGCGCAGCCGGGGCTCGTGGGCGGCGGCCTTCGCGGCGTAGTAGCCGCCCAGGCTGAGGCCGACGACGGCGGTGCGGGCGGGGTCGAGGCCGTCGCGCCCGGCAAGTGCGTCGAGGGCGCGGCCGACCACGTGGTGGTAGTCGGGTTCGGGCGCGCTGGTGGCGGCGAGCACGCCCTGTCCGGGCCCGTCGATCGCGAGCACCGCCAGGCCGCGCGCCAGCAGGGCCTCGGCGAGGGCGTGGAACTCCTCCTTGGCGGAGTCCATGCCCGGCACGACCACCACGACCGGGGCTCCGGCCTCCCCGGCCCGGGCCGGGCGGCGCAGCCAGCCCGCGAAGCCCTCGCCCGCCACCCGTTCCGCGGTCGGCTCCAGCAGGGCCAGTGCCCGCCGCATCGCCTCGTCCGCGTCGGCGGCGAGCCGGGCGGCGGCGGCCCGGTCGGGGTGGGGCAGCAGTCCGGCGGCGTGGAACCAGCGGGCGGCGGTGCGGTAGGAGGTGCCGGCGGTGACGGTGCGGCCCTCGGCCTCGGCGCGCTCCGCTTCGGCGCGGTACCGGCGGCCCGCGGCGGCGAAGGCGGCCGGCCAGTCGTGGAGGGAGGTCAGCGGGGCGGTCACCCGGGCGTACTCGTAGAGGTCGAGGCCCGCGCCGTGGGCGCGCGGGCGGTTCTCGGCGATGAAGGCGGGCAGCAGCCCGGGGGTGTCGAGGACGGACATGGTGGGAGTCCCTTTCGGTGAGGGGTGCCAGGAGGGTGAGCAGTGCCGGGAGCTGGGAGGCACCGCGAGGGGCAGCAGGCCGGGCGGGTCAGGTGGTGCAAACCGCCAGGCAGGCCAGACAGGCCACGCAGGCCGGGCAGGCCCGGCGGGTCAGGCGACGGTCAGGACGGCCTTGCCGCGGATCCGGCGCTCGCGCAGGTCGGCGAGCACCGTGGCGGTCTCCTCCCAGGGCGCGATCCGGCCGAGCTCCGGGGTCAGCCGGCCCTGGGCCGCCAGGCGCACCAGGGCGGCCAGGTCCTGGCCGTCGGGCACGTCGGAGTCGGCGTAGTGGAAGTGCCGCAGGGTGGCCGACTCCGGGCCGTTGAAGAAGTCGAAGAAGTCGAGCGTGGCGGGCGTCCGGGAGGCCTGGCCGAACCAGACCAGGGTGCCGCGCCGGGCCAGCCGGGCGAGGGCGAGCGGCAGGGCCGCGCCGCCGGTGGACTCCAGCACCAGGTCGTACGGGCCGCGGGCCTCGGCGAGGTCGTGCACCACCTCGGCGGCTCCCAGCTCGGCCAGTCGGCGGCCGCGTTCCGGGGAGGCGGTGACGACGGTCAGCTCGGCCCCGGCCGCGGCGGCCAGCTCGGTGAGGTAGTGGCCGACCCCGCCGGAGGCCCCGGTCATCAGCACCCGCCGCCCGGCCAGGGCCCCGGCGGTCCGGAGCAGCCGCAGCGCGGTGAGGCCGGCGAGCGGCAGGGCGGCGGCGCGTACGGCGTCCAGGCTGTCGGGCAGTTCGGCGAGCGAGGTGGTCGGCACGCACACGTACTCGGCCCACCCCCCGGCCGGCGGGTGGCCGACCACGCGCCGGCACACGCCGGGCCCCGAGCCGTCGGCGGCGGCCTGCACGACCAGTCCGGCGACGTCCTTGCCCGGCCGCCACCCGGGCCTGGGCGCCTCCAGCTGGAACGTCTCCCCCCGGTTCACCGAGAAGGCCTCCACCTTGACCAGCACCTCGCCGGGCCCCGGCCGCGGCTGCTCCACCTCCGCGAACCGGACCGTCCCGTCCGCCGCCACCAGCGCCTTCATTCCCGCTCCCCTTCCGTCGGACCGGTCTCCAGCTCACCGCGCCCGGCCCGGCGGGGTCCAACAACCGGCGGCGGGCGGCGACAACCGACAGTTGTCGGGCAGGTGCGGAAGGAAGGGTGGGGAAGGAAAGGTGGGGAAGAGGGGCACGAAGAAGAGGGGCAGGGGGGAGCCGAAGGCCCCGGAGTCCGGGCACGGCTTAGGGTGCCCGGGTGGATCTGGATCTGGGGCAGGTGCGGGCGTTCGTGGTGGCCGCCGAGGAGTCGCACTTCGGGCGGGCCGCCGGGTGGTTGGGGATCAGTCAGCAGGGGCTGTCCAAGCGGGTGGCCCGGCTGGAGGCGGCGCTGGGGGTGCGCCTGCTGGAGCGGGACGCCCGCGGGGTGGCCCTGACGGGGGCCGGGCGGCGGTTCCTGGAGCCGGCCCGGCGGGTGCTGGCGCAGGGGGAGCGGGCGGTGGCCGCCGTGCAGGGCGCCGGGCGGCCGCTGCGGATCGACGTGTGGGGGCACCTCTACGCGCCGATGCGCACGCTCGCCCAGGCGGTGGACGCGGCGCCCGGCCTGGAGGTGGATCCGGTGCCGGGGCGGGATCTGCCGTCGGTCGCGGCGGCGGTGCTGCGCGGGGAGTCGGACGCCGGGTTCGGCCGGGTGCACGCCCTGCCGGACGGCGGTGACGCCGGGCTGACGCACCGCCTGGTGCGGCTGGAGCCGGTCGACGCCCTGCTGTCCGTGGACCATCCGCTGGCCGGCCGCGACACCCTGGGCCCGGCCGAGCTGGGCGGCAGTGTGCTGCGCTACCCGGCGGCGGTGGACCGGCTGGACTTCCTGAACCGCTTCGCCACCCGCTTCGGCATCACCGAGCGGGTCGGCTCGACCAACCTGGGCCTCGAGCACTTCGTCGACCAGGTCGCGGCCGACCCGGCCTGCTTCTCCCTGGTGCCCGCCGACAACCCGCTGCCCGACCGCCCCGGTGTGCGCACCGTCCCGCTGGTCGGCCCGACGCCGCTGTACGCCTGGTCGCTGCTCTGGCGGGCCGAGCGGGGTACCGATCCGCACCCCCAACTGGAGCGGCTGCTGCGGGCGTTCACCGCGGAGGCGGCTCGCAGCCGGTGGCTGGAGTACGACCCGGCCCGCGACTGGCTGCCGGACGCCGACGAGGCCGCGCTCACCCCGCCACGGCCTGGTAGCTGAGCACCTCGAAGTCCCGTGCCACGGCCGGCGGGGTGGCGCTCTCGAACATCCGCTGGGTGAGCAGGACACCGGTCAGCCGTTCCGCCGGGTCGTTGAACCACACGGTGCCGAGCCCGCCGTCCCAGCCGTAACGGCCGGGGGCGGCGAAGCCGGTGCGACGGGTGGCGACGGAAAGGCCGAAGCCCCAGCCGGTGAGTTCGTCACGCCCCAACAGGGGTGCGGCGGCGGCGAGTCGGGCGGGGCCGAGGTGGTCGGTGGTCATCAGCTCGACGGCCGGGCGGGAGAGGACGCGCACGCCGCCGGGGCCCTCGCCGCCGGCCAGCAGCATCCGGGCGAAGGCGAGGTAGTCGTCGAGCGTCGAGACGAGGTCGCCGCCGCCGTCGTCGAGGCGCGCCGGCCGGGCCCAGGCGCTGTCGGCCGGGTCGTCGTACGGGACGAGCCGGCCGCTCGCGCGGTCGCGCACGTACTCGACGGGGAGCCGGTGCAGTTGGTCGGTGGGCACGGTGAATCCGGTGTCGCGCATGCCGAGGGGGTCGAGGACGCGCTCGCGCAGCACCTCGCCGAGCGGTTTGCCGCAGGCGCGGGCGAGCAGGATCCCGAGGACGGTCGAGCCGGTGTGGTAGTGCCAGCCGGCGCCGGGCTGGTGCAGCAGCGGCAACTCGCCGAGCAGCCGCAGGAATTCGTCCGGCTCGGGGTAGTCCGTCCGGGGCGGCCGGACGTCGACGCCGCGCTCGGCCGTGGCCCGGACGATCGGGGCGGTGGGCGGGAGCATCGCGAAGCCGTAGCCGAGCCCGAAGGTGAGCAGGTCGCGCAGGGTGATCGGCCGGACGGCCGGCTCGGTGTCGGCGAGCTCGCCGTCCGGGCGGCGCAGCACCCTGCGGTCGGCCAGCTCGGGGAGCAGGTCGTCGACCGGGTCGTCCAGCCGCAGCAGGCACTCCTCGACCAGGGTGAGCGCGGCCGCCGCGGTGATCGGCTTGGTCATCGAGGCGATCCGGAACAGGGTGTCCCGCCGCATCGGGGCGGTGCCGGCTGCGTCCCGGCTGCCGAGCACCTCGACGTGGGTGTCGCCGTCCCGTTCCACGGCGGCCACCAGGCCCGGCACCTGGCCCTGTTCGACGTGCCCGGCCAGCACCGCGCGCATCCGGCCGAGCCGCCCCTCGGACAATCCCGTCGTGCCGCTCATCGGCCACCTCCGCCTCTCGACGCCCTGTCACCCGCACTGGAGTCCACTGTGACGCGGCGCACTGACAACCGGGCGCAGGGCACCGGCCACCCGCGACGCAGGGCACCGACAACCGGGGATGCAGCGCACCGGCCACCCGGGGCGCAGCGCACTGACTCCCCGGGCGCGCCCGCGGCCTCAGCGGGACCGGAACCACTGGTCGCTGCTGCCGATCAGGCCGCCGTCCGCGCCGAGGTAGCGGAGGGTGCCGGCGTCGACGTCCCGCGTGCCGGCGATGGCGAACCAGCGCGTGGGCGAGTCCCCCACCGGAACGGGTACGGCCTCGGTGGAGCCACCACCGTGCCAGGTGACCGCGACCCTGGCGACGTCGGGGCGGACGCCCACGATCACGACCGGGAGGCGGCTGTCCGGCGCCCCCTGGTCCTCGAACGCCGCTCCGCCCTCCTCGACGCCGGGCGGCCCGGCGGCCGGTGCTCCCGGTGCCGGGACCTGCTGCCACGATCGGCCGCCCTGCTCCTCGCCGTCGACGACGAGGTAGAGCGCCACCACGTCCCGCATGGGGCGCCAGGTCAGCCCGGTCCCCGTGCCGCCCCGACCGGGCGGCGGGTCGCCGGCGCCGCCGCGCCCGTCCGCGACGATCAGCCGGTCCTGTCGCGCACCGTCCTCCGCGGTCGCGGTGGCCGGCCACAGCGCCACCCACGCCTGCCACCTCCTGCCGTCCGCGAACCCCTGCCCGACCATCGTCCGGACCGGGGTGAACGGGTCCCGCGCGGCACCGCTGGGAGCGGCCGCGCCCACCGGAGCGGACGGGGCCGGCCCGGCCGCCACCGCCGAGCCGCCCGCCCGACGCCCGTACCCGCCGGACGCCGCCACCGCCCCGGCCACCGCCACGACCAGCACCGCGGACGCCGCGGCGGTCAGCAGCCGCCGGCGCCGCAGCCGGCGCCGCCCGCCCGCGATCAGCCGCTCGTACGGCACGGGCCCCGCCTCGACGCTCCCGGCCAGGTCGCTCAGTCCGGCCGCGGCCGCGGCCGCGACCGCCGGCGCCGAGCCCTCGTCCCCGCGCATGGACTCCCTGCTCATCTTCCGCCTCCGACAGTCGTCAGCTCGCTCAGTGCGGGGGCCGCCCGGAGCTTGGCCAGCCCCCTGGCCGCCTGGCTCTTCACCGTCCCGACCGAGCAGCCCATCGCCGCGGCGGTCTGGGTCTCGGTGAGGTCCTCCCAGTAGCGCAGCACCACGGCCTCGCGCTGGCGCGGAGGCAGGGCGGCGAGCGCGGTGAGCAGCGCGGCGCGGTCGTCCGGGTCGGCCCCGGCGGGTGCCGGGCGTTCCGGGACGGCCGGCACGAGGTACTCGGTGAGTCTGCGCCGGAACTTCCGGGCGTGTTCGTTGACCAGGATCCGGCGGACGTAGGCGTTCGGGTCGTGGGCCGCCCGGACCCTCTCCCACGCCACGTACGTCCGCTCCAGCGTCTGCTGGACCAGGTCCTCGGCGCCGTGCCGCTCGCCCGCCAGCAGGTACGCCGTCCTGAGCAGCCGCGACCACGCACTGCCGGCGAACGCCCGGAACTCCTCGTCCCGGCCGGCCTTCTGCTCGCCCATGAACACCCCCTCCCCCGCCAGAGCCCGCGGCGGCCCCGGACCGTTGCCCCGCCGTTCGCGATTCCCGGCCGGCGGCTGTGACACTGGAGGGGCTCGAAAACCGAGGTGCGCTCCGCCGTGCCTCCTTGCGAACCTAGAGGGATGCCCGCAGTGAGTTCTCCCGCAGTCCAGTCCGCCCCCGCGCCCGCCGAGGGTCCCGGGATCGGTGAGCTGGCCGCCCGTCTGCCCGAGCTGACCCTGCGCGACCAGGTGCGGATCGGGCGCCGGCTGGAGGGGGCCCGCCGGGTCCGCAAGCCCGAGGCCCGCCAGAAGATCGCCGCCGAGATCGCCGCCGACATCGACCGCGCGGAGCTGGTGGTCGAGCGGCGCCGCAGTGCCGTCCCGGAGATCAGCTATCCCGCCGAGCTGCCGGTCAGCCAGAAGAAGGACGACATCCTGGCGGCGATCCGGGACCACCAGGTGGTGATCGTCGCGGGTGAGACCGGCTCCGGCAAGACCACCCAGATCCCGAAGATCTGCCTGGAGCTGGGCCGCGGCGTGCGCGGCCTGGTCGGCCACACCCAGCCGCGCCGGATCGCCGCCCGCACGGTGGCCGAGCGCGTCGCGGAGGAGCTGAACAGCCCGCTGGGCGAGGCGGTCGGCTGGAAGGTCCGGTTCACCGACCAGGTCGGCCAGGACACCCTGGTCAAGCTGATGACGGACGGCATCCTGCTGGCGGAGATCCAGACCGACCGGGACCTCCGCCAGTACGACACCCTGATCATCGACGAGGCGCACGAGCGCAGTCTCAACATCGACTTCCTGCTCGGCTACCTCAAGCAGCTGCTGCCCCGCCGCCCCGACCTCAAGGTCGTGATCACCTCGGCGACCATCGACCCGGAGCGCTTCGCCCGGCACTTCGGCGACGCCCCGGTCATCGAGGTGTCCGGCCGCACCTACCCGGTCGAGGTCCGCTACCGGCCGATCGTCGAGGAGACGGACGACGACGACGCGACCGACGCCGACCGCGACCGGGACCAGATCCAGGCCATCTGCGACGCCGCCCAGGAGCTGCAGGACGAGGGCCCCGGCGACATCCTGGTCTTCCTCTCCGGCGAGCGCGAGATCCGCGACACCGCCGACGCCCTCACCAAGCTCAAGCTGCGGGGCACCGAGGTCCTGCCGCTGTACGCCCGGCTGAGCTCGGCCGAGCAGCACCGGGTGTTCCAGCGCTCCAACCTGCGCCGGATCGTGCTGGCCACCAACGTGGCCGAGACCTCGCTGACCGTCCCCGGCATCAAGTACGTGATCGACCCGGGCACCGCCCGGATCTCCCGCTACAGCCACCGCACCAAGGTGCAGCGGCTGCCGATCGAGGCGATCAGCCAGGCCAGCGCCAACCAGCGCAAGGGCCGCTGCGGCCGCACCTCGGACGGCATCTGCATCCGGCTGTACTCGGAGGAGGACTTCCTCTCCCGTCCCGAGTTCACCGACGCCGAGATCCTGCGCACCAACCTGGCCTCGGTGATCCTGCAGATGACCGCGGCGGGCCTGGGCGACATCTCCGCCTTCCCGTTCCTCGACCCGCCGGACTCCCGCAACATCAAGGACGGCGTGCACCTGCTGCACGAGCTGGGCGCGCTGAACCCGGACGAGAAGGACCCCCGCAAGCGCCTGACCCCGCTCGGCCGCAAGCTCGCCCAGCTGCCGGTGGACCCGCGGATGGCCCGCATGGTGCTGGAGGCGGACCGCAACGGCTGCGTGCGCGACGTCATGGTGATCGCCGCCGCGCTCTCCATCCAGGATCCGCGCGAGCGCCCCGCCGAGAAGCGCCAGGCCGCCGACGACCGGCACCGCCGGTTCTCCTCGGAGACCTCGGACTTCCTCTCCTACCTGGCGATGTGGCGCTACGTCCGGGAGCAGCAGAAGGAGCTGTCCTCCTCGGCCTTCCGCCGGATGTGCAAGACCGAGTTCCTGAACTACCTGCGGATACGGGAGTGGCAGGACGTCTACACCCAACTGCGCACCGTGGCGAAGCAGTTGGGTGTCACCATCGAGGAGCCGCATCCGGACGCCGAGCCGGACGCCGACCGGATCCACCAGTCGCTGCTGGCCGGTCTGCTCTCCCACGTCGGCCTGTACGACGTGGAGAAGCGCGAGTACGCCGGTGCGCGCGGCGCCCGTTTCGCGGTCTTCCCGGGCTCCGGCCTGTTCAAGAAGCCCCCGCGCTGGGTGATGTCGGCCGAGCTGGTGGAGACGTCCCGGCTGTGGGCGCGGATCAACGCGAAGATCGAGCCCGAGTGGGTGGAGCCGCTGGCCGGCCACCTGATCAAGCGCAGCTACAGCGAGCCGCACTGGGAGAAGAAGGCCGGCGCCGTGCTGGCCTACGAGAAGGTGACCCTCTACGGGGTGCCGATCGTGGCCCAGCGCAAGGTCAACTACGGGCGGATCGACCCGGAGCTGTGCCGCGAGCTGTTCATCCGCAACGCCCTGGTCGAGGGCGACTGGGAGACCCACCACCGGTTCTTCGCCGAGAACCGCAAGCTGCTCGGCGAGGTCGAGGAGCTGGAGAACCGGGCCCGCCGCCGGGACATCCTGGTGGACGACCAGACCCTCTTCGACTTCTACGACGCCCGGCTGCCCGACGAGATCGTCTCCACCCGGCACTTCGACTCCTGGTGGAAGAAGGCCCGGCACGAGCAGCCGGACCTGCTGAACTTCGAGAAGTCGATGCTGATCAACGACGCCGCGGACGGCGTCACCGAGGCCGACTACCCGGACTACTGGCAGCAGGGCAAGCTGCGCTTCAAGCTCACCTACCAGTTCGAGCCGGGCAGCGACGCGGACGGCGTGACCGTCCACATCCCGCTGCCGGTGCTCAACCAGGTGACCGCGGAGGGCTTCGACTGGCAGATCCCCGGTCTGCGGGAGGAGCTGGTCACCGCGTACATCAAGTCCCTGCCGAAGGCGCTGCGGCGCAACTTCGTGCCCGCGCCGGACTTCGCCAGGGCGGCGCTGCGCGAGGTGAAGGACCGCCAGGAGCCGCTGCTGCCGTCCCTGGAGCGCGCCCTGAAGCGCCTGACGGCCGTCACGGTGCCGCCGGAGGCCTGGGACGACGACCGGGTGCCGGACCACCTCAAGGTGACCTTCCGGGTGGTGGACGGGCGCCGCAGGCTCGCCGAGTCCAAGGACCTGGAGGAGCTGCGGCTGCGGCTCAAGCCGAAGCTCAAGGAGACGCTCTCCTCGGCGGCCTCCGGCCAGGGCATCGAGCAGAGCGGCCTGACCGCCTGGCCGGCCGGGCTGCCGGTGCTCCAGCGCACCTTCGAGCAGCGCTCCCGCGGCCACTCGCTGCGCGCCTACCCGGCGCTGGTGGACGAGGGCGCGTCGGTGGGCGTCAAGCTGTTCGACACCCCGCAGGCGCAGGAGCAGGCGATGTGGGAGGGCACCCGCCGGCTGCTGATGCTGACGGTCAACTCCCCCGCGAAGTCGATTCAGGGACGGCTCGGCAACCAGGCGAAGCTGGCGCTCTCGCACAGCCCGCACGGTTCGATCGGCGCCCTGTTCGAGGACGTCGTGTCGGCCGCGACGGACCGGCTGATGACCCTGGCGGGCGGCCCGGCCTGGGACGAGGCGGCCTTCGGCAAGCTGCACGACAAGGTGCGCGCGGACCTGTACGACCTGTCCGCGGACACCACGCTGAAGACGGCCACCGCGCTGATCGCCTTCCACAAGGCGTCGACCCGGCTGAAGACGGTGAGCAGCCCGGTGCTGCTGAACGCGGTGAACGACATCCGGCTGCACCTGGCCTCGCTGGTGCACCCGGGCTTCGTGACGGCCACCGGCTGGCAGCGGCTGCCCGACCTCAAGCGGTACCTGCTGGCGGTGGACCGCCGGCTGGAGGCCCTGCCCAACCACCCCCAGCGCGACGCCCAGCAGCTGCTGAAGGTGCAGCAGGTGCAGCAGGCGTACGGGGAGCTGCTGGCGGCGGTGCCGGCCGGGCGGCAGCCCTCGGAGGAGGTGCGGGCGATCCGCTGGATGATCGAGGAGCTGCGGGTCAGCTTCTTCGCCCAGTCGCTGGGCACGCCGAGCCCCGTCTCGGAGAAGCGGATCATGAAGGCGATGGACGCCGCGCGGGCCACGCTCTGAGCTGCGGGTGGGCCTTCAGGAGCCAGTTCGACCTGGGGGCCCACCATGGGCTACGATCTGTCTTGTTCGCAGCGCGGCAAGCGAGTGAACGAGATCAGAAAACTCTGGTCCCGTGGAGCAGTTGGTTAGCTCGCCACCCTGTCAAGGTGGAGGTCGCGGGTTCAAGTCCCGTCGGGATCGCCGCAGCGCGAGAGGCCCGGAACCGTCAGGTTCCGGGCCTCTCGCTTTTCACCGTCCGGTCTTCTACCCCGCACCGGGCCCGGATCGCAAGCGGTAGGGCGTGTGACGGTCACCACGTCCGCCCTCCGGAGATCGGCCCCGGAACGGCCCGCGAGAGACACCACTAATTTAATATGTAAAATTGCACTTTTATTCACTGTAAATCCCCCCCACCCCATGCGCATCAAATCGTTATACGGAGTTCAACATTCCGTCGACCGGAAGACTCCGGGAGTCGGTCGTCCGGGAACGACAAAGGGGCCGCCGACCGGACCCGGCGGAGTCCGGTTGGCGGCCCCTTTGAAGAGCCTTCGGCCTATCAGGCCTCAGTGCGCTGGGCGGGAATCCCGGCCAGCAGGGCGCGCACCTCCGCCTCACGGTAACGGCGGTGACCGCCGAGCGTGCGAATCGACGTCAGCTTGCCGGCCTTGGCCCAGCGGGTGACCGTCTTCGGGTCCACGCGGAACATGGTGGCAACCTCTGCCGGCGTCAGCAGGGGCTCAGCATCAGGGGTACGAGCGGTCATGAGCGGCCTCCTCGGGAGAACCGAACCAGGGCGGTTCTATCCTTCAAATTCTGCACCTTGGCCCGCGATGCCCGAAATGGCATAGACGGGCCGAGTCGGTTATAGGACGAACGGCTTGTCCTGGTGTCTACAACTACACCATCCGTCCAGCCCTATCGACCAAACCGCCAAAATTGACCCCTCACGGGTTCAAGGCCGACGGATGGCGATGGACCACCCCATAACGGACAGTCACGCGACCGTGACATCCGGTTACGAGGGGACCAGACCCTCCGTTTCCCCGCAAAGCACGCATCGACTCCAGAACCACCCAAAAGTGGGCACGCTCACGTGAAGTTGGGCTGGTTGTCCCATTTTTGCACATAGGGGTAAGTTCGCGTCAACGGTGAGTAGTGTCACGTTCGGCAGCTATTGACCCGAACCGGGACCTTGGTCAGCGCAGGCCGCGGACCAAAGGCCCGACACAGTCATACACGGCCGCTCGGACGTCAGTTCGCGTGCCGCAGCGCCTGCACCCGGCGCCACCGCCCCGTCAGTTCCGCGTACACGCGCACGGCCTCCGCCGTGTCCCCCGCCCGCAGCGCGCGCAGCCCCTCCTCCAGCTCCCCCGCCGAACGGTCCGCCAACAACCGTTCCGGCCCCAGCAGATGCACCAGCCCCCCGTAGTCCAGCTCCACCAGCGAGCGCGGGTGGAACTCCTCCAGCCACCGCCCGACCTGCTCCGCCCCCAGGACCAACCGCCCCTCCGGCACCGCCTCGCGCAGCGCCCGGTAGGCCCGCGCCACCCGGCGCCGCGCCTGGGCCATCGGCACCAGGTAGAACAGCGCCGCCGGCCGCTCCCCCGCCCCTTCCCCCTCCTCGTCCGCTCCCCCCGGCACGAAGCACCGGTCCTCGTCCCCGAACGGCAGGAACCACCGCACCGGCACCTCCCACCGGCTGGTCAGGATCCACGGCCGGGCGTCCGGGTGCCCGGCCAGCCAGCGCTCCCGGTCCGCCTCGGCGGCCTCCCGGACCACCGGTGGCACCGCGGCGTCCAGCAGGGCCACCGGAGCCCCCTCCCGCAGCGCCTCCAGGGCCTGCCAGCTGCGCAGCCTGGTCGCCCAGGGGCACACGTACAGTACGCCGTCCACGGCCCGCAGGTACGCCCGCCCGCTCTCCCGCTCCGGCAGCGCCCGCGGCGTCCGGGCGGCCAGCTCCGCGAGCGCCTCCCGCTGCTCCGCCAGCACCGCCGCCGCCACCGGCCGCGCCGCCTCCGCCGCGTCCGGCCCGTGCTCCGCCGCGTACGCCTGCCA
Organism: Kitasatospora sp. NPDC048194; assembly: GCF_043202455.1. Lineage (NCBI taxonomy): Bacteria > Bacillati > Actinomycetota > Actinomycetes > Kitasatosporales > Streptomycetaceae > Kitasatospora > Kitasatospora sp. NPDC048194. The sequence continues at coordinate 136,595 of NZ_JBIDAK010000003.1, forward strand.
ACGCGCCCGCTCGGGCTCCGGGTACGCGGCCAGCGGCTCGTAGACGCGCAGGTGGGCGGCGTAGGGCGGCTGTACGGAAGTGCGTACGACGGTCACGTCCTGCATGGTCGCACGCGCCGCCCGGGCCCGGGAGGGCGCGGCCCGAACGGTTCGCGCCCGCACCGCTCACGGCCCCGCGTCTCACCCCTCGGACAACCGGTACAAGCTCGGACAAGAGGGCGGATCGGCCCCCCGCACGCGACTACGCTTCGCCCTAGGCGCCCGCACCACAGCAGCGGGCCTTCCCTACTGGAGTCACCACAGTGACCGACGTGCAGACCCCCGCCACGCACCCCGCACCCGGAGTGCTCAGCAGGATCTTCCGTACCGAGCAGGACGGCGCCCTCGGCGACGGCCACGAGCAGGTCGTCCTCTGCCACGACCGCAGCTCCGGCCTCAAGGCGATCATCGCGATCCACTCCACCGCACTGGGCCCGGCCCTCGGCGGCACCCGCTTCTTCCCGTACGCCTCCGAGGAGGCGGCCCTGGAGGACGCGCTGAACCTGTCCCGCGGGATGTCCTACAAGAACGCGCTGGCCGGGCTGGACCTCGGCGGCGGCAAGGCCGTCATCATCGGCGACCCGAACAAGGACAAGAACGAGGCGATGCTCCGTGCCTACGGCCGCTTCGTGGAGTCCCTGCGCGGGCGCTACGTCACCGCCTGCGACGTGGGCACCTACGTCCAGGACATGGACGTCATCGCGCGCGAGACCGAGTTCGTGACCGGCCGCTCGCCCGAGCACGGCGGCGCCGGCGACTCCTCCATCCTGACCGCCTTCGGCGTCTTCCAGGGCATGCGGGCCTCCGCCCAGGCCCGTTGGGGCCAGCCGACCCTGCGCGGCAAGCGCGTCGGCGTCGCGGGCGTCGGCAAGGTCGGCCACTACCTGGTCGGCCACCTGGTCGCGGACGGCGCCACCGTCGTCGTCACCGACGTCTCCGAGGCCGCCGTCAACCGCGTGCGCGCCGCCCACCCGGAGGTGGAGGTGGTCGCCGACACCACCGCCCTGCTCCAGGCCCAGCTGGACGTCTACGCCCCCTGCGCCCTCGGCGGCGCGCTGACCGACGCCACGGTGGCGGCGCTCGGCGAGCGCGGCACCTCGATCGTCTGCGGCGCGGCCAACAACCAGCTGGCCCACCCGGGCGTCGAGAAGGACCTGGCCGACCGCGGCATCCTGTACGCCCCCGACTACCTGGTGAACTCCGGCGGCGTGATCCAGGTCGCCGACGAGATCGAGGGCTTCAACTTCGAGCGGGCCAAGAACAAGGCCACCAAGATCTTCGACACCACGCTGGAGATCTTCACCCGGGCCGCCGCCGACGGCGTCCCGCCGGCGGTCGCCGCCGACCGCCTCGCCGAGAAGCGGATGCGCGAGATCAGTGCGCTGCGCACGGTCCTGCTGCCGGGCGCCCGCCGCTCCTGACCGACCCCGGTCGCGCTGACCGGATGCGCGGGGGGCCGGCCCTCCCCGTCCGCCCCGGGCGGCCCGGGGAGCACCCAGTGGCCCCCCGCGCATCACGATGTGGAACCGGATTCTCACTTCTCCGCCCGAACGGGTGATCCGACGCCCCCCTAGGGGGGATAATCGGTCCTGGAACGACGGACCTCGAACACCTACGGACAGCGCGCAAAACGCCGCAAAACCTCCCCTGACCTGGGAAGACCCGGTCTCGGGTGCAGCCGGTGCGCGCCACGTCACACCGACGACGTACCGTCCAGCGGCGGAAACAGGTACCGTTAATGCTCCAAGGGACGGTCCTCCCATTCGGGCAGGCCGGTCCTGATCATGAACACGTGTCAGACTCGGGGCCGTGAGCCCCATCGTTGAGGGGGTCGACCCATGGGGCGCGGCCGGGCCAAGGCCAAGCAGACGAAGGTCGCCCGCGAGCTGAAGTACAACAGCGGCGGGTTCGACGCTAACCGTCTGTCCCACGAGCTGGGCGTATCGCCGTCCACCGCTGCGATCGACCCTGAGCCGATCGAGGAAGAGGACGACGACCCGTACGCGGAGTACGCCGCCCGCTACGGCGCCGTCGACGACGAGGACGACAACGAGCCGGGTGCCGGGTCGTCCCGGGCTTCCCGCCGCTCGTAACCCACAGCATCACCGGACCGGTCCGGCGCCTCGAGCGCCGGGCCGGTCTTCGGCGTTCCCGCGCGCCCCGCGCCGCCGCCCCTCTGGGAACGGCAGGGCCCCTCCGGCGCACCGGAGGGGCCCTCCCGTCTCTCGTCCCCGCTTCTTCCCGTCGGCGCCCTGAGCGCCCCGGGTGTCCGCGGGGTCCGCGGCGTCCGGGGGGGGCGTGCTCAGCCCGCCGTGAAGCCCTCGTAGGCGTTGTAGAGGGCCGCGCCGCCCTCGTGCTCGTCGGTGCGCTCGACGACGTCACCGAGCAGCCAGGCCTCGACCCCGCGGTCCTCCAGGAGCGACAGCACCACGTCCACCGAGTGCGGCGGGACGACCGCGACCATGCCGACGCCCATGTTCAGCGTCTTCTCGATCTCCAGGGTGGCCACCTTGCCGACCTCGGCGACGGTCCGGAAGACCGGCAGCGGGGTCCAGGTGCCGCGGTCCAGGCGGGCGTGCAGGCCGTCCGGGATGACCCGGGCCAGGTTGGCCGCCAGACCGCCGCCGGTGACGTGCGAGAAGGCGTGCACCTCGGTGGCGCGGATCAGCGCCAGGCAGTCCAGCGAGTAGATCCGGGTCGGCTCCAGCAGTTCCTCGCCGAGGGTGCGGCCGAACTCCTCGACCTTGCGGTCCAGCTTCCAGCCGGCCTCGTTCAGCAGCACGTGGCGGACCAGCGAGTAGCCGTTGGAGTGCAGGCCGGAGGCGGCCATCGCGATCACCACGTCACCGGCCCGCACGCGCGCGGCGCCCAGCAGCGCGTCGGCCTCCACGACACCGGTGCCGGCGCCCGCGACGTCGTACTCGTCCGGTCCGAGCAGCCCGGGGTGCTCGGCGGTCTCGCCGCCCACCAGGGCGCAGCCGGCCAGGGCGCAGCCCTCGGCGATGCCCTTGACGATCGAGGCGACCCGCTCCGGGACGACCTTGCCGACGCAGATGTAGTCGGTCATGAACAGCGGCTCGGCGCCGCACACCACGATGTCGTCCACGACCATGCCGACCAGGTCGTGGCCGATGGTGTCGTGCTTGTCCATGGCGGCCGCGATGGCCACCTTGGTCCCCACGCCGTCGGTGGCCGAGGCCAGCAGCGGCCGCTGGTAGTCCTTGAAGGCGGACACGTCGAAGAGGCCGGCGAAGCCGCCCAGACCGCCGACCACCTCGGGGCGGTCGGCCTTCTTCACCCACTGCTTCATGAGCTCGACGGCGCGGTCGCCCGCCTCGATGTCGACGCCGGCGGCGGCGTAGGTGGCACCGGCGGAGGGGCGACGCCCGGCGTCTCCGTTGGGGGTGGTGGCGGGCGACGGGTGGGAGGAGGTCACTGCGTGCGGCCCTTTCGGGTCTGGTGGGGGTGGTTCGTACAGCGGAGGGGGGTGGAACGGCGGTGGGGCCCCGGTTCGCGGGACCCCACCGTGGGAGCTCTTACGGCCTGCGCAGCGCGTCGGCCGCGCCCGCCCCGCCGAGCAGCGACTGGACGCCGTCCAGGTCGCTGCCGCTGGTCGGCTTGCCGCGGACGGCGGGCTGCTGCTGGCCGCCCTTGATCTCGGCCTCCAGCAGGAGCTTGCCGAGGAGCGCCGGGTCCGGCAGCTCCATCGGGTACTCGCCGTCGAAGCAGGCCCGGCAGAGCCTGTCCTTGGGCTGCTTGGTCGCCTCGATCATGCCGTCGATCGAGATGTAGGCGAGCGAGTCCGCACCGAGGGTGCGGCCGATCTCCTCGATGGTCATCCCGTTGGCGATCAGCTCCGCGCGGGTGGCGAAGTCGATGCCGAAGAAGCAGGGCCACTTCACCGGCGGCGAGGAGATCCGGATGTGCACCTCGGCCGCGCCGGCCTCGCGCAGCATCTTCACCAGCGCGCGCTGGGTGTTGCCGCGCACGATCGAGTCGTCCACGACCACCAGGCGCTTGCCGGCGATGACCTCGCGCAGCGGGTTCAGCTTGAGCCGGATGCCGAGTTGGCGGATGGTCTGGCTGGGCTGGATGAACGTGCGGCCCACGTAGGCGTTCTTCACCAGGCCGGAGCCGTACGGGATGCCGCTGGCCTCGGCGTAGCCGATCGCCGCCGGGGTCCCGGACTCGGGGGTCGCTATCACCAGGTCCGCCTCGACCGGGGCCTCCTGCGCCAGGCGGCGGCCCATCTCCACGCGGGAGAGGTGCACGTTGCGGCCGGCGATGGAGGTGTCGGGGCGGGCCAGGTACACGTACTCGAAGACGCAGCCCTTGGGCTTGGCCTCGGCGAACCGGGAGGTACGCAGGCCGTTCTCGTCGATGGCGATCAGCTCGCCGGGCTCGACCTCGCGGATGAAGGAGGCGCCGACGATGTCGAGCGCCGCCGTCTCGGAGGCGACCACCCAGCCGCGCTCCAGCCGGCCGAGCACCAGCGGGCGGATGCCCTGCGGGTCGCGGGCGGCGTAGAGGGTGTGCTCGTCCATGAAGACGAGCGAGAAGGCGCCCTTGACCTTGGGCAGCACGACCTTGGCCGTCTCCTCGATGGAGAGGTCCGGGTGTCCGGCCAGCAGCGCGGTCACCAGGTCGGTGTCGTTGGTCGCGGCGGTCCGCCCGGAGCGGGAGACGTGCTCCTCGCCGGGCAGTTCGGCGACCATGGCCGCCAGTTCGGCGGTGTTCACCAGGTTTCCGTTGTGGCCGAGGGCCAGCGAACCGTGCACGGTCGCCCGGAAGGTCGGCTGGGCGTTCTCCCAGACCGAGGAACCGGTGGTCGAGTAGCGGGCGTGTCCGACGGCGATATGCCCGTGCAACGACCCCAGCGAGGCCTCGTCGAAGACCTGGGAGACGAGTCCCATGTCCTTGAAGACGAGAATCTGGGAGCCGTTGCTCACTGCGATGCCCGCGGATTCCTGACCGCGGTGCTGCAGGGCGTAAAGGCCGAAGAACGTGAGCTTGGCGACCTCCTCGCCGGGAGCCCAGACACCGAAGACGCCACACGCGTCCTGGGGGCCTTTCTCACCGGGAAGAAGATCGTGGTTGAGTCTTCCGTCACCACGTGGCACGCCTTCGAGTCTAGGGCAGTTGGCACAGGCTTCCGGAACCTCCGGCTGCCGGTTCGTCCGACCGCGAGGGAGTAACGCGCGTAGACAAAACCCCTTACGGGCTGGGGATTTCAGCCGGGGGGAATTCCGGCCGGTCTCGGTTGGCCTTGTGGTTCGCGCCTGTTGGGGAGTCCGGTGCGCGGTTCCGTGCCCGGCGGGCCGGTTGCCGGGCGGAGGCGAACGTGAGCCTGCTCACCCGGGGTTCGGCCCGGGTTCACGCGGGGGTCCCCCGCCGTCGCGGGCCGTCCCCGTCAGGCGGCCGGCAGCAGCAGGCCCCAGGAGCCCGGGTGCACCGTCCAGGTCCTGGCCCGGACCGGGCCGACCTGGTGGCCGTCCGCCTCGTAGCCGAAGCCGCGCCCCACCACCGAGACGCTCGCCGCCCGGGCGCGCACGAGCGCGCCGGACGCCCGGACCACCACCTCCAGGACGCCCGCGCCGTCCGCCGGGGCGTGGGCCGCGCCCTTCCCGCCGCCGCCCACGCCGTTGATCGCGCCGTTCGGGCCGGTGATCGCGCCGTTCACGCCGGTGATCGCGCCGCCGTCCTCAGCGCCGTCCACGGCGCCGATCGGGCCGCCGTCCCCGCCGCCGACGACGCCCCGGCCGCAGCGCAGGCTCAGCTGGACCAGCCGGACCGGCCGGTGCACGTCCGCGAGCAGCCGGCCGTCCGCCTCGACCCGGACCCGCGGGCTGTGGTCGACAGCCTCGGCCGTGAGTGCGTTCCCCTGCTCGGCCGCAGCCAATTTCGCCCATAGCGAACGCCAGCCCCCCGAACGGCCCCCCATGCGGCGGGTGCCGGCCCCGGTGATCCGCACTCCCGCGAGGGCCACCCCGCCGCCGTCGTCCACCAGCAGGTCGAAGGTGCGGGGCGCGCCCGTGAGCACCGCCCGCGCGGCCCGCACCGGCTCCCCCGGCACGCCGAGCGCCCGGGCCGTCGCGAGGTCCTCGGCCCGCCCGACCGGAACCATGCCCACCGGATCCGCGCCCAGCTCACGGTGGCGGTGCAGGGCCTGCAGCACGCGCTGGAGGGCCAGGTCGGAACCGATCACCACCGGTCGCCGCCGCCCCCGGTGCGAAAGCACCCGGTCGAGTTCGGACGGGCTCTCCGGGTAGGCCACCTTCACGTCCGTCCCCCCGCAGAGCACGTCCTTCGCGATCCGCACCGACTCGCCGTCGGTCTGCCGGGCCATCGGGTCGAGGAGCAGCAGGATCGGCTCGGGGCCGCTGGTTGCAGGCGTGGACAGGGACGACACGACCGGTCCTTCCTCAGGTAATCTCTCGGTGCAAGAGCCCCTTGCGCCGTAGCGCCAGGGGCTTCGTCTATCTCGGGGCAGACAGCGGCCTACGCAGGATGCCCCAACCGGAAGGGGTGTACGCCTGTGCCGGCACTCGTGCTCGTTGGCGCTCAGTGGGGGGACGAGGGCAAGGGGAAGGCCACCGACCTCCTCGGCGGCTCCGTCGACTACGTCGTCCGCTACCAGGGCGGCAACAACGCCGGTCACACGGTGGTCATCGGTGACCAGAAGTACGCCCTGCACCTGCTCCCCTCCGGCATCCTCAGCCCGAACGTCACGCCGGTGATCGGCAACGGCGTCGTGATCGACCCGGCCGTGCTGCTCTCCGAGCTCAGCGGCCTGAACGAGCGCGGCATCGACACCTCCAAGCTGCTGGTCTCGGGCAACGCCCACCTGATCACCCCGTACCACCGCACCCTGGACAAGGTCACCGAGCGCTTCCTCGGCAAGCGCCGGATCGGCACCACCGGCCGCGGCATCGGCCCGACCTACGCGGACAAGATCAACCGCGTCGGCATCCGGGTCCAGGACCTGTTCGACGAGTCGATCCTGCGCCAGAAGATCGAGGCGGCGCTGCACGACAAGAACCAGATCCTGGTCAAGCTGTACAACCGCCGCACCATCCCGGCCGACCTGGTGGTCGAGGAGTACCTGGGCTACGCGGAGAAGATCAAGCCCTTCCTGGCCGACACCACCCTCGTCCTGGACAAGGCGCTCAAGGCGAACAAGGTCGTCCTGCTGGAGGGCGGCCAGGGCACCCTGCTCGACGTCGACCACGGCACGTACCCCTTCGTGACCTCGTCGAACCCGACCGCGGGCGGCGCCTGCACCGGCGCCGGCATCGGCCCCACCAAGATCGACCGGGTCATCGGCATCCTCAAGGCCTACACCACCCGCGTCGGCTCCGGCCCGTTCCCGACCGAGCTGTTCGACGAGGACGGCGAGGCGCTGCGCCGCATCGGCGGCGAGCGCGGCGTCACCACCGGCCGCGACCGCCGCTGCGGCTGGTTCGACGCCGTGATCGCGCGCTACGCGACCCGGGTCAACGGCCTCACCGACTTCTTCCTGACCAAGCTCGACGTGCTGACCGGCTGGGAGCAGATCCCGGTCTGCGTCGCGTACGAGATCGACGGCAAGCGGGTCGAGGAACTCCCCTACAACCAGTCCGACTTCCACCACGCCAAGCCGATCTACGAGACCCTGCCGGGCTGGAGCGAGGACATCAGCAAGGCGAAGACCTTCGCCGAGCTGCCCAAGAACGCCCAGGCGTACGTGAAGGCCCTGGAGGAGATGTCCGGCGCGCCGATCTCCGCCATCGGCGTCGGCCCGGGCCGGGACGAGACGATCCAGATCAACTCGTTCATCTGAGCCGGACGCCCGGCCGAGGTCGGCCGAGCGCCGGTCCGGCGCCGACTGCGCGCCGACCGGGCACTTCGAGGGGCCCTGCGGACACGACGTCCGCGGGGCCCTTCGCCGTGTCCGGGCCCCACCCCAACCGTTTGCACTAGTGCAGACCTCCATTGCATCTAGTGCAGTGGCGCGCTACGTTCGGATCATGACCGCGAAGCTGCCCACGCCCGTCACCCTCACCGGCCGCCACATCCGCCTGGAGCCGCTGGAGCGCCGCCACGCCGCCGACCTCTGGGCCACCGTCGGCTCCGACCCCGAGGTCTGGCGCTGGACCATGTCCCTCCCGCCCGGCTCCGAGGAGGAGCTCGGCGCGATCCTCGACGCCCGCGTCGCCGAGGCGGCCCGGGGGGAGTCCGTGCACTTCGCCGCCGTGGACCTCGCGAGCGGCACCGCCGTCGGCATGACCGGGTACCACGACTACAGCGCCGAGGACGAGTCCGTGGAGATCGGCGGCACCCTGTACGCCCGCTCGGCCTGGCGCACGGCGGTCAACACCGAGTCCAAGCTGCTGCTGCTCACCCACGCCTTCGAGGACCTGGGCATGGGCCGCGTCTTCTGGAAGACCGACGCCCTCAACGAGCGCTCCCGCGCGGCGATCCAGCGGCTCGGCGCCCAGTTCGAGGGCGTCTTCCGCCGGCACCGGCTCCGCCCCACCGGCAGCTGGCGCGACAGCGCCTACTTCTCGATGCTCGCCGACGAGTGGCCGCCCGCCAAGTCCCGTCTGGTGGAACGTCTCTCGCGCGGCTGACCGGTCCCGCTCCGGCCCGGGGCCGCCCTCCGCGGGCACCGGGCCCCGCGTCAGCCGGCCCCGCGTCCGCCGGGCACCGGCCCCGCCCCGGCCCGTCGGCCCTGCTACTTCCGCTCGCCGGCGGCGGAATGGCGGGGGGCGAACTCCCGCTTCGCGGGACGCGGTTCGCGGGGCTGCACGTTGACCAGCCACACCAGCCAGCCGACGAAGAGCACGGCGAGGAGGAGCGCGGACAAACCGGCGACGAAAAGGGCATTCACCGGTTCGGCGAATTCCGGCGGGGAAGTCGCGGGCCGCACACCCGGTCGGGAAGGAGGCGTGGAAGGCGGAGAGGCGAGGGAAGGGGCACGGCTGTCTCCGGTCGGTGATGCCGAACGCCCTGGCCATGCACCTGACGTGTCATTGCGGCTGTTTGGCAGGGCTGAAAGGCGACTTGGCGACTGTTTAGGCGACAACAAGTCAGTGTGTGACACGGATGACCATAGAGTCAGGGTGCCAGAGTTGCTACTGAGGGAGTGAACGTTCACTCCATCGTGGGGTATCTCCCATTTCGCTGGCCAGTACCCGTGCATCACGGCACACTTCACCGGAAGCATCGACCGTCAGCCGCGATCCGGAGAAGAGAGTCATGCCACCCCGCTTGTCGCCGACCGTGCGCCAGCAGCGGCTCGGGATCGAGCTGCGCAAGATGCGCGAACGCGTGGGCGTGACGCCCAAGACCCTGGCCGCCACCATCGGCACCGACCTGCCCAAGATCTCCCAGATGGAGAACGGGAAGTCGGGCATCAGCGCCGAACGGCTGCGGACCTGGGCGCGCGTCTGCGGCTGCCCCGACGGCCCTTACCTGGACGCCCTGATCGCCATGACCCAGGACCGCCGCAAGTACTGGTGGGACGGCTACCGGGGCCGGATGCCCAGCGGGATCGTCGACATCGCCGAGATGGAGCACCACGCGGAGTCGCTGTCCATCCTGAACAGCACCTTCATCCCCGGGCTGCTGCAGACGCCGGCGTACGCGAGCGCGGTCTTCGAGCGCCTCCCCCCGCAGGCCCGCCAGGAGGCGGAGGTCCGGATGGCGTTCCGGATCCGGCGCCAGCAGATCTTCGTCGACCGGCCGAAGCCCTACAGCGCGATCCTGCACGAATCCGCGCTGCGAATGCAGTTCGGCGGACCGGAAGTGCTGCGCGAGCAGTTGGGGAGCCTGCTGGAGAATTCCGAACGGCCGGGCGTGGAAATCCGGGTGATCCCGTTCAGCGTCCCCACCTACACCGGCTCCGGCGAGAGCCTGTACCTCGCCCGGGGGCCGGTTCCGGAACTGGACACCGTCCAGATCGACCTCTCCCACGGGCCGAAATTCGTGCACAGTGAAGAGGAATTGGCCTCCTACCGCCGGATCAAGGAGAAGACCGCGGCGATCGCGCTCGACCCGGACGAATCCCGGGACTTCATCCGGACCCTGCTGAAAGACTTCGCATGAGTGCGTGGCACAAAGCGTCCGCCAGCGGCGAGAGTACCGACTGCGTCGAGGTCAGAGCCGCCGGCGGACTGGTGGAGATCCGGGAGTCCGACCGGCCCGAGATCATCGTCCGGACCACTCCGCGCCGGTGGGCGGCGTTCGTCCGCGGGGTGAAGGCCGGGGAGTTCGACCGGTACGCCGACGTCACCCGGCTGTGAGACCCGCGCGCCGCCCGTACGCCGCGCCGCCCGGCCCCGTACGCCGCGCCGCCCCATCGCGTACCCAGCGCCCTCCTGCACCGCCCGGCCCCGTACGCCGCGGCCCGTGCTCGAGCCCGTCGGCGGTAGGCTTGGCAGCCCACAGTGGACCCCTGCGCCTGGCACAGCACTCCGGGTGGGGTGCGCGTGCGGGAGAAATCGGAGCATCCGAGGATGGCTCGGCACCTGATCACCAGCGCCCTTCCGTACATCAACGGGATCAAGCACCTGGGCAACATGGTCGGGTCCATGCTCCCGGCGGACGTCTACTCCCGCTACCTGCGACAGCGCGGCCACGAGGTGCTCTACATCTGCGCCACCGACGAGCACGGCACGCCCGCCGAGCTGGCCGCGCAGGAGGCCGGACTCCCGGTCGCCGAGTTCTGCGCCCGGGCCCACGACGCCCAGAAGGCGGTCTACGACGGCTTCGGGCTGTCCTTCGACCACTTCGGCCGCAGCTCCTCGCCGCAGAACCGGGAGATCACCCAGGAGATCGCCCGCGAGCTGCACCGCAACGGCTTCATCGAGGAGCGCTCGATCCGCCAGGTGTACTCCAACGCCGACGGCCGCTTCCTCCCGGACCGCTACATCGTCGGCACCTGCCCGCACTGCGGCTACGACAAGGCGCGCGGCGACCAGTGCGAGAACTGCACCCGGGTGCTGGACCCGACGGACCTGCTGGAGCCGCGCTCGGCCATCAGCGGCAGCTCCGACCTGGAGGTCCGGGAGACCCGCCACCTGTTCCTGCTCCAGTCGAAGCTGACCGAGGACGTCGAGCGGTGGGTCGCCGGCCACGCCGACGACTGGCCGGTGCTGGCCTCCTCGATCGCCCGCAAGTGGCTGACCGAGGGCCTGCAGGACCGCGCGATCACCCGCGACCTCGAGTGGGGCGTCCCGGTGCCGGCCGACGTCTGGCCCGAACTCGCCGCCGAGGGCAAGGTCTTCTACGTCTGGTTCGACGCCCCGATCGAGTACATCGGCGCCACCAAGGAGTGGGCGGACGCGGCCCCGGCCGGGCAGTCGCGGGACTGGAAGTCCTGGTGGTACGAGGCCGACGAGACCGTCCGCTACACCGAGTTCATGGGCAAGGACAACGTCCCGTTCCACACCGTGATGTTCCCGGCCACCATCCTCGGCTCGCGCCGCCCGTGGAAGAAGGTCGACTACGTCAAGGCCTTCAACTGGCTGACGTACTACGGCGGGAAGTTCTCCACCAGCCAGAAGCGCGGCATCTTCAGCGACGTCGCGCTCGAACTGCTGCCGGCCGACTACTGGCGCTACTTCATGATGGCGCACGCGCCCGAGTCGGACGACTCCAGCTTCACCTGGGACCTCTTCGCCGCGGTGGTCAACAAGGACCTCGCCGACACCCTCGGGAACTTCGTCAACCGGGTGCTGTCCTTCAGCCGCAAGCGCTTCGGCGACGACGTCCCCGGCGGCCACCCGGCGGGCGAGGCCGAGCAGCGCCTCGGCGAGCAGACCGCCGCCCTGCTGGCCGAGTACGAGGCCCAGCTGGACGGGCTCAACTTCCGCAAGGCGGCGCAGGCCCTGCGCGCGCTCTGGAGCGCCGGCAACGCCTACCTGGACGAGAAGGCCCCCTGGCTCCAGGTGAAGACCGACCCGGAGGCGGCGGCGCTGACCCTGCGGACGGCGATGAACCTGATCCACCTGTACGCGGTGGTCTCCGCGCCCTTCATCCCGACCGCTGCGGCGGCGATGCGCGGCGCCTTCGCCGTGCCCGGCGACTCCCCGGCGGCCACCCGCAGCTGGGTCGGCGCGCAGGAGGCCCGCTCCCTGGACCTGGTCCCGGCCGGGACGCCGTTCACGGTGCCGCCGGTGCTGTTCGCCAAGATCACGGATGACGACCTGGCGGCCTGGACGGAGCGCTTCGGCGGCACGGAGGGCTAGCCGTTCCGGCAGGGGGGGCGCGCCGGGCGCGGCGGGGCGGTCCGTACGGCGGCGGGGAGCCCGGGCGCTACCCGGCCGCCGTCTCCGCCGCCACCCAGGCCAGGTAGCCGGGGCTGCCGGACACCACCGGCACGGCGACCACCTCGGGCGTCTCGTACGAGTGCCGCCCGGCGACGAACCCGGCCAGGCGGTCGGCGAGTTCGGCCCGGGTCTTGAGGTCGATCCGCCACTCCTCGGCGTCCTGCACCTCGCCTTCCCACCAGTACACCGACCGGACGGGGTACACCTGGGCGCAGGCCGCCAGGCGCTCCCGCACCACGGCGGCGGCCAGCGCCCGGGCCTGCTCCTCGCTCCCGTGGGTGGTGGTCACCACGACGAAGCCCGGCCGGTCCGCTGTGCTGTCGTTCGCTGTCATGCGCCGACGGTATCCCGGCGGTGTCCCGACGGTGTCCCGGAGCCCCGCCGCCGCGGCCTCGGAAGCGCGGCGGCGGGGCGGCTCGGGTGGCGGCCCGGGGCCAGGTCAGGGCCTGCGGGCGGTGTGGACGGTCATCGCCGAGAGGTAGAAGGCGTCCGGACGGTTGAGGATGCCGGTGGGCGCGTCCTCGTCGAGCAGCGCGTCCAGGGTGGCGCGGTCCTCCGCGGTGAGCACCTCGGCCAGTTGGTCACGGCGGCGGTCCAGCTGGGCGTGCAGGTACTCGCGGACGGGGCGGGCGAGCGGCGCCGGGTGGTCGACCAGGAAGGTGCGGGTGCCGCTGGGGGTGAGTCCGGCCCGGCGCAGCATGGCCGGCCAGTCCTCGACCTCCTCGGTGGCGTCGGGCAGTTCGGCACGCATCGCGCTGAAGCCGTCCTCGTGGGCCGCGTCCAGCCGGGCCTGGAAGCCAGGCCGGCCGAGACCGAAGTCCCGGGGCAGGAAGCGCGGCGGCAGACCGCTCTCGGCGACGGCGAGCAGGCCGCCGGGGCGCAGTCGCTCGCCGAGGGCGGTGAGCGCGGCCTGCTGGTCGCCGAGGTGGTGGATCGCGTTACCGGACCAGATCAGGTCGGCCTCCCCGAGCTTGCCGAACTCGGCGGGCAGGTCGGCCTGTTGGGTGCGCAGTCGGCCGCCGGAGCGGGTTCGGGCGCGTTCCAGCAGGGCGGGCGACTGGTCGACGGCGACCACCTCGGCCGCCGGGAAGGCGTCGGCGAGCATCCCGGCGATCACCCCGGGGCCGCTGCCGACGTCGAGGACCCTGCGGACGGCGCCCTCGCCGGCCAGGCCGGCCAGCCAGCGCGCGGCCTCGGTGACGGCTCCGGCGCGCAGGTCGGCCTCCTGTTCCAGGTAGGCGGCGAGGGCGTCCCAGTCGAGGTCGGCGGCGGGGGCGTGGCCGTGGCCGTGCGCGTGCGCGTGGCCGTGGGCGTGGGCGTGGGCGTGGGCGGGCTGGTGCTGCTGGTGCTGGTTCTGCTGGTTCTGCTGGTTCTGCTGGTTCTGCTGGTTCGGCTGGTGCGAGGACACGGGGCTTCTCCTGTGGTGGGTTGACGAAAGCTTCCCGCTCAGGCGGGTACGGCGGCGCCGGACGCGCGGTGTCGGGCGACCGACCGCTCGACCTCCTCCGCCACCAGGTCGTGGTTCAGCGCGAAGGCGGCCGCGGCGCCCGCCCCGGCGGCGGTGACAAGCTGGGCGCGCGGGTCGGCGACGTTGCCGACCGCCCAGACGCCGGGCACGCTGGTGCGGCCCGTCCGGTCGGTGGTGACCCAGCCGTGGTCGTCCCGCGCGCAGCCGAGGCCGGACAGCAGCGCGTCCCGGGGCGCCGGCCGGGGGAAGACGAATACCGCCTCGCGCGGGACCACCCGTCCGTCGGCGAGCTCGACGCCGCGCAGCCGTCCGCCGTCGGCGTCGGCGTCGGCGTCGGCGTCGGCGTCGGCGACCAGCCGGACGACCCTGCCCTCGACCACCCGGACGCCCCGGGCGGCGAGCCGCTCGCGGTCGGCGCCGGTCAGCGCCAGGGAGTGCGCGAGCAGCACCACGTCCGCGGACCACTGCCGCAGCAGCAGCGCCTGGTCGACGGACCCCGGATCGGTGCCGAGCACGCCGAGCGGGCGGTCGCGGACCTCCCAGCCGTGGCAGTACGGGCAGTGCAGCACGTCGCGGCCCCACCGCTCGGCCAGGCCCGGCAGCTCCGGCAGTCCGTCGCGCAGCCCGCTGGCCACGACCACCCGGCGGGCGTGCAGCACCGGCCCGCCGGCCAGGTGCACCGCGAAGCCGGGCCCGGCCTCCCCGGCGGGCTCGATGTGCTCGACCCGCCCGTCGATCAGCTCCACCCCGTACCGGGCGACCTCCTCGCGCCCGACCGCCAGCAGGGCCGCCGGGGGCATGCCGTCCCGGCTCAGGTAGCCGTGCAGCTGGGCGGCGGGGGCGTTGCGCGGCTCACCCGCGTCCACCACCGCGACCCGCCGCCGGGCCCGGCCCAGCACCAGGGCCGCGTTCAGTCCCGCCGCGCCCGCGCCGACCACCACCGCGTCGTGGCGCGCCGTCCTCCTCGTTCCGCTCATGGCGTTCACCTCCGACGCCAGGCTGCGGCCGGGCCCACGGAACCGGCAAGCTTTGTTGCTGCTCCAGCAAAAGCCGTCCCGGCCGGAGCCGCCCCGGGGTCCCGCTCACCCGCCCGTCCGCCGCCAGTACCAGCGGGCCGCCACCGCCAGCGCCACCCCGTATCCGGCGAAGGCCCCGGCCCCCACCCACGCCACCTGCAGCGTCTGGGCGGTCGTCGCGAACTCGCCCCGCCGGATGCCGACCACACCCGCGCTGCACAGCGCCAGGTAGCCGATCCCGACCAGCCCGTACGGCGCCAGCGTGGCCGCGCCCAGCAGCGCCGGGGTGAGCGGCAGCCAGCGGGGCACCCGGTGGCCGCGCAGCGGCAGGGTCCAGCGCGGGAAGACCTGCCCCCACGGCCGGACCAGCCCCCACAGCAGGAACACCCCGACCGCCGCCAGCAGCACGGTGCCGTCCAGCCCCCAGGACTCCAGGGTCAGCCAGATCCCGGAGGAGCCGTTGTGCACGTAACCGGCGTACACCTCGTCACCGCTGACCCCGGCGAAGGAGCCGCCGAACGCCCAGACCAGCTTCATCACCACGTACGGCACGAAGGCCAAGGTCCCTGCCCAGGAAGCGAGTTGGACGACCGCCGGAGCCGACACCGCGGCACTCCCCGACGGACCGGCCGGCGGCGCCCCGACCGCGATCGGGCCCCGCAGGGAGCGGGCGGCACCGGCCAGCAGCACTGCCCCCGCCGCCGCCAGCACCTTCTGCACCGCGTCCGGAACGCTGTCCACGCCCTGCCCGAACACCAGCGTCACCACGTCCATCAGCAGGCTCCAGGCCGCCAGCACGGCCAGCCCGCACAGCACCCACAGCACCCGGGTCGGCCAGCGCGCCGACCGGTCCTGCGACCACCCCGCCGACCGCGGCCGGGCAGCCGACCACTCGGCCGCAGTCGCCCACCCGGCCGCAGTCGCCGCCAGGCCCACGGCAGTGACCAGCCACCCCGCCCAGCGGGCGCCCCACAGCGCCGTCCCGCTCAGCGCGCAGCCCACCCCGAACGCGGCGTAACCGATCCCCCAACCCACCGCCGCCCGAACGCCGTTGACCCACCCTCGCTCCGTCATGGCCCCCAGGCTCGCCCGCGCCGCCGCACCCCGGCCTCCGCCGGGATGACGATCCGGCTCCCCCGCCCGAGGGATCCCGCGCCGCCCTTGCCCTGGAGCGCACTCCAACTCCTAGCCTCTGACCCGTCACCGCACCACCGACCCACCACCACCAGGGAGCACGACCATGCGCTACCGCGTCCTCGGCGGCACCGGCATCGAGGTGAGCGCCTACTGCCTCGGCACGATGATGTTCGGCGCGATCGGCAACCCGGACCACGACGACTGCGCCCGGATCATCGGCACCGCGCTGGACCGGGGCATCAACTTCCTCGACACCGCCGACATCTACTCGGCCGGCGAGTCGGAGGAGATCGTCGGGAAGGCGCTGGCCGCCCGCGGCGACCGGGACGACGTCGTGCTCGCCACCAAGGCGCACTTCCCGATGGGCGAGGGCCGCAACCGGGGCGGCAACTCCCGGCGCTGGATCGTCCGCGAGGTCGAGGAGAGCCTGCGCCGGCTGCGCACCGACTGGATCGACCTCTACCAGATCCACCGGCCCGACCACACCACGGACATCGAGGAGACCCTCGCCGTCCTCGGCGACCTCGTCCGGGCCGGGAAGATCCGGGCCTTCGGCTGCTCGACCTTCCCCGCCGAGCAGATCACGGACGCCCACCACGTCGCCGAGCGCCGGGCCCTGCCGCGCTTCCGCACCGAGCAGCCGCCGTACTCGCTGCTCGCCCGCGGGGTGGAGCGGGACGTGCTGCCGGTGGTCCAGCGGCTCGGCATGGGCGCGCTGACCTGGGGGCCGCTGGCCGGCGGCTTCCTCACCGGTCGCTACCGCAAGGGCCGGGAGATCGACCTCGGCCGCGGCCGGGCCGCCCTCAACCCGGGCCGCTTCGACCCGGCGCTGCCCGCCACCGCCGCCAAGCTGGACGCGGTCGAGGCCTTCACCGAGCTCGCCGAGGACCTCGGCCGCACCCTGCCCGAGCTGGCCGTGGCCTTCCCGCTGGCCCACCCGGCGGTCACCTCGGTGATCATCGGCCCGCGCACCATGGAGCAGCTGGAGTCCGCCCTCGAGGGCGCCGACCTCGTCCTGGACGACGCCGTGCTGGACCGGATCGACGCCGTCGTCCCGCCCGGCACGGACCTCTACCGGGCCGACGGTGCCTGGCAGCCGCCGGCCCTCACCACCCCGGGCCTGCGGCGCCGCCCGACCGCCGAGCGCTCGGCGGCCTGACGTCACCCGCGGTCCGGGGCGCCCGCGCCGGCGACGGCGCCCGGCAGGTCAGCACTCGGCCGCTCGGGAAGGCTCGGCCGGTCGGGAGGGCTCGGCCGGTCGGGAGGGCTCGGCCCGCGGCGCGGCGAAGCAGTGGACGAGGACCGTACGGCCCGAGGCCCAGCGCTGCTCGCCGCTGCCCAGCAGGGTCCAGCCGAGGCGCCGGTAGAGGGCCACGGCGGCGGTGTCGGTGGACAGTACGTCGAGCACCGGGTGCAGCCCGAGCGCCCGCGCGTGCACCACGGCGCGCGCCAGCAGGTGGGCGCCGGTGCCGTGGCCGCGCGCCGTCGGGGCGACGTACAGCCGGCCGATCACCGCGGTCAGCTCCGGGCGCCCGCCCGTCCGCAGCCCCCACAGACCGGGGGCGGCGTCGCCCGGCGCGCTGCGGGCGAGCCCGATGTGCCCGGTGATCCGGCCCTCCGCCTCGGCGACCCAGGCGGCCAGCAGGCCGTCGGGGGTGAGCCAGGCGGCGGGCCGCTCGGGCCAGTCGGCGGGGTAGCCGTCGACGGCGTGGACGTCGGCCAGCACCCGGACGCAGTCGGCGAGGTCGGCGGGGCGGCGCCGTCGGACACCCGCCCCCGAACCGTTCCACCGGGAGCCGGACGCGACGACGTTGGCGCGTTCTTCAAGGTCAGCCATGCCGGTACGTTACCGGCCGCCCCTCACCGCCGCAGCAGGTCGACCACCCCGGTCAGGTCCTCCTCGCCGCTGCCGATCTCCAACCGACGCTCCATCAGCCGGAAGTAGGGCTCCAGCAGTTCCGGGCTCACCCCCTGCTCCTCGGCGGTGCGCAGCAGCGTGCCCTTGCCCGCGACCTGCATCGCCAGGCTGGACACCACGTCCTTGGTGTAGTCGCCGCTCTCCAACTGCTCGGCGGTCGTGGCGATGCTCCCGGACATCGCCGTCACGTAGTCGCTGAGCAGCGGCGCCAGGTCGCCCGGCGCGACGGCCTCGCCGCGGACCAGGGCGAAGGCGTGCGCGACCCCGGCGAACATCCCGTACATCGCGCTGAGCAGCGCCACGTCGTGCAGCGCCGCGTACCCGGCGTCCTCGCCCACGTACCGGGTGCCGGCCGGGGCGGCGAGGGTCGCCCGGTGCTTCTCGAACAGGTCGGCGGAGCCGCTGTAGAAGACGTACGCCCCGGTCGCCGGGACGCCGATCATCGGCGGAACGGCCATGATCCCGCCGTCCAGGTAGCGGGCGCCGCGGCGCGCGGCCCAGGCGGCCCGGGCCCGGGCCTGCTCGGGGGTGCTGGTGATCAGGTTGACCAGGTCCTTGCCGGTCAGGTCGACGTCGGCCAGTGCCTCGTCCACGGAGGCGTCGTCGAGCAGGCAGACGACGACCAGCCGGTTGGCCGCGACGGCCTCGGCTGCGGTGGCGGCGACGGTGGCGCCGCGGACGGCGAGGCCGTCGGCGCGGGCGGCGGTGCGGTTCCAGACGGTCAGCGGGTGCCCGGCGGTGAGCCAGGCCCCGGCCAGCGCGGTGCCCATCGCGCCCAGGCCGAGCAGGGTCAGCGGGGTCGGCGGGGTCCGGCGGATTTCATCGACTGCGTTCGTGGTCATGCCGATCAGCCTCCGCGCCGGCTCCCGGAACGATCAAGTACGCACTTCGAAGTGGGTGGTTACCCTGGGGTGAGCATCGAGGTCGGAAGGGGTGGGCATGGCGACGGTGCGGAGGCCGGGCTCGTACGTCTGCGGGATCGACGCCGCGATGGACGTGATCGGCGGCAAGTGGAAGGTGCTGATCCTCTGGGCCCTGGGCGAGCGTCCGGACTGCCGGTTCGGCGAGCTGCGCCGGCTGGTGCCGGGGATCACCGAGAAGGTGCTGGCCGCCCACCTGCGCGAGCTGGAGGCGGACGGCATCGTGCACCGGCAGGCGTACCAGGAGGTGCCGCCCCGGGTCGAGTACGCGCTGACCGAGGCGGGGCGGCGCCTCAACGCGGCGCTGTCGCCGCTGGGGGCCTGGGGCCGGGAGCACGTCCTCGGCGGCGCGCCGCACCCGGTGCAGCCCGGGCACGGGCGCCCGGAAGCTCAGTCCTCCTCGGCCGCCAGGTGGTCCACGCAGGCCGCGACGGCGAGCAGCAGCCCGGTGTCGGCGCCGTCCGCGATCTCCACGCCGTAGGTGTCGCGGATCCGGAACCACTTGCGCGAGATCCGGGCGAGCTCGTCGCCGTGGTCGTTCTCGATCCGGTAGTCCTTGTCGATCAGGTCGCCGTGGATCTTCAGCTCGCCGCCCGAGGCCAGCTCCACCAGGTACTTGTCCCGGAACGGGGTGAACAGCTTCTCCCGCACGGTCGCGACCGTCTCGCCGTCGGCGTCCTCGATCCGCATCGCGTCGCGGACGGTGAGCATCTTCTCCTTCACCACCGCGACCACCCGGCCGTGCGCGTCCTTCAGCTCGAAGGTGTGCCGCAGTCGCAGCACCTTGCCGTCGACCAGGTACGCCTTCTCGCCCCGGTCGTCCTCGATCCAGTAGTCGTCGCCGACCGCGAACAGCTTCTCCCTGACCAAGTACCGCACCACAGTCTCCTCCGTCGTCGGATGTCGGACCCCATTCGACCCGACCCCCCACCCGGCGGGAAGTACCGGCGCGCACCCGCGTTCAATACCGCCATGCACCCCGACCTCCTCGCTCCGCTCCGCAGCGAGCGCCTCGACCTCCTGCCGATCGGCCCCGAGCACGCCGACGAACTGGCCGCCGCCCTCGCCGACCCCGCCCTGCACGCCTTCACCGGCGGCCGCCCGGCCACCCCCGAGGAGCAGCGCGCCCGCTGCGCCCGGCTCGCCGCCGGTTCCCCCGACCCGGCCGAGCAGTGGGGCAACTGGGTCCTGCGGCTGCGCGCCGACGGCGCCCTGACCGGCTACGTCCAGACCACCGTCCGCGCCGGGGCCGCCGAACTCGCCTGGGTGGTCGGCACCCCCTGGCAGGGCCGCGGCCTCGCCACCGAGGCCGCCCGCGCCCTCCTCGCCCACCTGGCCGCCCTCGGCACCACCACCGTCACCGCCCACATCCACCCCGACCACCACGCCTCCGCCCGCGTCGCCCGCGCCCTGGGCCTGCGCCCCACGCCCCGCACCCAGGACGGCGAGATCCGCTGGCAGGCGGACCTCCTCCGGCCGTAGCCCGCGCCCCGCCCGCCCCGCAGGCCCCGCGGGCCCGGGCCCCCACCGCACCGCCCAGCCGACCCGCCACCGACCGCCTCGACCTCCACCGCCTCGCCCCTTCCCCACCCGCCCCGGAATGCCCACCGCCACCGATGGGGTTGGATACAGGCATGGCATCTCGTGCACGCGTACGCGCCCCCGAACTGGTCGGGGCAGGCGGTTGGCTGAACACCGGCGGCAAGGAGCTCACCCTCGCCGACTTCCGGGGCAAGATCACCATCCTGGACTTCTGGACCTTCTGCTGCATCAACTGTCTGCACGTCCTGGACGAGCTGCGGGAGTTGGAGGAGAAGCACCGCGACACCGTGGTGATCGTCGGGGTGCACTCGCCGAAGTTCGTGCACGAGGCCGACCACCAGGCCGTGGTGGACGCCGTCGCCCGGTACGAGGTGCACCACCCGGTGCTGGACGACCCGGCCCTGGCGACGTGGAAGCAGTACGCGGTGCGGGCCTGGCCGACGCTGGTGGTGATCGACCCGGAGGGGTACGTGGTCGCCCAGCACGCCGGCGAGGGCCACGCCCACGCGATCGCCCGGCTGGTCGAGGAGCTCGAGGCCGAGCACGCCGCCAAGGGCACGCTGCGCCGCGGCGACGGCCCGTACGTGGCGCCCGAGCCGACCGCCGGGGACCTGAAGTTCCCGGGCAAGGCCGTCCGGCTGGCGACCGGCCACTTCCTGGTCGCCGACTCCGGCCACCACTCGCTGGTCGAACTGGCCGAGGACGGCGAGACGGTGGTGCGCCGGATCGGCGACGGTGAGCGCGGTCTGGTGGACGGCACCAGCCCCCGGTTCAGCGAGCCGCAGGGCCTCGCGCTGCTGCCGGAGGGCCACGACTACGACGTGGTCGTCGCCGACACCGTGAACCACGCGCTGCGCGGAGTCCGGCTGGCCGACGGCAGCGTGACCACCCTGGCCGGCACCGGCCGTCAGTGGTGGCAGGGCTCGGCCACCGAGGGCCCGGCCCGCGAGGTGGACCTCTCCTCGCCGTGGGACGTCGCCTGGTTCGACGGCCGGCTCTGGATCGCGATGGCCGGTGTGCACCAGCTGTGGGCCTACGACCCGGCCGCCGGCACGGTCGGCGTGGCGGCCGGCACCACCAACGAGGGCCTGGTGGACGGCCCGGTCGCGGAGGCCTGGTTCGCCCAGCCCTCCGGGCTGGCGGTCTCCGCGGACGGCGAGCGGCTCTGGGTGGCGGACTCCGAGACCTCGGCGCTCCGCTGGGTTTCACGTGGAACCGCGACGGTCCACACCGCCGTCGGCACCGGCCTGTTCGACTTCGGCCACCGCGACGGCGCCGCCGACCAGGCGCTGTTCCAGCACCCGCTGGGCGTCACCGTGCTGCCGGACGGCTCGGTCGCCGTCGCGGACACCTACAACCACGCGCTGCGCCGCTTCGACCCGGCGACCGGCGAGGTCACCACCCTCGCCACCGACCTGCGCGAGCCCTCCGGGGCCGTGCTGGTGGACGGCGACATCGTGGTCGTGGAGTCGGCCCGGCACCGGCTGACCAGGCTGCGGCTGCCCGAGGAGGCCGTCCAGGTCGAGTCCGTGGCGCACCGCACCCAGCGCGCGGCCACCGAGGTGGCGCCCGGCGTCTTCCGGCTGGACGTCGTCTTCGAGGCCCCGAGCGGCCAGAAGCTCGACGAGCGCTACGGCCCGTCCACCCGGCTGCTGGTCAGCTCCACCCCGCCCGAGCTGCTGGTCTCCGGCGCCGGGGCGGACTCGGCCCTCTCCCGCGAGCTGGTGCTCTCCGACCGGGTCACCGAGGGCGTGCTGCACGTCTCCGCGATGGCGGCCTCCTGCGACGACGCCCCGGACATCGAGTACCCGGCCTGCCACGTGCACCAGCAGGACTGGGGCGTGCCGGTGAAGCTGGTCGCCGACGGCGCCCGCCGCCTGCCGCTGGTCCTGGCCGGCATGGAGTGACCGACCGGACGGAACAGGGGCGGGGCCCGGCACGAACGCCGGGCCCCGCCCCTTCCGTCGGGAGCGAGCCCTCCGAGAACGCCTTGCTCAGCCCTCCAGGAACGCCTTGATCGCGCTCGCCAGCAGATACGGGTCCTCGGCTCCGCACAGCTCGCGCGCCGAGTGCATGGACAGCGCCGCGATGCCGCAGTCCACCGTCCGGATCCCCAGTCGCGCCGCGGTGATCGGGCCGATGGTCGTCCCGCAGGGCATGGCGTTGTTGGAGACGAAGGTCTGCCACGGCACGCCGGCCTTCTCGCAGGCGGCGGCGAACACCGCCCGGCCGACGCCGTCGGTCGCGTAGCGGTTGTTGACGTTGACCTTCAGCATCGGGCCGCCGTTGGGCATCGGGTGGTGCCCCGGCTCGTGCCGCTCGGTGTAGTTGGGGTGCACGGCGTGGCCCATGTCCGAGGAGAGGCAGACGGTGCCGGCCAGCGCCCGGGCCCGGTCCTCCGGGCTGCCGCCGCGGGCGTGGATGGTCCGGTCGAGGACGTTGCCGAGCAGCGGGCTCTGCGCGCCGGTGTCGGACTCGCTGCCGGTCTCCTCGTGGTCGAAGGCGGCCAGCACCGGGATGTACGGCAGCTCGCCGGCGCCCTCAGCGGTGGCGACGGCGGCGAGCGCCGCGGTGGCCGCGTGCACCGACAGCAGGTTGTCCAACCGCGGGGCGGCCAGCAGTTCCTGGTCGCGCCCCAGGTAGGAGGGCGGCTGGACGTCGTGGGTCATCAGGTCCCAGCCGATCACGTCCTCGACGGCCAGCCCGGCCCGCTCGGCGACGTAGGCGATCAGCGATCCCTCGTCCACCGGGCCGAGCCCCCAGATCGGGGTGACGTGGCGCTGCCGGTCGAGCTTCATGCCGTCGTTGACCTGGCGGTCCAGGTGGATGGCGAGCTGCGGCACGCGCAGCAGCGGCTCGTCCAACTGGACGAGCCGCTCGTTTCCGTCCCGGAGGGCGAGTCTTCCGGACAGCCCGAGGTCGCGGTCGAGCCAGGTGTTCAGCGGCACCCCGCCGTAGATCTCGACCGCGACCTGCCGCCAGCCCGCCGAGCCGGTGTCCGGCAGCGGCTTGACCCGCAGGTTGGGCGAGTCGGTGTGGGTGCCGACGATGCGGAACGGCGTCTCCGGACCGGCCCCCTCCGGCAGGTACCAGGCGATCAGCGCGCCGCCGCGGATCAGGTAGCGCCCCCCGGCCGCCCCGTCCCAGGCGTCCGTCTCGGCGACCTGACGGAACCCCGCCTTCTCCAGGCGCTCGGCCGCACTCGCGACCGCGTGGTACGGGGACGGCGAGGTGCCGAGGAACGCGATCAGGTCGTCGGTGTGCGTCCGGTCGAAGAAGGCCCGGCGGGCGGCGGTCGACATACTGCTCCTGGGTCGAGGGAGGGCCGAAGCCGGATGGGGAGTCGGCTTCGCCCCTTGAGCATATGCCCGTACACGGACATGGCATGAGGACGCTCGGGTCCGTGCGGAAGCCGGACACGGCGGCGGGTGGGCCGCCCTGACCTCCTGGTCCTCCGAGCCGCCACCGGCACCGGTGCCTCCGCCGGGCCCGGACGGCCGCCGGCGCGCGAAGTCTCCGGGGGGCGTGCCCGGTTGACGCCGCTCCGGACGGCGGGCACCGCGGACGAGACCGCCGCACCCCGGTCGCATGCCCCGCAACCGCGTAGCGCGGGCCGCCGCGAGCGCCGCCCCTCCCCCGGAGACACCGAAGGGCCCGGTGGCAGCCGGGCCCTTCGGTGTGAGGGTTGCGTCAGGCGGTCAGGAGGTGCCGCTCGCGGCGCGCCCCGGGAGGGGCCGGCGGGCGGCGGGTGGGCGTGGCCTAGAAGGCCTCCTCCGCCAGCTCCATGATCTCGTTGTCGATGCCCTCGGCGATCGCCCGCTGCGGGGCGACGGTCGGCAGGACGTTCTTGGCGAAGAAGCGGGCGGCCGCGACCTTGCCCTGGTAGAACGGCACGTCCTTCTCGGAGGCGCCGGCCTCCAGCTTGGCCAGGGCCACCGCGGCCTGGCGCAGCAGCAGCCAGCCGACCACGACGTCGCCGGAGACCATCAGCAGGCGGGTGGTGTTGAGGCCCACCTTGTACATGTTCTTGACGTCCTGCTCGACCGAGGAGAGGTCGGCGAGGAGCTTGCCGACGATCGCCTCCAGGTCGCCGGCGGCGGTGGCGAGCAGCTTGCGCTCGGCGGCCAGGGCGTCGCCGCCCTCGGCCGAGGCGAGGAACTTCTGGATCTGCTCGGACAGCGCGGTCAGCGCCTGGCCGCCGTCCTTGACGATCTTGCGGAAGAAGAAGTCCTGGCCCTGGATCGCCGTGGTGCCCTCGTAGAGGGTGTCGATCTTGGCGTCGCGGATGTACTGCTCGATCGGGTACTCCTGCAGGTAGCCGGAGCCACCGAAGGTCTGCAGGGACTGGGCGAGCTGCTCGTAGGACTTCTCCGAGCCGTAGCCCTTGACGATCGGCAGGAGCAGGTCGTTGAGGCGCTCGGCGGCCTCGTCGCGCTCGCCGCGCAGCTTGGCGGCCAGCATGTCGTCCTGGACCGACGCGGTGAACAGGACCAGCGCGCGCATGCCCTCGGCGTAGGCCTTCTGGGTCAGCAGCGAGCGGCGCACGTCCGGGTGGTGGGTGATGGTGACGCGCGGGGCGGTCTTGTCCAGGAACTGCGAGATGTCGGCGCCCTGCACGCGCTCCTTGGCGTACTCCAGGGCGTTCAGGTAGCCGGTGGAGAGGGTGGCGATGGCCTTCGTGCCGACCATCATGCGGGCGAACTCGATGATCTTGAACATCTGGCGGATGCCGTCGACCTTCTCGCCGAGCAGCCAGCCCTTGGCCGGGTGCTTGGCACCGAAGGTCATCTCGCAGGTGTTCGAGGCCTTGAGGCCCATCTTGTGCTCGACGTTGGTGGCGTAGACGCCGTTGCGCTCGCCGAGCTCGCCGGTCTCCCAGTCGAAGTCGAACTTCGGGACGATGAACAGGCCCAGGCCCTTGGTGCCCGGCTTACCGCCCTCGGGGCGGGCCAGCACCATGTGGATGATGTTCTCGGACATGTCGTGCTCGCCCGAGGTGATGAAGCGCTTCACACCCTCGATGTGCCAGGAGCCGTCCTCCTGCTTGATCGCCTTGGTGCGGCCGGCGCCGACGTCGGAGCCCGCGTCGGGCTCGGTGAGGACCATGGTGGAGCCCCACAGGCGGTCGGTCATCCGCTTGGCGATCTCGAGCTGCTCCTCGGTGCCTTCCTCGGCGATGACGCCCGCGAAGGCCGGGCCGGAGGAGTACATCCAGATGGCCGGGTTCGAGCCCAGGATCTGCTCGGCGAAGGCCCAGATCAGCGAGTTCGGGGTGACCTGGCCGCCGATGGACTCCGGGATGCCCAGGCGCCACCACTCGGCGTCCATGAAGGTCTGGTAGCTCTTCTTGAACGCGGCCGGGATCGGGGCGGTGTTGGTCTCCGGGTCGAACACCGGCGGGTTGCGGTCGGTGTCGGCGTAGGACGCGGCGAGGTCGTTCTCGGCCAGGCGCGCGATCTCGCTGAGGATGTTCTTCGCGGTGTCGACGTCCATGTCGGCGAACGGTCCGGTGCCGTACACCTGGTCGCGACCGAACACCTCGAAGAGGTTGAACTCCACGTCCCGCAGGTTGGACTTGTAGTGACCCATGGCCTGTTTTCTCCGGTTCGTCGCTTCCGGGTGACCGCCTCGTTTCGGGCGCCCCGTACCCACCAGTAGGCATCATGATGCTACCCAGCGGTAACTTGGGCAAGCCCTCGGCGGTGAATCGGCTATGAACGTGGTCACGTCCCACAGCCGACGCGGCCACTCCTTGTCAGGATCGGCGCCAGCGCGGGCGGGTGCGCTCCCGCTAGCCTGTCCGTGTGTACGGATATGACCAGAACGCATACCCGGGCGACCCCTACCAGCAGCAGGCGGGTCCGCAGCCGGGCATGAACGGCATGCCCGGACCCGACGCGTACGGCGCGCAGGGGCAGGCGCCCCAGCAGTCGCTGTACCCGGAGCCCTCCCCGCCGTCCCTGGCGGACGCCGTCCGGGCCTTCACCACCGGCTCGATGGCGGTCGAGGACTTCCAGGCGATCTTCATCACCTCGAAGGTGCACTGCCCGCGCGGCGACCGCCCCGGCTTCCTGGCGCTGCACAACACGCCGACACCGGTGATCCCGATGTTCAGCTCGCTCAAGGAGCTGCGCCGCTACGCCGGCAAGGACTCCAAGCACTTCACGGTCACCGGCGCGGAGGTGCTGGACCTGCTGCCGACCGGCTACGGCTTCGCGCTGGACATGGAGGGCGAGCACCGGATGGTGTTCGACGCCAAGGCGGTCGAGCAGATGGTCGACTTCACCATGCGCCGGATGTACGGCTGACCCGTCGCGCACCACCCGTCGCCCGTCACCCGCCACCCGTCGACCGCCGCCCTGCGGCCGGGCCGGCCGGGCCGACGCGCGCCGCGCGCCCCGGCGGCCCACCCTGGGAGGGGAGCCGCGCTCTTCCGCAACCACTTAGTTCAATTTTCAACTTGCCTGTTGTTGAGAATTGAACTAACCTCGTGGACGTAGGCCAGAGACCCCCCGAAGGAGGCCGACATGCCCGCCGTGACCGTCGACAACCCGCTGACCCTTCCGCGCGTCACCACGCCGGACCAGGCCGTCGCGAGCGCCCGGCCCGTCCGCACCGTGGTCACCGCCCCCGAGGGCTACGAGGGCGAGGGATTCCCCGTCCGCCGCGCCTTCGCCAAGATCGACACCAAGCACCTCGACCCGTTCATCATGATGGACCAGATGGGCGAGGTGGACTACGCGGCCGGCGAGCCCAAAAGCTAGTCCAGTTGGGGGACTAGTCGCAAGAGGGCTCTGACCTGCAGAGACGCAGTTCGAACATCGCATTCCAACCCAACTGAGGAGGCCGGCATGCCTGCCGTGACCGTTGAGAACCCGCTGATCCTGCCGCGCATCGCGGCCCCCGCCAACGGCGCTCAGCCCCGCCCCGCACTGGCCGTCTCCACCGCCATCGAGGGCTTCGAGGGCGAGGGCTTCCCCGTCCGCCGCGCCTTCGCGAAGATCAACCAGAAGTACCTGGACCCGTTCATCATGATGGACCAGATGGGCGAGGTGGACTATCAGGCTGGTGAGCCGAAGGGGACGCCCTGGCATCCGCACCGGGGCTTCGAGACTGTCACGTACATCATTGACGGCACCTTCATCCACCAGGACTCGCACGGCGGCGGCGGGGTGATCACCGACGGCGACACCCAGTGGATGACGGCCGGCTCGGGCCTGCTGCACATCGAGACCCCGCCGGAATCGCTGGTGCTGTCCGGCGGCCTCTTCCACGGGCTGCAGCTTTGGGTCAACCTGCCCGCCGCCGACAAGATGATCGCGCCCAAGTACCAGGACATCCGCGGCACCAGCGTCAAGCTGCTGGGCTCCTCGGACGGCGGCGCGCTGGTCCGGCTGATTGCCGGCGACATCGACGGCCACCAGGGCCCCGGTGCCACCCACACGCCGATCACGATGATCCACGTGTCGGTGAACCCCGGCGCCCAGGTCACCCTGCCATGGCGGGCCGACTTCAACGCGCTGGCCTACGGGCTGGCCGGCAGCGGCTCGGCCGGCGAGGAGCGGCGGCCGTTCCGCATGGGCCAGGCCGTGGTCTTCGGCGAGGGCGATTCCCTCACCATCCGGGCCGACGAACAGCAGGACTCGCGCAGCGCCAACTTCGAGGTGGTGCTGCTCGGCGGCCTGCCGATCCGCGAGCCCGTCGCCCACTACGGTCCGTTCGTCATGAACAGCCACCGCGAGCTCCAGCAGGCCATGGAGGACTTCCAGGCCGGCCGCCTCGGAACCATCCCCGCCGATACCAACCTGGGACGCTGACGGGTACAGCGGCGAGGGCACGGACCGGAAACGGTCCGGGCCCTCGTATGTTCGGTTCAGACCGTCGACAGCCGCGCTGCGGCCCGGCCACAACGAACTACAGGGAAGTGGTAGCGACGACCTACCCTGACCTGGCTCAATAGCAGCATGGAGATCGGCGAGAACTGGGCGTACCGCGCCCAGCCCAAGGTGCTCGGCAGTGTGATCCGCCGTGTGGAGATCGTCCGGGTCGGCGGCCCGCGCCGGACCGCTCAGGTGCACATCAGATTCCTCGAAGGCGAGGACGCCGGCCTGCAGGACTGGGTTGCCCCTGTCTCCCTGGTCGCGCCGTGGGACGACGTCGCGGTCTTCCGGAGCGACGATGCTGCTGAACTGGCGCTGGTCGAGGCATCCCGGCACGTGCGGAAGACTGCCGAGTTCGAGACCGCCCGAATGGTTCTCGGCTTCGTCCGTCCCAAGAGCCATCTACGGCTGCGCACGACTGCGGCCGATGCCGGCGTGCTTGAGCTCACCGCTCTCGATGCCACCGCTGACCGACTCGGGCTCGATGCGGCTGAGCTGCGTGCCGATCCGATGGTTCATGAGAATCGGACCGGCCTGGTACTGGCGGGTTGGCCGGTCACCGAGCGGATCGCCCGGCGAGCCGCAGAGGTCCTGGCCGAGGAGATCCTCCCGGAGGTCGAGCGTCGGCAGGAGGCTCTCGACCAGGAACGTGCTCAGCCCTCATGGCAGTCGTGGAATCGTCGTCGCGACGAACGGAAGCTGCAGGCGGAGGAGGAGCTGCTGCGGACCGTGCGCGAGTGGTGCGGTCAGGAGCGAGTGGAGCGGTTCGACGAGTTGCTCGCGCTGCGAGCCGAGGTCGAGCGGCTTGGCACCATCGTCGAGCGGGCCCTGAAGGCCCTGCGCGACCGGGGACACGGCGTCATCGCCTCCACCATTGAGCGCGACCTTGGGGTCCGTATCTCCAGCCTTGATCCCGAGGTACGGCGCTGACGTCGCGCCACGGGTCGGTCTGCTGCCGCGGCTGGACGGGCTCGGCGGGCGGCGCCTCCTTCTCTGGCCGATGCGGGCTCCAGCCGTTGAGGAACGGCCGGATCGCGTCGGCCGTAGGCTCGGTCTCGAAGGCTTCGACACCGAGACCCCTTCCGAGCGCCGTCGGGTCGATCCTGTCCGCCTCCGCTCTGCCCCAAGCGGCCCACTCCCGGAACCTCCGCACCTCCCCCTCGTTGCCGGTCCGGCTTGCGGCTTCGTCCAGTGCGGCACAGAATTCCCGGATTTCCCGCGCCCCCTGCCACCGTTCCAGCGCCGACCCGAACCTCTCAAGGCGTGAGGCCTCGACGGCCTTGGCGCCAGCCGCAGCGACCGCAGCCTCCCAGTCCCGCTGCTTGCGTGCCTTCTCCTCGGTCGCCAAGCGCTGCCGCTCGGCCTCCGCCCTCTCGCGCTCCTCCCGCAGCCGACGTTGCTCGGCTTCGCGCTCCAGCTGGAGGCGCTCCTGTTCCTCGGCGCGCG
This sequence comes from Kitasatospora sp. NPDC048194, assembly GCF_043202455.1. Taxonomy (NCBI): domain Bacteria; kingdom Bacillati; phylum Actinomycetota; class Actinomycetes; order Kitasatosporales; family Streptomycetaceae; genus Kitasatospora; species Kitasatospora sp. NPDC048194. The sequence continues at coordinate 166,272 of NZ_JBIDAK010000003.1, forward strand.
TCTTCAGCTTCCGGAAGAGCGAGCTGATCTGCTCCTCCACCGGCCGCTTCGGAGTGTCGGCACAGTCGGTCTTCCAGCCACCGCCGTATCCGTAACCCCCCTGGGGCGCCTCGACGACCTGGAGGTCGAGTTCACCGGACGGCTCGGACCGGTGAGCAGGAGTCACCCGCTGCCAGTCGTACGTCTTGCGCCGTCCCGTGGCCTGGGGCACATACTTGACGTGCTTCTGCCGCTCCTTGAAGCTCAACTCCCATGTCCTGCCATGGACGGAGAGGAGCGGCCGCGGCTGCTTCCGCTTCTTCAAGATCGCCACGTCACCGTGTCGCGACAGCGCCTCCTGTGCGATGAGACGGACGATCGACAGCACACGAGGGAGTACCTCCTCGGAGACCTCGAAGGCGCTGTGATCGGCTTCCAACGCTGCGACCACAGCGTCCACGTCCGTGATGACCCGGCTGCGTTGCAGCCGAATCCGGTTCCACTCGGTCTCATCCAGCCCGTTGTCACGCAGCAGGCCGAGGTAGAAATCGCCTTTCTCCCGGCCGCTGTACTTCAGCTGATAGCCCTCAGGTGCACAGGTGCGAGCCGCGTCGAAGGCCCTGCGCAGCCTTGCCCGTTCCTCCGGCGACGGATCGGCGATCGTCAAGAAGCGCCCCGCCTGCCGGACTTGCTCGATCAGCGCCGGACCGCTCACCGCCCTGGATTCCTTCGGTGGCTTCGGCGGTTGCCGCACTGCTGGCGTCAGGGTGTTGGCCTTGCCACCCGGTTGGCCCGTCTCCGCAAGTCTGCTCTGTGGCGCCGTGTCGGCGGCGGCCTTGGCCGGGGCCTTGGGCGTCATCGCCGAGGTCAAGGGCGCCAGGGCCGGGCGGTCCGGGTGATGGCCGTGTTCCAGATAGAACCGGCCCGCATCAGTAATCTCCGCCTGCCACTTCACCCCCTCAGCCTTCGGCATCGAGATGAGGCCGCGCCCCTTCAGGGCACGAGCAGTCAGGGCGAGCTCAGACTCACCGGAGGTGACCGGGCTCCCGCCCCCGCCGATGCGAGTCAGAAGAGAGAGCTGACGCTCATTGAGTGGTGACCAACGAAGCATGCTGCCGTCCTACCCCGTCAGCATCTGCTGAGACAACCACCTTCTGCTCGCGCAGCTTCGCTCTCAGCCCCCAACTCAGCGTCGTCCAAGCGGTTCCCGACACAGCCGACCTGTCAGTCCGCGCATACCCCGTCCCTGGCGGCATTACGTCGCCAGGGACGGGAGCAGACCGGCTGGGGGGTACGACAATGCCGCCGCCCCTATCACGTCTGAGCGATAGCCTCTTCAGCTGCGGTGTCGGGCTTTACCTCGCCGCCCAGGGCCTCGGCGATTGCTTCGAACTCGGCGAGGGCGGCCTGAAGGTCCTCCACGATCTCTTGGGCGATGACCTCGGGAGCGAGAAGGTCGCCGGCCTCGTCGAGCGCCGGGTCTTTCAGCCAGACGACGTCGAGGTTGACCTTGTCCCGCGCGATCAGCTCGTCATATGTGAAGCGCTTGAAGCGGCCGTCCCCGGTCTCCGTGCGCGCAGATCGGTCGTCCGGCTTGTATGCCTGGATGAAGCCAGCCAGGTCGGCGAGGCGCAAGGGGTTCTTCTTGAGTGTGAAGTGCATGCCCGTACGGAAGTCATACACCCACACCTCGGAGGTGTTGGGAACGTCTCCAGAACGTGGGGGCTTCTTGTCGAAGAACAGGACGTTCGCCTTGACCCCGCCCGCGTAGAAGATGCCGGTGGGGAGACGCAAGATCGTGTGGAGGTCGAACTCCTGAAGGAGGCGGCGGCGCACCTTCTCGCCTGCGCCGCCCTCGAACAGCACGTTGTCGGGCAGGACAACGGCGGCCCGGCCATCCATCTCCATCAGCGACATGATGTGCTGCAGGAAGTTCAGCTGCTTGTTGGTGGTCGTCGCCCGGAAGTCGGAACGGTCGTAGCTCATGTCCTCCCGGTCGGTCTTGCCGTCCGTGCCTACGACGGTGATCGCCGACTTCTTGCCGAACGGAGGATTGGCAAGAACCAGCGAGGCCCGGCGAGAGGGGACCTCAGCGAGAGCGTCGCCGGTGGTGATTAGGGACTGGCCGTCGGCTTCGCCAATACCGTGCAGCAGCATGTTCATCGCGGCGAGGCGAGCTGTACCAGGCACCAACTCGTTGCCCCAGATGCTGCCCTGGCCGAGGGCGAGCCGCTGCTCACGGGAGAGATCCTTGAGATGGTGCTCGCGGATGTAGCTGTGTGCAGCGATAAGGAAGCCCGCAGTGCCGCAGGCCGGGTCGGTGATTCTGTCGTTCGGGCCGGGCCGCATTACCTGCACCATAGCGTCGATGAGCGGGCGCGGGGTGAAGTACTGGCCTGCTCCGGTCTTTGTGTCCTCAGCGCCCTTGGCAAGCAGCCCCTCGTAGGCGTCGCCCTTGAGGTCCGTGCCTTCCATGACCCAGTCGGTCTTGCCGATCAGATCGACGACCAGCTTCTCGAGGAGGGCAGGCTCCGTGATGCGGTTCTGTGCCTTTGCGAAGACGGTGCCCAAGGTGGTGCCTGGGTGCTTGCCGAGCTCAGTGAGCACCTTGCGGTAGTGGATCTCCAGCTCCACACCGCGCTTGGACGCCAGCGACTGCCAGTCGTAGGCGGCCTCGACGATCGACGGAGTGGCCTCGCGAGCGAACGGATCGCTGGTCAGCTCGTCGGCCATCTTGAGGAACAGCAGGTACGAGAGCTGTTCGACGTACTCGATGGTGGAGAGGCCATTGTCGCGCAGGACATTGCAGTAGTTCCAGAGCTTCGCGACGAGCGAGTTGGTCTGCGCGGCCGCTTTGGCGGGGATGGTCGAGGCTGCTTCGGTGGTGCTCATCAGAGCTCGAACTCCTGCTGGATGGTGGTGCGGAAGAGGGGAGCTGCGCCGGCAGGCGGAGTCGGGGGCTGTTTGAGAGCGGTCGCCGACGGACTAGTACGGCGCGTGCGGGTGGCCTTCACCGCAGACTTCGCTAGCTTCCGGTCAGCCTCGATCCGAGCCAGCAGTCCAGAGGCGGGCTCGTCGTCATGGTCTTGACGGACGAGGGCACCGGTAAAGGCACGGTTGAGTAGGGCATCGCGAAGCCTCTGAGCACGTACGCGACCATGGCTCAGACCGCGTTCCAATGCATCAGCATCGGTAAGCAATTCCTCGCAGCGTTGGACTCTCCGCTTCTGTTCCTCAAGCGGTGGGATCGGGAACTCGACGGTCTTCAAGCGCTTGGCCGAGAGATGCGCAATGTTCGTCGTAATGCGAATCTCACGCATGAATCGCCGGGCGTGCATGTGGCGCCGGAAGACCATCAGAGCCCACTCTGGAAGCACGTCTGGGCGGGCGCGAAAACGCAATAGACTGTTTGTGAAGGCCACGTTCGGAGGCGTTCCACGATAGAGAGCTGGACGGCCAACAAGGTGTGGACTCTGGCCTTCATTGAGCAGCACATCGCCGGTCTTCAGCTTGAACTTCTCGAATACTCCGGAGAAATCCATCTCCATGACGTCGGAGGTATCGATTCGATCCTCGAAGACATTTGCCACTCGGAGGTATGGGCGCATCTCTGGGCCATGATGCCAATCTGGGTGTCGCTGTCGACCGAGGTCGATAGCACCGGCATCGCCGATGGTCGTGACTTCCCAGGATTCGGGGGACTTCTCGGGAACAAGCGACAGCAGGATCGCCTTGCGGAAGGCGGAAATCTTCCGCTGCGCGGTTTCGAGATCTCGAACGCCCAGGTCTAGGCGAGATAGATGACTTTCAAGGGCTTCCACGATTCGCGCCTGCTCGGCGAGCGGAGGTAGCGGAATTCGGACGCGCTTCAACTTGGCCGTGCTCAGCGTGTAGAGTCCGCTTGTGGTCTGCGCCACATCCCGAAGCTGCTTCGAAACGAGCGGAGCATTCCAGGCCAATTCGAGATATTTCGGATCAACGGCGAAGCTCGGCCTCACCCGGATCAGGTGGTTTTGATGCACGGCGTTGGCGATTTCACCGCGCCACATCGCTGCCCGGCCGATCTGACTTGGACTTCCGTTCCCCTCAACGACCAGTAGGTCGCCAGCCTTGAGTCGAAAGCGTTCGATCTCTCCCTCGAAGAGCTCGACTTCGTGAACTTCTTCAAGATCGAGCGAGCCCCGCCCAACATTGGCAACGCGGAGAAATGGGTAGACGTTATCGACGGGACGCCGCTTTTGCTGCTTCTGGATCCCGCCGGTAATTTCAGCCACTTCCTCCAGTTGAACAAATGTCCACCCCGGCGGAATCTCCGTGTTGCTCAAGCCAGTTCTCGATTCAGCTCATTCAGAAGGTCGTGCGGGTCTCGTCCAGGGAACGCGAGGGCGAGGCCCCTGCCTCCACCACGCCCCGTGAAGGGCTCGGCACGGAAGTCCGCCGGTGCGATGCCGACATCGCTGGCGACGACGTCGCGGATGGACTCCAGCCACCACAGCTGGTCACCCGTGAACTCCGCGCCTGCCTGTCGCTGCCGTAGCAGCCAGCCCTCGAAGCGCTCCTCCACGGTCTCACGGTAGGGCCGGAGCTCCGAATCGACCCCGAGCTCGTAGCGGATGAGGGAGATCAGATCCGGCACACCAGCCTGCTTGCCGGACTGCTGAGAGGCATGGCCGAGGTCCTCGTAGTAGGTCCACAGGACCTGCGGGGTCCAGGCGAAGTCGGGGCGGCGGATCTGGTCGGCCAGCTCCTTCAACGCTGCGTACGCCTCCGTCGGAGCGACGGACCGGGGGCTGGTGAGGGCGATGGAGACGGCGGCAATCTCATCGCGACGCTCCCTGAGCATGCGGCTCCAGCGGTCGACCTCCTCTCGCGCTCGTTCCTCCCTCGGGACCGCACGGACCTCGGTGACCTCGACCGCCGTGGTCTCGTCCAGCAGGTAGTCCTTGTCACGGCGGATCTCGATGATCTGCTTCCGCAGGTCGGGGTTGCCGGTCAACGGGGCAATCGCTGCCTCGACCAAGGCGTGCGCGGCTCGCTCGCCGCCTTCCGCCTTGGCGCGGTCCTGCCGGTCAGGGTCGACGGCCTTGATGATCGCGCCGGCGATCTCGGAGAGGGTGCGGCCGCCAGCAGCCCGGATGAGCTGCTCGCGCTCGCGCTCGTTGAGCTGTTGGTTGAGGCGGGCGAGGCGTCCGGCGAGGATCTCTGCTTCAGAGGCGCTGATCGACTTCGTGCCAGCCTTGTCGAGGAGCTTTGCCAGGGAGATCTGGCGTTCTCCGGCCGGGACAAGCGGGCGAGCGTCGACAAGCGGTGAATCGGTGACACCGACGGCGTCGACGAGGACGAAGCGGTCCTTGCGCACCCTCTCGTCCCCTTCCGGGGTTACCTCTCGCAGCTCGGTAGCGTCAATGGTGCGGGCGCCGCGACCCTTCATCTGCTCGAAGAGGACGGCACTGCGCACCTCACGGAGGAAGATCACGCATTCCAGGGCCTTCACGTCAGTTCCGGTGGCGATCATGTCGACGGTAACGGCGATCCGCAGCCGTGGGGACGTGCGCAGGTCGCGGATCAATTCATCGGGGTCGTCACCGGCCTGGCGGCTCTTGTATGTGATCTTCTTCGCGAAGTCGTCGCCTCGGCCGAACACCTCCTTGGCCTGGGCAAGGACGTCTTCAGCGTGATCTTCTCCGACCGCGAAGATCAGGGTCTTGGGAAGCTCCTTTCGACCCGGAAACCAGCTCTGCCAGTTATTCCGGAACGTAGTGAGCACTGCCCGGATCTCGTCGACCGCCACCACAGACCGGCCGATCTGGCGGGTGGTATATGTGAAGTCGTCCTCCAGCTCCCTGTAGGTCTTGCGGCGTGTCCGGCGGTCCCGCACCCCGACTGTGGTGCCCTGCTCTATGGTTGCGCCGCCGTCCTCGCGCAGGTCCGTGCGGATGCGAATGACGTCGAAGTCGACGTTGACGCCATCGGCGACGGCCTGTGGGTAGGTGTACTCGGAGACCAGGTTCCGGCCGAAGAAGCCGAGGGTTTGCAGGGTCGGGGTGGCGGTGAGACCCACCAGGTGGGAGTCGAAGTACTCCAGGACCCCGCGCCACAGGCCATAGATGGATCGGTGGCATTCGTCGACGATGATCAGGTCGAAGGACTCGATCGGCACCGCCGGGTTGTAGCCGACCTCGATGGGCCGCTCAACCTCGTAGGACTTCTCGTATGCCCTGTCGTCGCTCGCCTCGTCGGCCGGATCGTCGTCGATCAACTGCTCACCGGTCAGGAGGCGGTACATCTTCTGGATGGTGCAGATCACCACCGAGGCGCTGTCCTGCAGGCCGGCGGCACCCAGACGCTCGACGTTGTAGATATCGGAGAGCTTGCGCCCGTCGTCGGGGGTGGTGAACTTCCGGAACTCGTCCAGCGCCTGCTTGCTCAGGTTGTTGCGGTCCACCAGGAACAGCACGCGGCGGGCTCGGGCGTGCCTGAGCAGTCGGTACGTCTGGGAGACCGCGGTGTAGGTCTTGCCAGCTCCGGTAGCCATCTGGATGAGGGCGCGGGGCTTGTCCAGGGCGAGCGAGCTCTCCAGGCCGTTGATCGCCTCGATCTGCGCCGGGCGCAGGCCGTTGCGCTGCAAGGCCGGCATGTCACGCAGCGCCGCGCGGAGGGTCTGGGCTTCTGGGTGCTCGTCAGCGCGGCGCATCCACGCCGCCACCGTCTCGGGGCGGTGGAAGGCGAACACCTCACGGGATCGTGCGTCGGGGTCGAGACGATTGATGAAGTACGTCTCCGTCCCAGTAGTGGCGTATCGGAAGGCGAAGGGCTCGCCCTCGCGCCAGACCGCGAGCCGGTGCTCCTTGAGGACACCGCCGGCGTACCGGTTGTTCTGTGCGACGGCGCTGGCCAGATGGGTGCCCTCGCGCTTGGCCTCGATGACGCCGACGATGCACCCGTCGACGTAGAGCACGTAGTCGGCGCGGCCGGTGGCGAGAGTGAACTCGCGCACCGCCACACCCTGGCCAGCCAACGGGTTGACCTCGCCACGGTCCTGCACCAGCCAGCCAGCAGCGACGAGGAGGCGGTCGATCTCCTCGCGGGCCTGGACCTCGTTGAGCGGCGCTTTCCTTTGGGCACGGTGGATGATCGCGTCGCGAGCGGCCGGATCGACGGTGCGCGGGGCCTGGCGGGCGTCCTCGTACGCGGCCTGCTGGGCCGCACGTAGCTCCGCGACCTGTGCCGCCAGCTGCTCGAGTCGTGCCAGCAGCGCAGCGTTGTTGGCGTCGGCGCTGGCGATCAGCCGCTGCGCTTCGGCCCGCGCCTTCCGCTCGGCCTCCAACTCGTCGGCGGATTCGGCGAGGCGAGTGCGGGCTTGGGTGAGGGCTTGCCGGTGTCCGGTCAGAGCCTCATGCAGCTCGGCGCGCTCGTTCGGATCGGTGACAGCGCCGGCGGCCCCAGGGTCGGCGGGCGGCACGAACTCTGCGATTGTCCGACGGTTGTTGATCGCGTCGTGGAACCACAGCCCGAGTTTGTAGCAGGTCCGGACCGCCGCGAGCGCGCGCGACGTGTCGAAAAGGTGCTGGTGAGCAGCCTTGTTCCGATCGACACGAACGCGGTCGAAGTCGTCACGAATCTCCGGCACCAGGACCCCGGCACGGGTCAGCGCCGTTAGCCTGTCAATCTGCTTGTCACCCGCCACCCGCATGCCCATCCGGGTGATGAGCTCCTGTGCAAGGACCTCACCAAACTGCCCCGCCTGTACGAGCGATGCGTTCGGGTTCGTGAAGACGGTCGCCTCGGCTTGGGCACCATAGAGCGACAGCAGCGGCTTCAGGGGGAAGAGGATGCCGAAGTTCGGCGAGGACTTGGCCAGATGCTGCAGTCGCTCGTCCATGTCCCCCAGCTACTCCGGCCATCAAGTGGCCATGGATGTCCTGTCGCCCTGTGTAACGTGCCGACGCTGATTGTAGAAGGACGCGGGCCGGTGGCGAGAGAGATCAGCAGGAGTCTCAATGACGCAGTCAAGCCGTCTGCGTGACCGGATCGGCGGTGAAGACCCGGTTGTCGCGCAGGAGGGCCCACAGGACGCTGACGCGCCGACGAGCCAGTGCGATCAGAGCTTGCACGTGCTTGAGCCCCTCGCCGCGCTTCTTCAAGTAGTAGTCCCGGTTGGGGCCGTCCTTGATGACGCTGGTCTGCGCGGACAGGTAGAACACCCGTCGCAGGCGGCGGCTGTAGCGCTTTGGTCGGTGGAGGTTGCCGGTGCGGCGTCCGGAGTCGCGTGGCACTGGGACGAGGCCGGCCGCGGAGGCGAGGTGGCCGGCGTCGGCGTAGGCGGACAGGTCGCCGGCGGCGACGACGAACTCGGCGCCCAGGATCGGGCCGATGCCCGGCATCGACTCGATGATGTGCGCCTGTGGGTGGGTGTGGAAGGTCTCCTTAATCTGCTTGTCGAGACCGTTTTTCCGCTCGTCCAGCGCGATGAGCTGGATGGCGAGGTCGGCGACGATCGAGGCGGCGACGCTCTCGCCGGGCAGCACGGTGTGCTGGGCCTCAGCCGCCTCCAGCGCGGTCGCGGCCACCTTGTCCGCCGAGCGGACGCCCCGCTTGCGTAGCCATGACTCCAACCGCGAGCGGCCGAGACGGCGTATCCCGGCCGGTGTCTGCCGATGCGTGAGCAGGGTGAGAGCACCCTTGCTGGCGGACCAGTCGAAGGCCCCCTCCAGGGCCGGGAAGATCCCGGTCAGCACGTCGCGAAGCCGGTTGACCATCCGCACCCGGTCGGCGACCAGGTCGGCGCGGTGGGCGACCAGCAGCGCGAGGTCGGAGACCAACTGGGCGGGCACGTCCACGGCGGCGAAGTCCCGTCGCACACGCGAGGTCTCCGCAATCACGAACGCATCGCGAGCGTCGGTCTTCGCCTCGCCCCGGTAAGCTCCGGCCATCCGGTTCACCGTACGGCCCGGGACGTAGACGGGCTTCTGCCCGTGCGAGGCGAGCAGGGCCAGCAGCAGCGCGGACGCGGTGCCGGACAGGTCGATCGCCCATTCCACCGCGTCAGCCATGGCCAGCGCCTCGGCGATCGCTTCCAGGATCGCTGCCTCGTCGTTGTCGATCTTTTTCGACCAGACCTGGAACCCCAACTCGTCCACCGCAGCCGCCCAGTGGTGGCCCTTGCCCGCGTCGACCCCCACCCAGATCCGGGCCCGTCGCTCTGTCATCCGATGCTCCCCACGCCGAACCAGCACTCGTCGGCCCGAAGAACACCCCGCCGTCAGCTCCGTAAACAGCGACCAGGACGCAGATCTCAATCAGCGGTCAGGGCGCCCCGAAGAGCCGGACGGCCACTCCTGGAGAGCCACCAACGGCAAGCCCTGTTCAGCCACATCCGGCCCTCCCGGGCCGACTAACACCTTACGGAGTCCTGTTGCACAACTGATCTCTCGTCAGACTCGTTGGTGGGCTGGTAGGGAAGAGACTCTCAATGGCTCAGCCGAGGTAAGGGTAGGAGCCGGCGACATAGTCGCCGATCTGCTGACGCATGCTGGGGTGGATGTCGTACTGGTCGAGGTCCTCGGGCTGGATCCAGCGGACGCCGTCCGCCTCGTCGTTGATCGTTGGCTGGCCACCGACGGGGTGGCCGATGTAGGTGTTCTCGTACTGCTGGCGGATCTCGCCGTCGGTGTAGGCCACGATGTGGTTCGGGTTGGTGTAGACGCCGAGGAATCCGGTGATCTCGGCGTGGATACCGGTCTCCTCCAGGCACTCGCGCACGGCGCACTGGGCGGCGGTCTCGCCGATGTCCTGGGCCCCGCCGGGCAGGGCCCACTGGCCGGTGTCGCGGCGGCGCTGGAGCAGGATGGCACCGTTGTCGTCGACGACGAGCAGGTTGCTGGCGGGGATGAGGGTGTTGGCCTTGGGGGCGTCGGGGTCGTTGAGGTATTCGGTCCTGCCCATGCCGGAACTCCTTGAGTGCTGATGCGGACGTGCCGAGGTGCGGCGGGCCGGCTGCGGATGTTGGAATCGGGCAGTTCCGTGCTCCAAGTAGGTGGTCGCCGAGATGGATCGGGCGTCGAGGGCTGCCTTGACCCGCCGGGCGAGGCGAGGGATGAGGAGAGCGTCGATCTGGTCGGCGGCGTAGAAGGCGTACTCGCCGATCTCTACCCCGTCCAGGTCGATCTGAGCCTGCTCGGAATCCGGGAGGATGCCTCCGTCGAAGACGAAGAGCAGCTTGTCGCCCTCGGTCGGGTGGGGAGCCCAGTCCGCGATGAGAAGGTCGCCGATGGACGGGGTGATTCCGAGCTCTTCCTTGACCTCTCGGGCCGCACCGCCGCTCGGGGTCTCGCCGGGGTGGAGGTAGCCGCCCGGGATCTCCCACCCCGGTTTGTACGTGGGCTTCACCAGGAGCACTCGGTCGGCCTCGTCGAAGAACAATACGCCGGCTGCAGTACGTGGCTGGGCAACAGCCTCAGGTTCGTCGGGACCGGTGGTGCGCTCGGTTCCACTTACGGATGACCGTCCACTCACAGCGCTGCGCAGGCTTCGGCGTGGCTCCGCTGGCTGCTGGCCGGGCAGCGCACGCGGTTTGGGTGACCGAGCGGGCACATCCGATGACGCGTGCGACGGGGGTAGTGGTCGCGAAGAGCGTCTTGCGACGGGGCGCGGTACGGGCGAGGTCGGATCATCCAAGAAGCGGACCACCGGCTTCCGGTAACAGACAGCCACACCGGACGCGGTGGTGAGTTCCACCAGCTCAAGTGCGAGGTCGCACGTGGTGGGGCCGTCGGCCTCGGCCAGTACTCGCTGAAGGTCGACGACCGTCTTGGCCAGCTCCCAGGAGCTGCTCACGAAGCGGAAGACCCCGAGTGCCGGCTCGTCGGCGAGCTTGAAGTCGATGCTGGTGCTGGGCATGGGGCCTCGACCGGACTTCGCCGCCAGCCTGCGTTCCTCGATGCTTTCTGGACACCCACACGGCTTGCCGGCATCCGCCTCCGGCGCGAACAACCGGGTGCCGTCGCAGTCGTGGAGTACCTTGCCTTTGTAGCCGAAGAGCAACATGCGGGCCTGGACAGCGGATGGTCCCTCAACGATGACCCGCACCGTGTCGTAGTCGGTCAGCACCTCCAAGGAGTCCTCGGTCGTCGTCTCCCACTCCGCGGGCTCACCACCAAGCAGACTCGCGACACCTGCGGCAACGTCCGGGGCGGCCATGGTCACGCGCCACGCGTCCAGCGCCTGCGGTCGGTTGTCCACCAGCCGCCCCGCCCGGAAGCGGCCGACGTAGTCCGGCTGGCTCTCCGAGCCGCTGCCGGAATCCTGTCCTCTGCTTGCCACAGCCAGCAGCCCTTTCTCACGTACACGACGACCCGTCAGGTTGAACGCCGAGCCTCCCAGCCTGTGATGAGCGTATGCCGTGAAGACAGCCTTGATGCGATGCGCTGATTGGCTGAGGCCGCATGCCCCCTTCTCACATGCATGCTGCTGCCCGTCTCGTAGCGTCAGCCCACGCACCGGCGAGCTGGGCGCGGAGGTGGGCCTGGCGGGCGTGGTGGTGCTGCCGCTCCAGCCGCCAGGCGCAGAGGTGGCATGCCGCGAGTGTGATGGTCTCGCCTTCGACGGTGAGTGTGCCCAACTCGGCGACTTGGGTGACTACCTCGCACTTGAAGCAGAACCCAATCGTCCAGGCGAAGCGGAGTCGGAACTCGGCGGGCGGGTTCCGGTTACGTCGTGGCTTCACGTTCTGTCGCTCCAGCTCGACCGAGGTAGGGGGAGGGACATGGCGGAGATGACGTCGCGGCGGTGGATCTCGCGCTCGATGACGAAGGCGACCTCGGGCCACGGCAGGGCCATCGGTGAGGTGAGGCTCCAGAATCCGTGGCTTGCCCGGACCAGGGCGCTGACTCCGAGCGGTGTGGCGTCGGCGGGGACGGCAGAAAGGATTCGGCGGAGTACACCGCCGGCCCCTCGGGCCGCAGGGGCGATGCCGTTACCGACCAGCAGCGTCGCGGTTCGAACGGCGTCGAGCACGTCGGTAGCCACACCGGACGTCGCGAAGCGGCCGAAGGCCAGCTCCCACCATGGGCGACGGGTGCGGGCCCAGGCCAGGCGCTCAAGGCCGGAGCCCAGGTCCACCGCCATGCAGCTGGGATCCGCAGCGTTCCAGAGCAGGACGATGTCACCGATGGGAAGGTCCAGGTGCCGGAAGTGCACCGTCAGGCCGCAGACTTCGCGGCGTTGCCAGACGGCGTTGCGGCCGTGGATGGTGAGGTGTCTGGCGTGGAGGCCGATGCCGGACAGCAAAGTGAGCCAGTGGTCGAAGATTTCGGTGAACTCGGCTGTCCGAGTAACGGGTTCGATGCGCGAGATGTTGACGAACGAGGTGAGGAATCCCTCCCTCAGGGCGCCGACGTGGTCCCGCTCGCCGGTCAGTCGGACGACCGGCTGGGGGAGGTAGCCACGGCGGAAGACGTACGGCTTGCCGTCCTTGAGAAGAGGGTCGACAGCCTGGACGGCGGAGATCGTCAACTCGGTGTCCCGGCCCCACCGCATGGGCAGCGGTCTCGCACGGGCGACGCCAGCCGCGCGGAAGCCGCTCTCCAACTGCTGCAGCAGACCGGCCCACTGGATCGGCCGACTGGCCGGCCGGTACGGCGTCCCCCGGTCGCGGTGGTGGATCTCGAAGCGGCCGTCGGCGTCATGCTCGATCTCCCACTGCGGGCCGAGCACGAGGCGGTCGCTCAGGAGATCGAGCGGCCTCGACGGTGGGTCCGCGGTCAGCACGGCCTGGTCGCGAGGGCGCGGAAGTGTCGCTCGGGGTCGAACCGGTTCAGGCCGATGGCCTGCACGGTCGAAGCTTCCAGTTCTAGGCACTGCTCGATCGCAGTGGCGAGCGCCAGGGCCGCGTCCTCGTCGTCGCGCTCAGGATCGACCCTGGCGACGGCTCCGGTGTTCTCGCACAGGGCTGCCTCCGCGCAGGTGCCGTCTCGCCAGCAGAGCGCGGCGACGGGCGTACCGGCACGCAGGGACTCCCCGAAAACGGCGGCGCCGGCCTCCACGTAGCTTCGTGAGCAGGTGTAGACGTAGACCGAGGCGTCGGAGAACGCGGCCGTCTTGGCTGCCCCTCCGACCTCGCCGACCCAGCTGACGTGATCAGCCGCGAAGAGTGCCTGGTGACGTCGGACGTAGTCGTTGTCGAAGACCGGTCCGACGACGTGTATCCTCCGGCCGAGCAGCTGGGCCGCGCGCACCGCGAGGTGCGGCGACTTCTCCTCGTCGATCCGGCCGAGCCAGACGAGGTCGCGGCCGGGTCGGGCGGGAGGTTCGGCTTCACCGAGCCCGAGGTGGACCGCGTGCTCCAGCACCGGTGCGTGGGCGGCGTACAGTCCCGCCATCTCGGGCGAGTAGCAGTAGAGCCGGGAGCGCTTCGCGTCGAAGGCGTCGGCGCCGTGCCGGAAGACCGGCGAGTGCTGGAAGGTCGCGACGTCGCAGTCGAGATCAGCCCAGACCCGACGCCACCCGGGGAGCGACGGGTACTCGTGTCCGACCACGAGCAGGTCGTAGCCGGTGGAACGCAGGTCCCGAGTCTGCCGGGTACCCGGCTGGAGGTCTTCGAGACGGATCGGACGAGTGGTCCAGTCCGATCCGAGGTCGGTCCTCCAGCCGGGGCCGAGGAGGTGTACGTCGGCGCCTGCGGATCGGGCGCCTTCCGCCACTGCCCAGAGCCAGCGTTCGATCCCGCCGTAGCCGACGGGCGGGAAGGTGTAGCTGCTGGGGAAGTCGCAGATGCCGACTAACACTTATGCCTCCGTTGTTCCGTCCGCCGAGATCCGGCGGAATCCGAGGTAGGGCACCAGGGCCTCGGGCAGGACAATGGAGCCGTCCTGCTGCTGGCACTGTTCGAGAAGGGCGGCCAGGGTGCGGCCGATGGGCAGTCCGGAGCCGTTGAGGGTGGCGACGGGCTTGGTCTTACCGTGCTCGTCACGGGTGCGGATGCCCGCGCGGCGGGCCTGGAAGGAGCCGCAGTCCGAGACGGAGGAGATCTCACGGTAGGTCTGCTGGCTGGGCAGCCAGACCTCGATGTCGTAGGTGATCTGGGCGGAGAAGCCGAGGTCGCCGGCGGCGAGCTGGACGACCCGGTAGGCCAGTCCCAGCTCCTTGAGGCAGGCTTCGGCGTGGCTGAGCATCTTCTCCAGCTCGGCCTGGGAGTCCGCGGGGTCGCAGATGCGGACCATCTCGACCTTGGAGAACTGGTGCTGCCGCAGGATGCCGCGGGTATCCCGGCCGTAGGAGCCGGCCTCAGAGCGGAAGCACGGGGTGTGCGCGGTGAGGGCCAGGGGGAGTTCGGCGGGCGGGATGATCTCGTCCGCGTAGAGGTTGGTGAGCGGGACCTCGGCGGTCGGGATCAGGAATAGCTCGCGCTCGCCCATGCCGGTGGCGAAGAGGTCCTCCTCGAACTTCGGGAGCTGGCCAGTGCCGGTCATGGTCTGCCGGGTGACGAGGTACGGGACCGCGTGTTCGACGTAGCCGTGCTGCTTGGTGTGCAGATCCAGGAAGAGCGTCGCCAGGGCGCGCTCGATGGCGGCGCCGGCACCGCGCGAGACGCTGAACCGGGAGCCGGAGAGCTTGCTGGCACGGGCGAAGTCGAGGATGCCGAGGGCCTCGCCGAGGTCCACATGGTCCTTCGGTTCGAACGAGAAGGACGGCGGCGCGCCGAAGCGACGGATCTCGACGGCGTGCTCGTCCGAGTCGCCCTCGGGGGTGCTGTCGAGCGGCAGGTTGGGAATGGTCAGCAGGAAGTCGCGCAACTCCTGCTGCACCTGCTCCTGCTCCGCCTCGGCCGACCGGATCTCTTCCTTGAGGTCGCGGGCCCGGTCCTTCAGCGTCTCGGTGTCGCCGCCCTGGCGGGCCGCCTGCTGGACCTCCTGGGCGACTCGCTTCGACTCGGCCCGCAGCTCGTCCACGCGAGTGATGAGCTGGGATCGGCTGGACTGAAGAGACTCCAACGCAGAGAGATCCAGGGTGTAGCCGCGGCGGGCGAGGCGGCGGACCGCCTCGGAGCCCATCTCGATGAGGGCGCGGGGATCATGCATGGGAGTTCGTCTCCTCCAGCTGGACAGATGGTCCATCGAAGGTAGCAAGCGTGCGCCGGTCTTCTGGCCGCGATGACCATCCGCCCGCTGCGGCGGTCTCCTGTTTCTCCGCGTCCAGGAGTTCGAGCAGGGACGCGGTGAGGTCTTCGAGTTCGCGGTCCTCGAACCTGACCAGGTACAGGCAGGGCACCTCGTCGAAGAAGATCGGCATGGCCCGCCCGGGGGCGTCGCGCGAGGTCTGTCTGTGCCACCGCAGCACGGAGGCCAGCAGGCCGTGCGCGACGACCGTCCGAGGCGAGGGCAGCTGGAGTGCGCTCCGGAGGCCGGCAAGCATTCTGCGGATGGCCTCGCGCTGCGACTCGGCGGCCCCGGGCGGGTTCTCCCATGGTCCGGCGGCGACTAGCCAGCGCGCGTACTCCGTGAAGGGCCCGCCTTCGAACTGCCCGTAGTCGACTTCATTGAGGGCCGGCTCGACCCTGACGGGCTGATCGGCATCGCCCATCAGCAGGCGTGCCGTCTCACCCGTCCGGGCGAACGCCGAGGTGAGCCAGATCTTCGGTTGAACGGCAGTGATCACGCCGCTACCGGTCCGGCAGGCGACGCGTCCTGCCGGATCCAGCGGAAGATCGACAGTCGGGTCGCCGTTGACCCGGTGAGCCGCGCTGTAGTGGGTACTGGAATGGCGCAGGAGGTAGGTGGTCACGTCTGGCCGGCCTTCTCCGGCACCGCAGTGAGATCGAGGTCGCCGGCCAGCCCCGCGATCACCCGCTCCATCACGGAGGCGCGGTGGTCTCCCACCTCGCGGTAGTAGAGGAGACCGTCCACGCAGAGTGCGAGGCTCCAGTGGCGTAGCCGCCGCGGATCGAGGCCGGCGGTGGTGACGGCGATCTCGAAGCGGTCCCGGGTGTGTGTGCCCAGGTTGTAGTAGACGGTCCAGAAGGCCCAGTCGAAGACCTCGTCGCCGACCATCGGCAGGGGGTCAGCCAGGACCGGCTTCCGGCGGTCGTCGAAGAGGACGTTCTCGCGGTAGACGTCCGCGTGAAGGACTGATGCCCGTGCCGCGTCCGGGTGCAGTCCGGTGACCAAGCGCTCACCGAGCCTTGCCCAGTCGACCTCCAGCTGGGGGCGCTGCACCTCCAGGCGTCGGTGCACTCGCGGGACCAACTCGCATTCGAGGAAGTCGTGGAGGCTGGGAAGTGCTGCAGCTGCGGTGTTCGCGACCCGGCCGAGGCGATGCAGTTGCCGCAGAGCGGCGGCCACCGCCTCGTACTCGTGCGTCTCCGGTCTGACGGAACCGCCGGGCACGGCTGCCACCATCTCCAGGGCGGCGACGCCGAGGTCGTCCGCGTGCTCGAGCACCCTGACAGCCGGCCCGGCCGCCCAGATGCCGAGCACGATCATCTCGTTGCGGTAGCGGCTGTGGTCGGGCCATGCCTTCAACAGGACCTTGCGCCCGCTGGTTCGCTCACGCGCCACCATCAACAGGGAGGCGTGGCCGGCGTCGTGGTAGCCGTCGGGGGTCAACTGCCAGCGGCGTGCGGCTTCGTTGAGGAGCTCGGGGGCGCGGGCCAGCCACCCGTGCACCTCCGGACCGTAGTGCTCCCGGAGCCGCTGCCAGGCGCTGCGCGGGGGGAGGAGCGTGGGCGATCCGGCGTGCATCAGCTGAGCCGGACGCCGTGGTGGACCAGCTCGGCGGTGAGCTCCGGGAAGCCCCCGAGGGCCAGGGCGACCTGGGCTTGTACCTTCTCGATCTCCGGGTCCTCGGCCGCGAGCCGGACCAGGACCTTCCAGGGCTGGTCGAGCCGGTGGCCGGTCGCGCTGACCAGGTGCACCTCGGCATAGCTGCCGGTCTCGTCGTACAGGCGCTGGGCGAGGCGGGTGGCCGCGAGGTTGTAGAGCTTCCCGACGTGGTAGACGGGGTTCTTACCGCTGGCCCCTTCCAGGTTCATCGGGCGGAGCGGGGTGATGAGGCCGTTGACCCGGTTGCCGCGGCCGACGACGCCCTCGTCGCCCGACTCGATGGAGCTGCCGGTGTAGGTCAGGTAGAGCTCGTCCTTCTCGGGGACGTCACGGGCGTTGAGGAGGAAGGTGACCTCCACGCCGGGGAGGTGCTGCTCGGCGAACCGGGCGCACTCGGCCAGGACCTCCTCCTTGTTGGCGAGGTACGAGGCCCGGTCGGGCACGTGCTCGGACTTCTGCGGGACGCACAGGATGGCCTCGGCCTTGGCGCCGTCGAAGTGCCCCATCAGCTTCACGTCGGAGCCGCACCAGGGATTCGCCAGGGTGAAGTCGCTGACGCCGGAGAGGTGGTTGACGAGCGCGTGGGCGAACTGCTCGAACGGGGCCATCGGGGCCCAGCCGGTGCCGAGCGAGGTGTCGTTGGCGATGAGGGTGTGGCGCTCGCGCAGGTCGTCCACCGAGCGGGGCGCGAACCAGCGCGATCGGTCGGTGCCGCTCTCGTCGGTGACCACCGCGCCGGGGCTGGGGTTGCTGGTGATGTTGAAAACCAGGTCGAGGTGGCCGGCGAGCTCGGGCAGCCGGTCGCGGAAGAAGGCCAGGACGGCCTGCTCGACCAGCTCCCGCACCGGGATGTCCTCGCCGCCGCATGCGTAGGCGGCCCGGCCGTTGACCAGTACCTTCACCGGAGCCGTCATCCGGCCGGCGCCGTAGCGGACCTCGCAGGAGCCGCCGAGCAGGGCGAGCTTGTCGAAGTTGTGGTGGAGCACGGCGCCGAAGCGGTCGAGCGTGTAGCGGCTGTACGCGCGGGAGAGCTCCTCAGCCAGGTGGTCGGCGAGGGTGTCGGGGTGGCCGAGTCCCTTGCGTTCCAGCAGGACGAGGTCGGTGGGGAGCGGACGCCCGGTCTCGATGGTGATGCTGCTGTGCTCCACGGTCGTGCTGACTCGCTGCATGGCGATCTCCTCTTCCGTCGGTCCGGCTACGGCGGCAGCCCGCGGGGGCGTTCGGCGCGTAGTTGTGCCGAACACCTGCACGTCAGGCTCGTAGCGGTGTGTAATGGGCGCTTAGCGCTCGGAAACATTCAGCCCTGCCGGGGAACCGCTCGACCAGTACCGGCATTCGGACAGCGACCGCTGTCCACATGAGACGCCCTGGGGGATCAAGTGCCGCGACCACTCAAGCCTCTGGACCCCACCCGATCCGCGGCCCACTGGTTCGGCGCGGAGCTTCAGTACTGGCGGAAGCTCAGGGGGCTGAGCCAGGACAGGCTCGGGCAGTTGGTCCACCTGAGTGGGGACCTGATCAGCAAGATCGAGCGGGCGGAGCGGCCCTGCAAGCTTCACCACGCCCAGGCGTTAGACGCGGTCTTGGACACCGGCGGAGTGCTCGCGCGAAGCGTCGTGCTGGCCGCGGCTGAATTGGACAACCGCTCAGAGGTAATGGACAAACGGCGCAACGGGGCCGTCAAGCCTCCCCGAAGGGAGCTGCTCGGGGGCACGCTGGAAATGCCACCGCCAGCCTCCGAGTGGAATGAGTCCGACCCCGTGGAACGACGCAACTTCCTTGCCGTGACGAGTGCAGCTCTCGCCGCCGGCCCTCTGGCCCAGCTCCTGACCTCCACCCCGGCCACCGCGGTACCCGCAATGGTCCGGCCCGCCGACGTCGAGCAGATCCGCACCGCAGCGACCACACTGCGCAGCTGGGACAACCTCTACGGCGGCGCCGGCGTCGTCCGTGACACGGCGCTCGCCCAACTGCGCTGGGCAGCCGGTCTCCTGAAGAGTCGCTGCCCCGCGCCGTTGCGGGCTGAACTGTTCGGAGCCGTCAGCCGCTTGGCGACCGTGGTCGGCGCCTCGGCTTTCGACGCCTTCGCCCACGAAGACGCCCGCCGACTTTTCGCCTTCGCCACCTCGTGCGCCGAGGAAGTGGACAACTGGCCGCTACGCGCCATCTCCTACAACCTCCGCTCCCGCCAGGCCATCTGGTGTGGGGACCCCGACGCCGGGCTCACCTTCGCCGAGCTCGGCCTGGCACGCGCCGACCGGCTCTCCCCCGCGGAGCAGTCCATGCTCCACAACGCTCGCGCTCGGGCCCTGGCGAAGATGGGTCGAGCTCAGCAGACCCTGGCCGCGATCGGCGCGTCCGACGACTCGTTCACGTCGATCGCCCCGGCCGCTGAAGGGCCGTGGATGGCGTATTACGACGGCGCCCAGCACCACGGCGACACCGGCCACGCCCTCTTCGACCTCGCCCTCGCCGGCCATCCGCCGCAGGAAGCCCTTCGGCGACTCCAGGCAGCGGTCGACGGCCACGGCGACGGATTCGCCAGATCCCGTGCGTTCTCCCGAACCAAGCTCGCCACGCTCCAGATGGCTGCCGGTGACCCTGAGCAGGCGTTGGCCGAGGGCCGGACCGCGCTCGCCGAGGTCAGCGACCTCCGCTCGCTGCGTGCCAACCACGAGCTGGCTGAACTCGGCCGGGTCGCCCATCGCCACCGCAACCTTGGCGACGTCCGGGACCTGCGGGAACAGATCGCCGATACGGTGGCAGCGTGAGCAACATCGAGGACTCCCACTCCCTACTGCTCAAGGCGTGCGCGACAGTGGGCCTGTCCGCAGCGGGAGCCGAACCGATCCGGATCGGGGAGAACGCGCTGTGGCGATTGCCGCTGGGGATCGTGGCTCGCATCAGCCGCCCCGGCCAGTCGGCTGCTGCCGGACGCGAACTGGCGGTCGCACGCTGGCTGCGCGACTGCGGGGTTCCTGCAGTTCGCCCGCTCGAGCACCTGCGGGAGCCAGTGGATGTCGACAACAACCCCGTGACCTTCTGGCACGAGCTGCCCCAGCACCGCCCAGGAACCGCTGCCGACATCGCGCCGCTCCTGCGGCGGGTCCACAAGCTTTCCGTTCCTGACTTCCCGTTGGGCCAGCTCGACCCGTTCGTTCGGCTGGCCACCAGGATCGACGGGGCCGCCACCCTCGACGAC
Organism: Kitasatospora sp. NPDC048194; assembly: GCF_043202455.1. Lineage (NCBI taxonomy): Bacteria > Bacillati > Actinomycetota > Actinomycetes > Kitasatosporales > Streptomycetaceae > Kitasatospora > Kitasatospora sp. NPDC048194. The sequence continues at coordinate 186,270 of NZ_JBIDAK010000003.1, forward strand.
ACGCAGCGACAGTGGCTGCGGGACCGCTTGGCAGAGCTCCAGACAGCGTGGCTGAGCCTCCCGCCCGGCCTGCCAGCGAGCGTCATTCACGGCGATGCATGGGGCGGCAACGTGGCGGTCACACCGATCACCACCTACCTGCTCGACTTCGAACGAACCTCCCTCGGGCCTCCCGAGTGGGACCTGACCGCTACCGCCGTCGGCTTCGCCACCTTCGGCACCGTTTCGGACAGCGAGTACACCGCCTTCTGCGAGGCGTACGGTGCCGACGTGATGACCTGGGCCGGCTACCCGGTGCTGCGGAGCATCCGCGAGCTCCGGGTCACCTGCTTCGCTCTCCAGCACGCGGCAGCCGATCCGGCTCGACACCGGGCGGAAGCCCACTACCGCCTCTCCTGCCTGCAAGGGCAGAACGGTCCACGCCCGTGGGGTTGGACAGCTGTCAGCTGAGATGTCGATGAGAGAGACGAACCCGACCGCGATGACTGCACCCGTGATCCGCAGTAATGTCCCCGGATCCTTCGCTTGGGGTGTCTTCCACGACCGTCACCCCAAGCTCATCCAGCAGGTCCTCGACGCGCTGCCGTACGGGCCGAGCGAGCGAGCCGCGATCGAGGAGCTCCTCGCCGAGAGCACCGAGGGTGTACTACAGCCACTCAGCACCAGTGCCCACGACCACCAGCAGTGGCTGGAGTGGGGTGAGGGTCTGTTCGGACGGCCGTGGGGCGAGGCGCCGTTCCTGTGGGCCGAGAGCTACTTCTACCGCAGGCTGCTCGAAGCCACCGGCTACTTCCGGCCCGGGGCCTGGCAGGGCATCGACCCGTTCGCGCCGTTCAAGGACGCCGAACTCGCCGGCCCGGCCGTCGACGCCGAGTTGGCGGCCCTGGGCGACCTGCGCTCGGACTTCACCGACAAGCGAGCCGCCGCGCTTCTCTCCTCGGCGCTCTGGGGCAACCGCGCCGACCTGAGCTTCCAGATCACGGCGGAGGCCGGAGCGTCGGTCGCGTCCGACCTGGTGGCTGACGACAGCGAGTCGCTCTGGGCCGAGCTGGAGCGTGCCGAAGGCGGGCGTGTCTGCATCATTGCGGACAACGCGGGCCGGGAGCTCCTGCCGGACCTGGTGCTGGTCGACCACCTCCTCGCTTCCGGTCTGGCGGCGCAGGTCGTCGTGTACGTGAAGCCGCAGCCGTACTACGTGTCGGACGCGACGATGGCCGATGTCCTCGCCACCGTCGAGCGTCTGCGCACCGCGACCACGGCGGCTGCCGGGACGATCGGCGAACGGCTGTGGCGAGCGATGAACAGCGGCGCGCTCGTGGTCCGCACGCACCCGTTCTTCTGCGCACCACTGCCGTTCCATGACATGCCGGCCGACCTCCGGGCCGAGTTCACCGGCGCGGCGATGACGATCCTCAAGGGTGACCTCAACTACCGGCGGCTGGTGGGCGATCAGCTGTGGCCGCCGACCACTGCGTTCACCGAGGTGGCCAGCCACTTCCCCTCAGCCGTCACGGCGCTGCGGACGCTGAAGTCGGACGTGATCGTCGGCGTCGACGCTGCCGTCGTCGCTCAGCTCGACAGTGCCGGGACGCCGTGGCGTACCAACGGCCGCCACGCCGTGATCCAGGTCGACCTCCGCCGGTAGTCGAGCGCCGTCCGCCCACCCCGCTGTCCTCGCTCGTCTGGGCGTGACACGGCAAGCGTCGGAGGTGAACAGCGGCGGGTGCGGCGTGGACCTCAGTCCAGGTTCCAGGTCGTTCCGGCGAGGAGGCCGTCGAAGGCGAGAGCTCTCATGGCGGTGTCGAAGTCGTCCCACTCGTACTCGGGTTCGACGTAGTGCCGGTCGAAGTCGGCCCGGGTGAGGTCGGGCTCGCGCCATTCGTGGGCGCAGCGGCAGCGGACGAAGATCTGGTCGCGGACGGCGAGGAGGAGCCAGTCGCGGCGGGCGCCGCAGCCGGTGCAGGTGATGGTGATGCCGCGGGGGTTGAGCTCGGCGGGATGCGGGACGGCGCGGATGACGGCACGCGCGGGTTCGGGGGCGGGGTTGTAGAAGTCGTGGTCGTAGTCGGTCATGCGGTCCCTTCGGGTCGGCAGCGGGGCAGCACGGGACCATACGACGTGCACTGCCGGAATGGATCCCTCCCAGCGAGAAGGACATCGAATCGACACCGTCACCTTGCTGCAGGGTAGTTGTGGCGCTCCGGCCGCCGGGTTTCCTCGGGAAATCCCGGCGGTCTGCTTCGTTGGCTGGGCCCTGCCTTCGGCTGCGGCTGACGGGTGATGTCCGTGCAGGGCGGGATTGGTAGGTGGGGGCTGGTGGGCGGGTGCGGAGGCTCCGTACCCGCCCACCTGGGTTGGTCAGCGTGTTCGGCGCACCTGGTCGGGTGCGGCCGGCGCCGGCGGTGTGATGACCGCGGTGGCCGGTGTGCCGGGGGTGCGGGCGGTGGTGCGGGCGCGGGCTGCCCTGGTGCGCAGTTCGTCGGGGGTTGCGGCCGGTGCGGGGGCGGGGAGGCCCGCGTCGCGGCGGATGCGCCAGGTGAGGACGGCGGCGGGTGAGTCGGCGGTGGCGAGTTCGCGGCGTCCGGCGGCGTTGGTGAGCAGGGTGGTCGGGTTGTGGCCGGCGGCTTCGGCTTGGGCGAGGGTGGCGGCGAGGGCTGCCCAGTTCTCTTCGGCGAGGAGCCGGGTGGCCTGGTCGGCGGGCAGGGTGCGGCGGACGGCGTCGGCCTGCCGGTCGTGGTCGGGCTTCGGGAGGAGTCGGCCTTCGAGGGTGAGGTGGGCGATCGGTTTGGCCGCGTGCCGGGTGTAGACGGCGCGCAGGTGACCGGCCGCCGCGCGGGCGGCGTCGGCCTGGTGCCGGTGGCCTTGGGCGGCGTGCCACTTGGCGATCACGACGGCGAGCAGGACGAGGCTGGTCAGGGCCGTGGCGGCGGCCGTGCTGTCCTCGCCCCGGCCGGTGGAGGGCCCGGCGTGGAGGAGTTCGCGGGCGGCGGAGCGCATCGCGCGCAGGTCGGCGCCGGCTGCGCGGGTGTGGGCGGTGCGGGTGTACTCCAGGGCCCGTGCGGCCTGGTGGAGTTCCTTCCTGCTGAGGGGCGGGCTGGTGGCGGCGAGCGTGTCGAGGACTTCGAGGCTGCCCCGGATGACCGCCTCCGCGCGAGCGGCGTCCTGGTCGTCGTCGAAGGCCGGGTAGGCGCGTTCGATGGTGGTGCTGGCCCGGTGGCGGCCGTCAGCGGGCCAGGTGCGGGCGTCGGGCGTGGGGAAGGCGGGTTCGTCAACGCCGAGGGCGAAGCGTGCCTGGATCTTCGGCTGGGTGAGGTCGGAGGCGAGCTTGCTGCCGGAGAACCAGATCGGCCCGCTCTCGCCGCCGGTGGGGAGGGCGAACTTGTAGCCGGTCACGTCGCCGGAGGGCGCACGGCGCACGGCGAGGAGCACGCCCTTCGCGGCGAGCCGGGCGGTGAACTCCTCCTCGTCTGCGGCCCCGGCCAGGGCCTGGCGTACGGCAGTGCGCAGGCGGTCGCGGTCGGTGCCTTCCCGGCCGAGGCGCTGGGCCTTGCGCAGTTCGGAGCCCTTGGCGCGCTTGGGGATGGCATCCCGGTATTCGCGGGTGCGGGTGTCGGACAGGTCGACGAGCTTGTACTCGCGTTCGATCTTGGTGAGTTCGGCTTCGACGCTGTACTGGTCGCCGCGCAGGCGGGCCTGGGTGAGGTCGGCCCGCACGACGGTGGCGAGGATGTGGATGTGGTTGTCGGCGTGGCGCACAGCGACCCACCGGCAGGCTTCCTCGTCGCCGTCCGGGGCGATGCCGGCGGCGGCAATGACACGGCGTGCGATGGCGGCCCAGTCCTCGTCGCCGAGGATGCGGTCGTCCGGGTCGGCGCGGATCATGCGGTGGTAGACGTGCTTGTTGATCTTCCTTCCGTACTGGACGACGTGGAGGTCGAGGGCGTCCCGGAGTTGTTCGAGGGTGGCGGAAGGGTGCCGTCCGGGGTCGGGGACGAAGCCGTCCCAGGAGGCGACGAGGTGAGGGTCGGTGTGCTCGTTCGCCTTGCCGGGACCGAACAGGTAGCGGAGCGCGCCGAGGGTGTCGTTGCCGCGGACGGCCTTGCTGATCAACGGCGCTTCGCCTTCGCCAGCCCCGACGCGGCGGAGTCGACTCGGTCGAGGAGCCGCAGTCCCGCCTCGAAGGCACGGTGGACGGCGGTCGCGGCGTCCTGGACCGCAGCAGGCTGGAGGTCGATGCCGGAGTTGTAGTCGCGGCCGAGCTGGTTGAGGTTGCTCATCGCGCCGGCGTGCTGGCGGCGGGTCGCCCTGAGTTCGTCGACCGCCGCATCCAGGCTCGCGTCCCGTCCGCCGAGGCCGAAGCTATCCTCGGAGAAAACCTTGCGCGCGAGGTAGTGCGCGACGGACAGTTTCGCGGCCTTCGCCCGGTTCTCGATATCTGCCTTCTCTTCGGGGGTGACACGAAGGGAGACCTTCGTGTGCTTCGGGTTCTCGTCGTCACGGCGGCGACGCTTGGGCTTAGGGCGCTCGTCGGCACGATCGGTGCGGGCGATCGATGCGGCGGGCGGCAGCTCGTCGTCGGCGGCGGACGCGACGACGAGGTTGGTGGGCTTCTCCTGGAGTGCCGCGCCCTCGCGGTGCTCCTGTGGTGTTGCCGCGCGCGCCCTCGCGCTCGGCAACACCACCCCGCCCACGCCCTCCTGGGCGCGGGCGTCCGCGTCCGGGCCCCGATAAGGGGGCCGGACGCACTCGCTTGCTCCGCTGTTGTCGTGGAGGTGGTCAACTCCGTTGCGGTCCTGGGAGCTTACTGGCTTCCCGAGCAGGCTGTGCAGGGTTCGTCGGACGGTGTTCACGCGTGTCGTTCCTCGGTGGCGGCTGGCGATTCGGGCTGGTGGGTGTGTGGGTGGGCAGTGTCCGGGTGGTTGCCGGTTTGGCCATGCCGGAATTCGCAGGTATGGGCGACGTGTCAGGCTCGGCCTTCCCAGGACCGAACGCCACACGGGACTGGTGTCCGCGGCGGGGTCGAGTCCGGCCGGGTGCAGTGACCGGGCGGGTGGTGGCCTTCTGCCGAGTGCGGCGGTGGGTCGGCAGAAGTCGGTGTCCGGCTGACCGACCGGGCCGGTCAGCCGGACACCAGGGCCGGTCAGTCGGCCTCGGGGTGCGGAGGGTTCTGTTCGTCGGCTTGCTCCTCGCGGAGCTTTCGCATCAGCTCGGTGAGGCGGGTACTGCCGAGCGGAAGGCCGGCGTCGCGCACGGCCTGCTCGACGATCGCGCGGGTGAGACGGCCCTCGGCGGCGACCGCCGCGCGGCCCACCTCCAGCAGCCGCTCCATCGGCGCGCCCGGCGGACGCCCGATCGGCTTGTTCCCCGCCCCGGCGGCGCCTTCGGCCTGGGTGTCCGGTTCATCGACCGATTGGTCGTCGACCTCTGCCGGTTCGGAGTCGGGCAGCGCGTCGCGCCACTCGGCGGGCAGAAGTCCGGCGGCGGACATGAGCGTCAGGAGCGCGTTCTCGTCGCTGCGGTCCTTCGCTCGTTCCGGCCGGAGCTCCGGTTCAGGGTCGGCGGTCACCGGGTCGGCAGAAGTCTCGGTGCGTGGAACGGCGTTCTGCTCGACGGGATCGGTCGGGGTGTCGTGCCCGTGGCGGGCGATGAGGATGTAGAGGTGGACGGCGCCGCCGAGGGCGAGCGGGGCGAGGGTGGACAGGATGCCGACGACGGTGTCGGTGAGCTTCAGCCCGCTGCCGGTGGTGGGCAGTTCGTTGAGGCGGACGGCGTGCAGGGCGTTGGCCCAGACGCTGGTGGCGGTCGCTCCGGCGAAGAGCGTCCAGGCATAGGCGCGGGCGGGCCATCGGGCCTCGCGCAGGACGAGCAGGGCTCGGACGCCGTAGGCGATGAAGCCGTCGACGATGATCGGGAAAAGGTAGGTGAGCGGGCCGCGCACGTGGGTCGCAGCGGCCATCTGCCGCAGGGCGTCGTAGGACAGGACGAAGCCGAGGACGCCGAGCAGGGCGACGGCGAGCCGGTCCCAGATCGTGGCCCGGGCGGACGGGGTGCGGGCAGGGGGTATCGCGATGGTGGTCAAGGGTGGTGCTCCAGGGGTGGCCTCGCCGTGGGCGGGCGTGGCGAGGCAGAGGTGGGGTGAGGTGTGGGGAGGCTGGCGTCCGACCGCGGCCATTCAGCAGCTGAATGGCGCGGCGCTCCAGGCGCTGAACTGCTCCGGCGTTCAGCCGCTGAGCGCCTCAGGCGGCGGTTCGCCTGCGGCGGTCGGTGCCGGTGAGGATGGCGCGTTCGCACATCTCGGCGAGGCGAGAGGCGGTGCGGTCGCCGAGAGCGTTCTTGACCTCGCCGGGCGCCAGGTTGGTGGTGAAGATCGTCGGGAGCAGGTGCTCGTACCGGTGGTCGACCAGCCGCAGGGTCAGCTCCTCGGTCCACTCGGACGCCTTGGCGGCGCCGAGGTCGTCGAGGACCAGCAGCGGGCAGGCCATCAGGTCGCGCATTTCCCGTTCGAGGTCCGCGCCCTGGCGGGGCCGCTGGGAGGCGTACAGCTCAGTGGCGGTGAGCTTGTTCCAGCGCAGGCGCACCCCGGCCTTGAGCAGGCTGCGGATTGCCCCGTACGCCTGGTGGGTCTTGCCCGAGCCGGTGGGTCCGGCGATCAGGAGCGAGGGCCCCTGGGCGATGCCCGGGGTGCCGCCGGGGCCGGGTCGGCAGGCCAGGGTGACCTGCTGGACCCAGGTGGTGACCTCCGGGTGGTCGGCTTCGGCGAGGCGGTAGCGCGGCGGGATGCGCTGGTCGGCGAGCGGTGCACCGCAAGGGCGCGACGCCGTACGCAGGCCCTCGGTGTTGATAGCACCGGGGGCCTTCGGCCTTTTCGGGGCGGCAGGTAGCAAGCCGAGCCGCGATGCGGTTCGGCTTGACAAGCCTTTCACCATGCATCATCATGGCACCCCGGCGGCCGTTATGCAAGTCGCCTCGGAAATGGATGCGAGGTGAATCGAGTGCCTAGGCAGGACAAGTCAGCGGAGGGCTCCTCCGACGAGCCGGTGAAGGAGGAGCCGGGAGGCAGTGCGACGGGCGAGACCGCTGTCGCCGGCTTGAGCGAGGAGAACGCCGCCGAACGAGTCCGGTTGGAGCGCGAGCGACGCGGCTGGAGCACCGGCGAGTTGGCCAAGCGCATGACCGAGGCCGGCTATCCGATCAACCAGTCCTCGGTCTGGCGCATCGAGAGCGGCGAGCCGCGGAGGCGGATCAACCTCAACGAGGCGATCGGCTTCGCCAAGGTCTTCGACCTGTCCCTGGAGGACTTCCTCGGCCCGTCGACCTCGCCCGAAGAGAAGATCATGCAGGAGCTCGCCGAGCACGTGGTCCAGGGCTACCGCCTGGCCGCGCAGGGCGCCGAGTTCACGACCAAGGCCCTGGCCGCCGCCGAGAAGTACTGCCAGGACTTTCCCCACAACCGCAAGCGGCTGCGCGGCAAGATCGCGATCGGCCTGTCCTTCGAGTACCGCAGATACGCGCCGACTCCGCTCGTCCAGGAGTTCCTCAAGGGCGGCAAGATGCCATCCGAGCCGGTCCACACGGACGAGTGACCTGGCTGGGGCCGTCGCCCGAGACACTGTCGGCCGTTTACGAGGCCCGCTCAAGATCTTTATTGGAAAACGGCCGGGACCACTCCTACCGTGCTCACAAGCCCGACCAGCCATTTGGCGCGGCCGGGATCCAGAGCTAACGTCACACCCCACGCGGCCACCAACCGCGCAACGCCCATCCACGACGATCGACCACGGTGCAGGGTTGCAGCCCGCCAGCCACCGAGGAGGGACCCGCATGCTGCCCCAGCAACACGCAGTTGCAGCCCGCGGATCCTGCCAAGCCACCACCGCGCGGTTCGTCTCGGGCTCCGCCGCGACCGCCCCCAGCACCTCCCCCAGACCCATCTGACGGGTCTGTCCCCAGCTGCCCGTCCGCACCCCGCAGGCCACCTGCGCTGGACGCCGACGCAGCTTCTCCGCCGTGCCGCCGCGACAGATCGCGCCCAGCCCGGCTCCCGCGATCTCGATGCTGACGTCCGATCGCCGCCTTCTCGTTCCCCGTCGGGAGCCACTCTCTCGCCAACCGCCCATCCGCGACGTCGTTATGCGGTAGCCCGGGTTGCAGCCCGCCGGCCACCGCAAGAGGAGCCGCATGCCCCAGCTGTCCCTCAGCACTGCCCAGCCGGACGCCCGCTCTGCAGTCATCCACCTGAAGGCCCTTCAGGCCACAGCGGCCACTCGGCCTGTACCGACCAGCACCAGCCTCCTTCGCTCCAGCCATGTGATCGACGGATCGCTCGCAACGCTCCATAACCGGAAGTCCGACGGTGACAAGGGCACCCGCAAGCGGGTTGACCCCTCGGTAGCTCCGGACGTCTGCGCGCCCAACGACGCAGTCGTGGGCCGCTTCCACACCGGCCGCCGGACCGACAACCGCCCTGAGTCGCTGCCCAACTGGCGGGTCTCCAGCACCACCCCGGAGACTGCTGCGGCAGTCTCCCAACTCCTCGGCGGCACACAGGCCGACGAGTGGGCCCAGGGAGTAGTGACCGGTTCGCCTGCGGTTCGCATTGTCCTCGACGGCGCGGACTCCGTCGCGACCGAGATGCGGTTGTGGGGACCGAAGGGGCTCGTCCACCACTGCGACGGTGCCCTGTTCCTGTCGCCGACCGAGGTGCGGGGGGCTCCATGCGGCTGCCCAAGCTCCTCCGAGGAGCGGGCCGCGCTGGCCAAGATGCTCAAGGCCCCCCAGCCCGAGACCACCGTGACCTTCCGCCTAGCGGGGCACTACGGCCTCGGACGGTTCGAGTTCAGTTCGCCCTCCCGGATACTCGCCGACGAAACCTCCGAGATCCGTGCCCAGCTCGCCGGCATCGTGGGCGAAGCGCTCTGCGAACTCGCGCTCGAACTCGTCACGGTCACGGTAGCCGGTGGCGTCGAAGTCTCCTTCCGGAAACCGACGTTGAAGGTCATCGGGCCGTGGAGCTAAGGCTGGACTGACAAGCTCCCACCGAGGCTGGCTCGCCTGTCTGCCAATTCGCACCCCACGTCGAGCGCCGTCCGACACCCTGCCGACACCGCCCGCAGAACGCCCAGGTGCCGGACGGCGCCTTCTTCCGCCGGGCGGTAACCCGTGGGGGCCATGGCCGGGAGCGGTCGGACGACCTCGCCTGCGACGAGGGCCTGAACCCCGAGGCGGGCCTCCGGGACTGCTACCTCGGCGGGCTGGCGAGGGCACCCAGCCGCTGAAGCCGCGCCCCCTCGATTGGTCCCACTACTTCCACTCCACACCCGTCACCGACAGCTTCGTCGCTCCGTACGCCTCCGAGGAGAGCACCGTTGCGGGACCGCCCCCTTGCGGCACTTCCACGACGGCTGGCACTGACCACACCTCCTCGATGCTGGACCACTTGCGGCCCCGTCCCAGCAGCGCGTCGGTGTCGCCGTCGGGCTCGATCCAGTTGGCCGGCGTCCGGCCCCGGTCCAGGTAGGTGCCCTCCAGTGTGCAGGTGACGAGGGAGCCGCCGTCCTTCAGCCGGAACGTCGGCAGCGCGTTTGTCAGCGAACGGAACGAGAGGCTGCGATCGAGCACCTTCTGGTCCCATCCGTTGAAGTAGTCCACCAGGCTGTTGGTGAAGTCGCCTCGTTCGAAGTCGGCGCTCTCCGGCTTCCCGGCCGGCACGGTGAAGCTCAGGTACTGGGCATAGCGCCCACACACACCGGTGTCCGTCTCCGCTGTCGGCGACAGCTCCACGCCTCCCGACGCTCCGCGGGCCAGGGCCGGCATTGCCTTCGGCCGCAGGGAGAGTTGGCCTGGCGCCGGTGTCGCGGAGGGGGCGTCGGTCGGAGCCGTCGTCGGCGGTGCCTCGGTCACCACCCAGGTGGCCACGACCGCCTTCCACTCCCCGCCCGCCTGGTCGCGCGTGAAGAAGGTCAGGGTGGAACTGCGGTCCGTTTCCCGTCCCTCCGTCTTGTTCAGGACGGCGAAGCTCTGCGGCTCTCCGGAGCCGGTCTGCGGGATCAGGTACACCGGGCGGACAGGCCGGATCGGCTCGTTCTTGGTTCCGTTGGCCTGGTGCAGCTGTGCCTCGGCCCGGTTCTCCTTGAGCAGCTGCCCGTCCTCCACCCGGGCGAGCGCCTCGGTATCGCCCTTCTCGGTGGCCGCCTGCCTCTCCCGGACGTACCGCTCGAAGACCTGCTGAGCCTGCGCTTCGGTGAACGACCTTGTCGCACTGGCCGTTGCGCTGCCCGAGGCGCCGGAGGCGGAAGACACCGGAGCCGCCCCGGACCCGCTCCCGGAAGAACAGCCGGCCACGCCCATCGTGAGGAGAGCGGCGGCCCCCAGTGCGCTCCAGCCCCGTGCCCGCTTCCGTGTGATCACTGCGGCTCCCCCTCTGGTCCATCAATCCGATCGGAGGGATCGTATTGGGTCCGGCTGGGGCCCCGGCCCTGACACCGGCTCCCTGGGTAGCAGTGGGGCGAATCGACCCGCTCTTGTCGCGCAGGTCCCGGACATCGTTGTCCGGGACCTGCTTCACCTACTGGCAACCGTCACAGCACGCGCTGACCGCCGTCGTCCGCCGTTTCCTGCCGCTTGGCGAAGTCGATATTCACCCGCTCATGCACCGGCCCTCGTCCGCCCCGCTCCTTGGACTTGGACACGGTGATCCGGTCCACGAAGAGCTTGACGAACTTTCGGCGCTCATCGAGCGGTGCGCTGTTCCACCACGAACCCGGGCCGATGGGGTCGACCTCCGGGTCTTCGGGCAGCCACTCGGCGATGGGGATCACTGGGGTCGCGGCTTCCTCCAGGACCGCGATCCGCGCCTCGGCCGCCTCCAAGAGGCTCAGCAGCGCGGACTCCTCCGCGATGAACCTCCGCCGGCCGATGTCCCCTCGGAAGCCGCCAGCCTTGCGGTCGTCGTACAGCTCTTCCAGCGCCCTCACGGCGTCGGCACGCTCCGCGACCAAGGTCGCGCGCTCACGGGACCGTTCGGGCGACTCATTGGCGACGCCGAACCTGCGTGTTGCTTCAGCGAGAACCGCCAGAGCCTCGTGGTCATGCTCAACCTCCCGCAGCAGGGCGAAGATGCTTCGTCCCACGTGGTCATCCAGTGCCGCCTGGCTGATGGTGCAGTCTCCGGCGTGCTGGCCCGGCAGCACCTTGCGCCGGCGGCAGCGATAGGACCGCTTCACCGGTTTGGCGTCCGCGTGGGAGGTCTTCACGGCTCCGCACTCGCAGAACAGGACTCCCATGGCGGACAGCAGGGATTCACCCCGCGAGAGGCCCTTTCCGCGCCCCCGCCCGTCGAGCCACTCCTGCAGCTCGTGCCAGTCCTCCGGCGGGATGATCGCCTCGTAGATCTGGAGCGGGAGCATCGTCTCGGGGTCCCGGAGGATGCGGTAGGTCTCTATCTGGCTCGTCGTCTTACCGTCTTCCCGGACCTTGTACACGGGCACGGCGGCGAATCCGGCGATCCGGGGGTCCCTGAGGATGCGCTTGACGGTCTTCGTGTCCCACGCGCTGTCCTTCGTCTTCTTGCCGTAGGTCGCGCCACGTGTAGGGACGATGACCTCGTTGTTCATGCTGTTGACGATCCCGCCGAGCGAACCGGGGTGACGGCGGCGCTTGGGGTCGTACGGCGCGTCCTTGTGCTTCTTGATCGTCGCCCAGATGTCGCGGATGACCTCTGGCTCGTTCTCGGTGTGCACGAGGGTCTGTATGACGATCGGCCGACCGTCCGCCGTGAGCCTGGTCTCGGCCCTCAGCTCGAAGCCGTACGGCGCCTTGCCCCCGACGTACCCGCCCAGCTCGCGGGCCGTGGCCTTGGCGCCCCGGACGGCGACGCTCTTGTTCTTGCTCTCGTTGTGCGCCTGGTCCAGGCGCATGAACATGTGGATCAGGTCCACGAGGTTGCCCTTGCGGAACTCACCCTCGGTGACGCTGACAATGGTCACACCGAGGTTCAGCAGCTCGACGACGACCGGGATCGCGTCGAGCGGATCGAGCCGCGAGAGACGGCTGATGTAGTAGACGATCAGCAGGTTGATCCGGCCTGCCCGGCAGTCCTGCAGCAGCTTCTCGAACTCCGGGCGCTCGACCCCGGTGAATGCCGAGATGCCGAGGTCTTCGTAGTACGTGACCGACTTGGCATCCCGTCGCTTGGCCTCCGCCGTACCCAGCTCACGCTGGGTCGTGGTGGACGCCTCGCTCGCGTTCTCCCGCGCGTCGGACTGGCGCGCGTAGACGGCCGCGTGGACGTCCATGCCGGTGATCACTGCTGGTGCGGACATGAAAGCTGATGGTACTAGTCCCCTAACTGACATAACCCAAGGGCACCCCGTGGCACCCGCACCGGGGCTTCGAGACGGTCACCTACATCATCGACGGGACGTTCGTGCACCAGGACTCGCACGGCGGCGGCGGCGTCATCACCGACGGCGACACCCAGTGGATGACGGCCGGCTCCGGCCTGCTGCACATCGAGACCCCGCCGGAGTCGCTGGTGATGTCCGGCGGTCTGTTCCACGGCCTCCAGCTGTGGGTCAACCTGCCCGCCTCGGACAAGATGATCGCCCCGAAGTACCAGGACATCCGCGGCGGCAGCGTCAAGCTGCTCAGCTCCGAGGACGGCGGCGCGCTGCTCCGGGTGATCGCCGGCGAGATCGACGGCCACCAGGGCCCCGGCGCCACCCACACCCCGATCACGATGATCCACGCCTCCATCAGCCCCGGAGCCCAGATCACCCTGCCCTGGCGCGCCGACTTCAACGCCCTCGCCTACGGCCTGGCCGGCCGCGGCTCGGCCGGCCAGGAGCGGCGCCCGTTCGGGATGGGCCAGGCCGTCCTGTTCGGCGACGGCGACTCCCTCACCATCCGCGCCGACGAGAGCCAGGACTCCCGCAACCCCAACTTCGAGGTCGTCCTCCTCGGCGGCCTCCCGATCCGCGAACCCGTCGCCTGGTACGGCCCGTTCGTCATGAACAGCCACCGCGAGCTCCAGCAGGCCCTGGAGGACTTCCAGGCCGGCCGCCTCGGCACCGTCCCCACCGACGCGCACTGATCCCGGCCCCCTGGGCGGCGGCGGAACCGGCCTCCGGTCCCGCCCGCCGCCCGGCCGTTTCCCGGCGCCCGCACGCCTCGGGGCCCCTCCGCGATACGTTGATCCTTTCGGCCGGGTGACCGGACCGGTGGCCGGGGGCTCCTGAGCGGAAGGACGGGGACAGCGCGTGGGAGAGGACCTGAGGCACTGGGTTCGCGTACCCGTGGGACCCGATGCCGACCGCTGGACCACCCGCGGGCGGTGCCGGCGGGTGCTGCTGGTCGTCCACAACGTGACCGCGGCGACCCGGCTGCTCGACGTGCTTCCGCTGTTCCGGGACGACCTCCGGCTCCAGATCCTGGCGACCTGCCCCGGTTCGTCGCCGTTCCGCTCCGGCGTGGCGGAGTTGCTCGCCGCGACGGGAGTCCCGGTGCTGCCCTGGGAGCAGGCGCTCTCGGTGCCGGTGGACCTCGCGGTTTCGGCCAGCTTCGGCGGCCAACTCGCCGATCTGAAGGGGAAGTTGGCCGTCCTCTCGCACGGCGCCGGATACAATAAGAAACTGGCCGCACCGGACACCGGACACCGGACACCGGACACCGGACACCGGACAGCGGACACCGGACAGCGTGTTCGGGCTCGGGCCGGAGTGGGTCCTGTCCGACGACGGCACCCCGATCGCGGACGCCATGGTGTTCTCGCACCCCGAGCAGGTCGCACGGCTCGCCGAAGCCTGCCCCGAGGCCCTGCCGACCGCGGTGCTGGCCGGTGATCCCTGCTTCGACCGCATCCTCGCCGCCCGGCGCCACCGCGACCGGTACCGGCGCGCCCTGGGAGTGCGTCCCGGGCAGCGCCTCGTCCTGCTGAACTCCACCTGGAACCCGACCTCGCTCTTCGGCGACGCCGGCCCCGAGGACGTCCTCCCGCTCCTGCTGCCCCGGCTGACCTCCGAACTCCCCGTCGACGAGTACCGGGTGGCGGCCGTCCTCCACCCGAACGTCTGGCACGGCCACGGCCCCGGCCAGATCCGCCTCTGGCTGGACAGGGCGCGGCGGGCCGGGCTCGCCCTCGTCGACCCGCTCGAGGGCTGGCGGCAGGCCCTGATCGCCGCGGACCTCGTCCTGGGCGACTTCGGGTCGGTCAGCTACTACGCCGCCGCGTGCGGCACGCCGGTCCTGCTGGGGGCTGCCGACCCGGACGTGCTCGGGGCGTCGTCGCCGGTCGCCGCGTTCGTCCGGTCCGCGCCCCGCCTCGATCCGTACGGCGCGCTGCTGCCCCAGGTGGAGGAGGTGCTGGCCGGACACCGCCCCCTCGAAGGGCCCGCCACGCTGACGAGTTCGGTCCCGGGACGCTCCGCGGAGCTGCTGCGCGGGCTCTTCTACGAGCTGATCGGCATCCCCGAGCCGACCGCCCCGGCGCTGCTCGACCCGCTGCCGCTGCCCCCGTACGAGCCGCCGCTGCGGACCGCCCCGCTGCACGTCCTGACCAGCACCGCGGCGGACGGCACGGTCTCCGTCCAGCGCTTCGCCGAGCCCCGTCACGACCCCGGGGGCGAGGGCGAGGGCCACCTCGCCGTGCACGAGGAGACCCTCGATCCCGGCGTGCTGGACCTCGCCGACGTGGTCCTCCGGTACGGCGAGGCGGACGACCCCCGGTTCGGTTCTCCCCGGGAGTGGGCCGCCGAGGTGCTCGGCCGCCACCGGTACGCCTCGCTCGCCGCCTACGTCACCGGCCCGCGGGAGTGCACCGTGCTGCACCGCAGCGGCCTGCTGCTCCGCCTGACGGCCGACGCCGACGGCGATCCGGGCGCGCACGCCTCGGCGCTGCACGCCCGGCTGCGCACCGGCTCCGACCCGACGGAACTGGCCGCCACCGGGCTGACCGTCCGGACCGGAAGCCGGCGGGAGCGGGTGCGGGTGCAGGTCACCGGGCCTCGGGACGGCACCGGTCCCGCAGGGCCGCCAGGTAGCTGAGGTGGACGGCGGCGTTCTCCCGGCTCAGCAGGGCGGCGGCCTCGTCGACCAGCAGGAGCGCCGCGTCGGGCTCGGCGGTGTCGAGGTGGAGCTCGGCGAGGTCGGTCAGCACCCGGGCGGTGTTGTAGCGTTCCCCGCTGTCCCGGAAGAACTCCATTGCGGCCGCGAGCCGTTGCCGCGCCGCGTCGAACCGGCCGAGGCCCCGCAGCGCCCGCCCGCGGTGGCGCTGCAGCAGCGCGTGCGCCCGCGGCAGATCGGCGGCGCCGTCGTCGGCCGGGCCGATGCCGTCGAGCAGCACGTCGGCCTGCTCGAAGCACTCCAGGGCGGACCGGAAGCGCCACTGGCGCAGCCGCAGCAGGCCGAGCGACTCGACGGCCGTCGCCCGGCCGCGCAGGTGGCCGGCCCGGGCCTCGTCCTCGGCGGCCGCCAGCAACTCCCTTTCCGCCTCCTCGTCCTGACGCGACTCCATCAGCGCGAAGGCGAGTTGGGTGTGCATCCGGCCGGCCGTCCGGGTGCCCCGGCAGTGGCGTTCGGCCGTACGGGCCCCGGCCCGCAGGGCGGGCAGCAGGGCGTCGTGGCAGCCGGCCTTGAGCTGCACCGCCCAGAGCGCCTCGACGCTCTGGCAGACCGTGTCGAACCGGCCGAACTCCTCGGCGGCGAGCACGGCTTCCACCAGGTTCCCGAGTTCGGCCGCCAGCGCGGCGACGGCCGCGCCCTCGTCCTCGTAGGGCCCCGGGCCGAGCTCGGCGTACAGCGGGCCGAGGTGCCAGCGCTCCTTCAGCGCCGCGTAGTCCGCCTGGACGGCGAACCGCAGGTACCAGTCCACGGCGCGGGCCACGGCGGCGGCGCACCCCGCCAGGCCGTGCTCGCGGACCGCGGCCTCCTCGGCGTGGGCGCGCACCGCCGGCCGGTAGCGGTAGCGGCCGTCCCCGGTGCTCTC
Source organism: Kitasatospora sp. NPDC048194 (assembly GCF_043202455.1). Lineage (NCBI taxonomy): Bacteria > Bacillati > Actinomycetota > Actinomycetes > Kitasatosporales > Streptomycetaceae > Kitasatospora > Kitasatospora sp. NPDC048194. The sequence goes on from NZ_JBIDAK010000003.1 coordinate 202,249, forward strand.
CAGCAGCTGCCGGTCGGCGAGTTCGGCCAGCACCCGGACCGCCTCCGCCTCCGGGACGTCGGCGGCCGCCGCCACGGCGCCCGCGTGCAGGGACGGCCAGGGGCGCAGCGAGCCCAACCGGTAGACCAGGGCAGCGTCCGGGGCCAGGCGACGGTACGCCTCCTCGGCCGCCGCCCGGACCGGGGACGACGCGGCCGCCGGACCGACGAGGGAACCATCGGCCAGGTGCGGGGCCATGGTGCGCAGGGCGAGCGGTGAGCCGGCGCAGCGTTCCAGCAGCGAGGGGAGCGCGGCCCGGGCCGTGGTCATGGCCGGCCGTCCCGCGAGGTCGGTCAGCAGGCGCTTGGCGTCCTTGTCGGACAGCGGGCCGACGGGGATGGTGACGGCGTCCAGTCCGGTCAGGGGACGGCGCGCGACGATCACGGTGAACACCCCTGGTGCGGCCGTGACCAGCGGCTGGACCTGCGCCGCCGACCGGGCGTGGTCGAGCACGACCAGCATGCGGCGCCCGGCGAGCAGGGAGCGGAACAGGTCGATCCGGTCGTCCACCGCGGGCGGCACGTGCTCCGCCGGGACTCCGAGCCGCGACAGGAAGTGCCTCAGGACCGTCGCGGCCGTCGGGGCGGTGTTCGCCGATCCGCCGCGCAGGTCCGCGTACAGGGTTCCGTCCGGGAACCGGCGGGCCTCGCGACCGCCCCAGTGGACGGCCAGGGCGCTGGTGCCGATCCCCTCCGGCCCGTGCAGGACGGCCACCTTGGGGAGTCCGTCGGGCTTGCGGTCGGCCTCGCGGTCCAGCAGCGCCAGCGGTCCCTTGCGGTCGGTGAAGAAACGCGTCGAGGCCGGGAGCGAGCGCGGCACGCCGTGCGCCGCCGCCGCAGCGGCGCCCCCTCCGCTCATCACGGCGGCGAGCACCCTGGCCTGCTCCGGGCTGCGGAGCGCTTGCGCCACCAGCAGGCCCGCGACGGACTCCCGTTCCGCCTGCCCGACCGGGGCCGGCACCTCCCGCCCCACCGCACGGGCCAGCAGCCCGCCGACCGTCTCCCAGGCGCGTTTGCCCGCCTCGTTGGCCATCCCCGCGCCGGCCGCGCCCAGGAAAGCCGTCACCGCCGACAACGACAGCGGATCCACCCGCACCCACCCCCCGGTCCTACGTGGAGCGAGGATCGGCCACGCCCCGGTCTGTTGCGTCCGGCCCAACGGTAGCCTGCCGTACCGGGCGTACGGGGGAACCGGCCGTACGAGGGAACCGGGCGTACGGCGGGCCCGGCCGTCCCGGTGCCGCGGCGGGGCCGGCGGCTACAGCAGCGCGTAGACCGCCGAGGCGTCGTCGTGGGTCTTGCCGCGCGGCCACCGCTCGCAGGCGGCGTCCGCCCGTTCCACCTCGCGGACCTGGGCGATCAGCTCGCCCGGGCCGGCCTCCGCGAGCAACCGCAGCACGTCGCCCCAACTGCCCAGTCCGAAGCGCTCGGTGTAACGCGAGGCGCCGTCGGTCAGCGCGGCCAGGGCGTGCAGCCGGTCCAGCCGGACGAAGCCGGTCTCGGCGTGCTGGGCGGCGCGCGGGCTCGCGGCGGCGATCCACGGCCCGTTGCCCCGGTTGCGGGCGGCCCGCACGGCCGTCGCGTACTCCAGGTGCAGCGCGGCCCGCTCGGCCGAGCCCGGGACGGTCGCCCAGACCTGACGGCGCAGTTCCTCCCCGCCGGGGAAGCGCTGGTTGTCGCCGATCACCTTGGGCGGGGCGTCCTTGAACTCCAGCACCAGCAGCGAGTCGCCGAGCACCAGGTACTCGAGCGACTCGCCGTGCCGCCGGGCCGCGACCACCATCGCGGCGGGCGTGTTGGGGTGGGCGAGGTCGCAGCGGCCGCCGTGCAGCGCGGCCGTCTCGACGATCGCGTCCGCCAGGCACTCGGTGATCGAGCGGTCCGCCCGGTCGGTGAGCCGGGCGAGCAGGTGCACCCCCAACCGGCGGACGTACCAGGCCGTTCCGTGCCGGCACCCGGACTCCAGGCCGGCCGGCGAACTGGCGCCGTCCAGCAGGACCAGCGCCTCCGGCGAGGCCGCCGCGAAGTCCTCGCTCTCCCGGTCGGGCCGCCGTGCTTCCCCTGCGAGCTGTAGCTGCATCCCGACAGTGTGGCCGCCGCCCCCGGCCCGCGCCCAGCCCCTTGCGTCGGTGTGGCGCGGGCCGGCGCCCGCCGCCCGGTGGCAGCCGGGGCAATTCGGCCATACCGTCGGATAGCGACTGGACAATTCGGCCAATCGGGGCCGGTCAGGTTTGGCACCACCTTCGGGTGTCCGGTCGGCCCGGGAGTGACGAGGAGCGGAAGATGTTCTGGCAGTTCATCGTGTTGCTGGCCGCCTCGCTCGGCTTTCCGACCGCCGCCCTGTTCTTCCTGATCGGCGGGCCGCGCTTCCCGGACGAGAACCGGGAGCGGAAGGCCCGGCAGGCCTAGGGCCCGGCCTCCCGGATCCGGCGGACGCGGCGCGCCAGGAGCCCCGAACCCTCGTTTCAGAAACCCCGAACCCTCGTGTCAGGAACCCCGGGCCCCCGCTTCAGGAGCCCTGGGCCTTCCAGCCCGGGTCGCGGCCGAGCAGGGCCAGGGCGCGGTCGAACCGGCCGTCGGCGGCGCCGGGTTGGAGGCCCGGGCGGAAGGCCCGGCCGGGGGCCCGGGCCTCCGGGGTGTTCGGGACGGCCTCGGTCACCGCCAGCAGGGCGCCGACCAGGGCGTCGTCGCCGTCCACCGCCGCGACCAGCTCCTCCGGGGCGCCGAGCGCCGCGGCGACGTCCCAGCCGTGCACCAGGGTGTCGAGCAGGTGGAAGCCCACCGCCTGGGCGAGCGGGAACGGAGCGCCGTCGCGGATCTCGGGCAGCCAGAGCGGACGGTCGGCGGCGGCCGCCGCGCGGAAGGCGGCGGTGAGTTCGGTGCCGGTCCGGCGGAAGGCCTCCGCCGGGTCCGGGCCGACCGGGGCGTCCGCGAACAGCGCGAGGTCCGGCCCCGCGCCGCGGGCGGCCGCGGCGAAGCCCCGGTGCTGGCCCACGCAGTGCTCCAGCAGCCGGCGCAGTGTCCACCCGGCGCAGGGGGTGGGCAGGTCCAGCTGCTCCGGCCGTACGCCGTTCACCACCCCGGCGGCCAACTCCATGGCGCGGTCGTGCAGTTCGACGAGCTTCATGCGGCAGCGACCTCCGAGCCGGCGGCGATGAATCCGATCACCTGGTCAACGACGGCCGGTTCCCTGATGATTCTCCGGTGGCCGAGGTTCTGCGTGACCACCAGGTCGAGCCGGTCGCCGAAGGCCCGCCGCAGCCGGTGTGCCTGGGCCGGCGGGACGACCCGGTCGCCCTCGTCGTGCAGGAGGAGCACCGGCAGGTCGAGGGAGCCCGCCTGGAGGGCGGCGTCGTAGCGCTCCCAGGCTCCGGCGTCCCCGGCGAACAGCTCCTGCTCGATCCGGCGGCGCAGCGCCTCCTCCACCGCGGCGTTCAGGCCCAGCCCGGCGCAGAACGCGGTCGGGAAGAAGCCGACCTCGGACACCCCCGAGACGGCCGCCAGCCGGCCCGCCCGCAGGCCGTCGGCCAGTGCGCCGAAGGCCGCGCACACGCCCAGCGAGTGCGCGACCACGGCCTCGAACGGGCCGTAGCGCTCCTGGAGCCGCAGCGCGATGTCGCGGTACTCGAGCACGCTGGTGGCGTGCTCGCCGGAGTCGCCGTGGCCGGGCGCGTCGAAGGACAGGACGCTGAGGCCGAGCGCCTGCAGCCGGGGCACGAAGGGCGCGAAGCGGGAGGCCCGCGAGCGCCAGCCGTGCAGCAGCAGGACGGGGCGCTCGCCGCCGCCCCAGCGGTAGCCGACGACCTGTCCGCCGTCGACGGCCAGCGGCTCGCGGACGGCCCGCCGGTGGACGTCCTGCTCGTCGGGGCGGACCCGGCTGCGGCGGAGCGGGCGCCGGAAGAGTTCGAAGGCCGCCCGGCCGGCCAGGTCGGGGGCGATCCGGGCGGTGGGGTTGAGGACGGTGCGGATCAGTGCCTGGGTCGGGTCCATCGGGCCTCCCGGTCGGTGCTGACGGGTGTTCCTGCGGGGCCGTGCGGGGTGGTTCCTCGTGCCGCGTCCTGGTTCGGCGCGAGATATTAGCACGATCGTTCGTTCAGTTTTCGGGGCACCGACCGCCCACGCACTACCCTGGGCGCACGCACGGCGAGCAGAACGGGGGCGGACGATGACCGGACCGACCACGGACGGAAGGGTCCTGCGCGGCGAGGAGACCCGCCGGGCGGTGCTCCACCGCGCCGTCGCGATCGCCTCCGTCGAAGGCCTGGAAGCGCTCTCCATCGGCCGCCTCGCCACCGACCTCGGACTCAGCAAGAGCGGCGTCTTCGCCGGCTTCGGCTCCAAGGAGGAGTTGCAGCTCGCCACCGTCCGGGCCGCCCGCCGGATCTTCGCCGACGCCGTGGTCGTCCCGGTCGCCGACACCCCGCCCGGCCTCACCCGGGCCCGCGCCCTGTGCGAGAGCTGGCTCGCCTACTCCCGCGACCGGGTCTTCCCCGGCGGCTGCTTCTTCTACGAGGTCACCGCCGAGTTCGACGCCCGCCCCGGCGCCGTCCGGGACGCGCTGGCCGCCTGCGCCCGGGAGTGGCACGAGACGGTGACGGCCGCCCTCACCGACGCCCGCGCGGCCGGCGCCCTGCGCCCCGACACCGACCCCGGCGACCTCGCCTTCGCCCTGATCGCGGTCCTGGAGACCGCCAACTCGCAGGCCGTGCTGCACGACGACGACACCCCGTACCAGCGGGCCGGCCGCCTCCTGCTGCGCCTGCTGCGGGCCGAGGCCACCGACCCGGCCGACCCGGCCCTCGCCCTCCGGACCGCCGGCACCGGCGACGGGCCCTGGTAGGGCCCGGTCCGGAGCCGGACCCTAGGCCTCCGCCAAGCCCAACGCCCGCTGCAGCACGGCGGCTTGGGCGAGCAGCCGCTCGTCCCCGCCCGCCGCACCGACCACCTGGAGGCCGAGCGGCAGTCCGGTCGCGGTCCGCCCGGCCGGCAGGCTCAGTGCGGGCAGGCCGAGGAAGCTCCACGGCGACGACATCACCGCGTTCCCGGTGGTGTGCAGGCCCTCCGGTGCGCCACCGGTCGCGGACGGCGCGAGCCACAGGTCCACCCCGGCCCCGGCCGTCGCCGCCGCCACCCGCTCGCGCAGCCGCTCCCGGAACTCCAGCGCGGCCGCCCGGTCCTCGGGCGCGATCCCCTGGCCGACCCGGATGCTCGCCACCGTCTCCGGCCGGTACAGGCGACCGAACCGGGCGAACCAGTCGGCGTGGCTGCGGGCCAGTTCGAACCGGTTGACGGCCTGCAACTGCCGGCTGACCTCGGCGAAGTCGGCGAACAACGGCACCCGGCACACCGTCAGACCGGCGCGCTCCAGCCGTTCCAGCCACTCCTCGAAGGCGCTCAGCGCGGCCGGCTCGGCATGCTCCAGGTACGTGCCGTCCGGCACGCCGAGCACGGGCACGCCGGCCTCGGGCTCCCGCCGCCAGTCGTCGCAGAGCAGCGGGGCCGCCAGCGCCACCCCCGCCAGATCGGCGGTGAACACGCCCAGGGTGTCCAGACTGGGCGCGTTCGGGAGCACGCCCGCGGACGGGATCCGCCCGTACGTCGGCCGGAAGCCCACCACTCCGCAGTACGCGGCCGGGCGGATCACCGAACCGACCGTCTGGGTGCCGATCGCCAGCGGCACCAGGCCCGCCGCGACCGCCGCCGCCGAACCGCTGCTGGAGCCGCCCGGGGTGTGCCCGGGGTGGTGCGGATTGCGGGTCGGCCCGGGAGCGCTCGCCGCGAACTCGGCGGTCGCCGTCTTGCCCGCGACCATCGCGCCCGCCGCCAGCAGGCGGTCCACCACGACGGCCTGCGGGCCCGCCAGCACCCCCGGCGGCAGCGCCGATCCGCCGTGCGTGGGCAGCCCGTCCACGTGCACGACGTCCTTCACCCCCACCGCCACCCCGTACAGCGGCGGCCGCCCGGACGGCCGGGGGTGGCGCGCCTCCAACTCCCGGGCCCGCGCCATCAGCCGGTCGTGCCGGCCGGGCTCCGGCACGAAGGCGTGGATCAGCGGGTCGACCCGCTCCACCAGCGCGCAGAGCCGGTCCACGTACGCGGGCAGGCCCGGCTCACCGGACCGCAGGCCGGCGGCCTCACGGGCCAACGAGCGCGGCCGGACGAGGGGTTGCGTCATCCCGCCCACGGTAGCCCTGCTCACGGCGGCGTCGGTCCCCGGCCGCCCGGGGTCATCCGCACGCCGGTCTCACTGGTGCTCGGCCGCCAGGTAGGGCTGCTCGCGCAGGAAGTACGCGCCGCAGGTGTGGCAGCACAGTTCGGGGGTCTTCCCCCAGTCCACCGCCTCCCGCACCGGCGCCTCCGGATCGAGCTCGCGGCCGCACATCGCCACGTTCTGCCCGCCCCGGACCATGTGCCACAGCCGCACCCCGCCGGACTCGCCCTCGGCGCCGTACTCGGCTCGCATCTGGTGCATCATGCACCCCATCGTCCGACCGTCCCCCGGCCCCGGCAACCGGAGGCCGCGCAGCGCGTTTCCCCCGGTCGGGATCCGGCCACCGGCGCCCGGTAGGGTACCCGGGCGCGACCGGCGCCGACGGCCTCCGCCGCGGCCCAAGTCGCCCCGAATCAGCCGAATTTCACCCAAGCTGGAGCCTTTCAACGTGCGCTCTTCCCACATCCTGGCCGCGTCCGCGCTGGTGGCCCTCTCGCTCGGCGCCACCGTCTGCGCCGCCTCCGCGAGCGCCGTCGGGATCAGCCCGACCCCCACCGCGACCGCCACGCCGAGCGCGACCACCCCGCCCAGCACCCCGGCGACCACCCCGGGCACCCCCGCCCCGACGGCCACGGCCAAGCCGACGGCCACCGGTCCGGCCAAGCCGACGAACCTGCCGACCCCGCCGGCCCCGAAGCCGGCCCCCGGCGACGAGTGCCGCGGCGGCGTCTACCAGAGCTCGCTGCTCAAGGTCACCGGCACCGGCCTGTACGGCACCACCCTGACCAAGGGCGGCCCGGCCGCCGAGGTCACCCTGACCTGGGAGAACAAGAGCGGCGTCGACCTGCCCGCCGTCGACAACTCCTTCTACGTCACCGACGAGTTCGACGGCGGTCGGCCGGTCGACTGGAGCACCGAGTTCTTCGACGTCCAGCTGAACACCGGTGACGGGTGGAAGCCCGCGCAGCTCAATGACCGGAGCCTCCGGGCGCCCGAGTTCAAGCTGGCCAAGGGGCAGAAGCTCACCTACAAGGTCCGGATCGCCGCCACCGCGAAGGCCCCGGTCGGCCGCTACGGCGCCAACTACGAAGCGGGCTCCAACGCCTTCGAGAACGCCAAGGTCCCCAACCCGGCCAACAACAAGCCGCAGGCCTGCACCCAGTTCCTCGACGACTACCTGGGCGAGTTCCACGTGGCCGAGGCCGGTGCCGCCACCACGGCGGCCGCCGTCCCGGTCTCCGCCTCCGCCTCCGCCTCGACCGCGGCCGGCCCGGAGCTGGCCCACACCGGTGCCGACTCCAGCACCCTGCCGATCGCCCTGGGCGGCGCGGCCGTGCTGGCGGCCGGTGCCGGAACCGTGTTCGTCCTGCGCCGTCGCAAGGCCGGCGCGCACAGCTGATCCACCCGGAACGAACCCGAGGGGCGTGGACAACCGTTCCCGCCCCTCGGGGGTCTTCCCCCCTCGGAGAGCGACCCCGACCCGACCGCTGGAGCCCCGATGCGACCCGCCCGCCTTCCCGCCGCCTGCACCCTCCTCGTGCTCACCGCGGGCCCGGTCGCCCTCAGCACGGTCCCCGCCCACGCCGCCGACTCCTCCCCCACGGCGGCGCCGTCGGCGGCGCCCGCAGGGACTCCCTCGACGACGCCGTCCGCCCCGGGCCCGAACGCCACGGCCGACCCCACGGGCACCCCGTCCGGCGGCCCGGCCCCCTCCGCCTCCGCCGCACCGACCGCCGCCGGCTCCCCCGCCGACTGCCCCGGGGGTCCGACGCCCGTCACCATGCCGGTCACCGGCACCGGCACCGGCACCGGCACCGGCCAGCTCTCGGTCACCTTCGACTACACCACGACCGCGACGGTCAGGGAACTCGCCACCACCGTCGCCCTCGCCGACGGCGGCACCACCGCCCTCCCCGCCGAACTGCGCGCCCCCGGCGGCACCTGGAAGCCCCTCACCGTCTCCGGCACGCCGACCGACACCGGCACCTACCTGGTCGCCCCCGGCCAGAAGCTCACCCTCCAGCTCCGCGCCGGCACCCTCGGCGACCACCGCCTCACCTTCACCGCCACGTCGGAGCTCCTCCCGAGCGGCTCCGCCCCGGCGAAGAAGGACACCTGCCCCCGGCTCACCGCCGCCTACACCTACCGCACCCCCACCCCGCCGGCCCCGACCCGCCTCGCCGACACCGGCGCCGGCACCGCCTCCCGCCCCCTCGCCGTCGCCGGCACCACCGCCCTCCTGCTCGGCACCGCCCTCCGCTGCCTGACCCGCCGCCGCCCGGCCCAGGACTGACCCGCCCCCGCCCGGCCCAGGACTGACCCCGAGCAACCCCGAGGTCGCCGCCGCCTGGCGAGGGCGTTGAAGGCGCACATGAGGAAGTTGCCGCAACTCGGGTCACGCTCCCCCGGCGTCTCGCCGATGGCGATGACCACCCCGCGAACCTGCTCGTCACGGACGAGAACGCCAAGGCGTACCACCGCAGCGTCTTCGACGCGGGTGCCTGGAGGCTCGCGCTCGTCGCGGCCGGGGTGATCCCGCCGCGCGAGAAGGGGGCCGAAGTGCTTCCAGGCGGCCCCGGACGACGGCATGCACGCCCTGCGGCATGCCCATGCCCCGGTGCTGCTGGGTGCCGGTGAGACGATCAAGGCGCTCGCGGCCTACCTCGGCCACAGCGACCCGGGTTTCACGCTCCGGGCCTGCACCCACCTGATGCCGACGAGCGAGTCCCGGACCCGCTCGGCGATCGACAGGGTCCTGCCGGGTTCGAGGGCTGGGCGCTCTGCGCCGAAATCCGGGGGCATGTGCCCCGCCTGTGCCCTGGCGGCCCGATCACCGCCTCCGGCATCCCTCGGCCAAGGGCTCTGCGAGAACCGTTTCCGCAGGTCGCGCCCGTAACCCCACTACGAGGCCGCCCGCAGCAGCGCGTCGTCCTGCCACTTGAGGATCTTGTCGAAGCTCACGATGGCGCCCCGGAGGGGGTGGTTGCGGAGCTGGACGTGGTCGGTGAGGGCGTGGATGAGGAAGAGGCCGCGGCCGGACTCGGCGGTCAGGTCGGGCAGGGTGTCGAGGTCGACCGGGCGGAGGGTGGGGGCCGGCGGCCGGCAGGGGAGGACGTGGGTGTCGTACGGGTGGCCGTCACGGCGGGGCCGGTGGGTGGCGAGGATGCGGGCCGGGACGGTGGCGCGGGCCCGGCGGGAGCGGCGGGGGCCCCGGGCGTCCGCGGCCGGGCGGGCCGGGGCGGGGGCGGCCGGCCGGCGCGCGGGCGGGGCGGCGGTCGCCGGCAGACCGGGACCGGAGTCGGTGACCTCGATCCGCAGGCGGTCGCCGCTGATCGAGGCGGTGACCTGGAAGCCCTCGTCGGGCCGGCCGGTGGCGCCGTGCTCGACGGCGTTGGCGCAGGCCTCGGTGAGGGCGACGCCGAGGTCGTCGGCGATCTGCGGGTCGACGCCCGCCGTCGCCATCGCACCGAGCAGGATGCGCCGGGCCAGCGGCACGCTGGCCGGGTCGCGCTTGAGGTGCAGAGTCCACCAGATGTCCACGGGAGGTCCCTCCTGGCTGCGGCTCCACATACAACTAGGTATCTCCGGGCGATTCGGCGGTGAACCGTGCCCGGGGGCGGGTACCGCCCGTTCGGCGGATGGACTGGGGACGGGGTCTGTGCCGAAGGGCGCACATGGGCCCGTGCACGCCGCTGCCGAACGGGGCATTCGTACGGATTTCCCACCCTGCCGGTGTCGGCGGTGTACGCGATGAGATGATGGCCCGGCCATGACTGCCCTCCCCGCCGCCCCGCTCCCGGGCGCCCCCGTACCGGTCCGGCCGGTGGGGGCTGCCGCCTGGGACCTGCGGCTTGCCCGGGCGGTCCCCTTCGCGCTGGTGTGCACGCTGATCGCGGCCGCCGGGCACGCCCTGGCGGGTGGCGGCGACGTGCCGCCGGCCGCGCTGGCGACGGGCTTCGCCGCGGTGCTGCTGCTGGCGGTGGCGTGCGGCGGCCGGGAGCGTTCGCTGACGGCCATCGCCGGGGCGCTCGGCGCGGGGCAGCTCGGGCTGCACTGCCTGTTCCACGGCTTCCCCGGTTTCCTCGACGGCTTCGCCGGCGTCCCCGGCGGCGCCCACCACGCTGCGATGACGATGCCGCAGGCGGCCGGCCGGCTGCTCTGCAACGAGGCCCGGCCGGGCACGCTGATCGGCTTGTCCGGCGGTGCCTCCCCGGAGCAGTTGGTCACCTCGGCGGGTCTGGACGCGCACGCGTACGCCGTCGTGCCGTGGTGGCAGGGCGGCGTGCTCGGGATGACGCCCTCGATGCTGGCCGGGCACCTGGCCGCCGCGCTGGTGGCGGGCTGGTGGCTGCGGCGCGGCGAGGCGGCGCTGTGGCGGCTGGTGCGGGTGGCCGCGTCGGCGGCCCGGGAGCACTGGGCGGCGCCGCTGCGGTCGGCGCTGGTGCTGGTGGTCGCGCTGCTGCGCGGCCTGTTCGGCGTGGCCGGTCCGGTCCGCCGGTTCGGGACCGGGGGCGGCGAGGGGCTGCTCCCGGCGGGTGCGGTGCTGCGGCACAGCGTGGTGCGGCGCGGTCCGCCGTGCGGGGCGTTCGCGCACTGACCCGGTGTCGCCGGTACCGCTGAGCGGTGGCGGGTTCCGGGCGTGCGCGTGTCCGGGCCGGTCCGTCCCCCACAGCGACGGCGGCCCCAGGTTTCCCCCCACGTCCCCACGTGCGGCCCCGCCGAGGCACGGTCCACCGTCGCCCGGTGCCGAAGGGCCGCCGAGCTCCGATCGGAGACCCGCATCATGCGTTCCCTTCCTGCCCGCCGTCTCGCCGCCGTCGCCCTGACCGCCGCCGCCTCCGTGGTGGCGCTGGCCGGCCCGGCCTTCGCGCACGTCACCGTGAACCCGGGCTCGGCCGCCCAGGGCGGCTACGCGGCCGTGAACTTCCAGGTGCCGAACGAGAGCGACACGGCGAGCACGGTGAAGCTGGAGGTCAACCTTCCGCTGGACCACCCGCTGGCCTCCGTCCGGACCCTGCCGATGCCGGGCTGGACCGCCACCGTCGAGAAGTCGAAGCTCGACAAGCCGCTCAAGGTGCACGGCAGCGACGTCAACGAGGCCGTCTCCAAGATCACCTGGACCGCCGACGCCGGCACCAAGATCGCCCCCGGCCAGTTCCAGGAGTTCCGGGTCTCGCTCGGCCCGCTGCCGACCGACGCCGACAGCCTCGCCTTCAAGGCCCTCCAGACCTACGACAACGGCGACGTCGTCCGCTGGATCGACGAGGCCCAGGCCGGCCAGCCCGAGCCGGCCCACCCGGCCCCGGTGCTGAAGCTCACCAAGGCCGCCGCCGGTGACGGCCACGGCGTCACCGCCACCGCCTCCCCGGCGGCCGACGCCCACGGCGGCAGCTCCGACCACGCCGCCGCCTCGGACGGCGGTGACAAGTCCAGCGACAGCACCGCCCGGACCCTGGGCGTGGTCGGCATCGTGGTCGGCGTGATCGGCACCGCCGTCGGCGTGCTCGGCCTGCGCCGCAAGAGCAGCGGCTCGGCCTCCTGATCCCCGCGCCGGCGGGGCCGCGCCCACTCCGGACGCGGCCCCGCCGGCGGTCCACCGCGCACGATCGGAACTCCCATGCCCCGCGTCACCCGCACCCACCGCTCCGGCCGCACCGCCCGGCTGGCCGGCGCCGCCGCCCTCGCGCTGGCGGCCGCCCTGACCCTCTCGGCCTGCGGCTCCTCCGGCGGCGGCTCGACCACCGCCAAGGTCACCCAGCAGAAGGACGACAGCCCGTACGAGGGCACCAAGCTGGCGAAGAACTTCGAGAAGCCCGACCTCCAGCTGACCGACACCTCCGGGCAGCCGTACGACCTGCGGCAGCGGACCAACGGCAGGACCACCCTGCTGTTCTTCGGCTACACCAACTGCCCGGACGTCTGCCCGACCACCATGGGCGACATCGGCGTCGCGATGAAGTCGCTCTCCGCGGAGGACCGGAAGAAGATCGACGTCGTCTTCGTCTCCACCGACCCGAAGCGCGACACCCCGAAGGTGCTGCGCACCTGGCTGGACTCGATGGGCGGCGACTTCATAGGCCTCACCGGCGACCTGGAGAAGGTGAAGACCGCCGCCAGGTCGCTCGGCATCATGATCGAGGACCCGGTCGTCAACCCGGACGGCACGGTCACCTCCACCCACGGCGCCCAGGTGCTGGCCTTCCTCCCCTCGGACGACAGGGCGCACGTGCTCTACATGAGCGGCACCGAGGAGAAGACCTACGAGCACGACCTGCCGCTGCTCGCCAAGGGGGTCGCGGCGTGACCGCGGTGGCTCCCGGCACCCGGCGGTTCCGCCGGTCCGCCCTGCTGGGCGCCGTGGTCGCCACCGCCCTGGGCGGCGGTGCCATCCTGGCCGCCTGCGGGACGGGCGGCCAGGACGGCGCCTCGAGCGCGGGCCCGGCGAAGCTGAGCGTGGCCGACCCGTACATCCCGCTGCCCCCGGCCGGGGGCATGGGCGCCGGGTACCTGACCGTCCGCAACGACGGCGGGCCGGACCAGCTGGTGAAGGTGACCAGTCCGGCCGCCGAGTCCGTCACCATCCACCGCTCGACCGCGTCCAGCATGGAGCAGGTGGACAGCCTGGACGTGCCCGCGCACGGCGCGCTGGAGCTCGCCCGCGGCGGCACCCACCTGATGATCATGGGGTGGCAGAAGGCCCCGGCCCTGGGCGACGAGCTGGAGCTCGACCTCACCTTCGCCAAGTCCGGCACGATCGCGGTCAAGGTGCCGGTCAAGGAGCTCACCTACCGGCCCGGCCGGAGTTAGGGGACCCCAGCATGCAGCAGGCCTCGCACCGCGGGACCGCACCCCACCGGGCCACCGTCCGGCGGACCGCCTCCGGGCCGACCGCGTCCGAGCGGACCGCGCTCCGGCGGACGGCAGCCCGGCGCATCGCCGGAGCGCTCGCGATGCTCGGCACGCTGTTCGCCCTGGTGCTCGCCGGCGCCGGCCCGGCCTCCGCCCACGCCACCCTGGAGTCCACCGACCCGCGGCAGAACTCCGTGGTCGCCACGGCCCCGCAGGCGGTCACGCTGACCTTCAGCGAGACGGTGTCGCTCTCCGGTGACTCCGTACGGGTGCTGGACCCGGCCGGCAAGGCCGTGGACACCGGGAACCCGGCCCACGCCGACGGCCGGGGCGACACCGCCCGGGTGGGGCTGCGGAGCGGGATCGCCAACGGCACCTACACGGTCGCCTGGCGGGCCGTCTCGGAGGACTCGCACCCGGTCGGCGGCGCGTTCACCTTCTCCGTCGGCGCTCCCTCCGACACCTCCGTCTCCGCCACCGCGCTGCAGGGCGCCGACGCGGACGGCCTGGTCGCCGCCCTGTACGGCACCGGGCGCACCGTGGCGTACGCGGCGTTCGCCCTGCTCGCCGGGGTGGCCGGGTTCGTGCTGGTCTGCTGGCCGGCCGGGGCCGCCAGGCGTCCGGTGCAGCGGCTGCTGATGACCGGCTGGACGGCGCTGCTGGCCTCCACCGTCGCGGTGCTGATGCTGCGCGGCCCCTACGAGCGCGGCTCCGGCCTCGGGAAGGCGCTCGACCTGTCGCTGGTGCGCGCCACGCTGGACGAGCGGATCGGCACCGCGCTGGCCGCCCGGCTGCTGCTGCTCGCCGCGGGCGGGATCTTCCTGTCGCTGCTGGTCGGGCAGCTGGGGCAGCCGCACCGGACGGCCGCCGCACCGGACGGCGAGGAGGCCCGGGGTCCCGCCGACCAGGACGACGACGAGGCGGCCGAGCTGCGCGAGCTGGAGCAGCGGGCCGCCGAACGGCCGCTGCGCGACGCCCGCCTGGGTCTGGGCGTGGCCGGACTGGTGCTGTCCGTCGCCCTCGCGGCGACCTGGGTGGGTGCCGACCACGCCTCGGTGGGCATCCAGGTCTGGCTGGCGCTGCCGTTCGGCGTGCTGCACCTGATCGCGATGGCGCTCTGGCTGGGCGGCCTGGCCGCGCTGCTGGTCGCGCTGCGCGAGGGGGTCGGCGCCGAGGTGGTGGAGCGCTTCTCGAAGGTCGCCTTCGGCTCGGTGGCCGCCCTGGTCGTCACCGGGGTCTACCAGTCCTGGCGGGGCCTGGGCAGCTGGGGCGCGCTGACCGGCACCGAGTACGGGCGGCTGCTGCTGGTGAAGTCCGGCTGCGTGGCCGCCATGCTCGGCGTCGCGTGGGTGTCCCGCGGCCGGCTGGCCCGGCTGCGCTCGGCGCCCGCCGAGGCCGCGGAGGTCGAACGGGCCGAGGTGCCCGAGCCGGTCGGCGCCCCGGCGCTCAGCGAGGACCCGGTCCGGCAGGCGCAGCTGGACCGGCAGCGGGCCGCCCGGGCGAGTGCCGGGCGCGACCGCGCCCTGACCCCGACCCGGGCCGGGCTGCGCCGCTCGGTGCTGGTCGAGGCGCTCGTCGCGGTGGCGGTGCTGGTGGTCACCACGATGCTCACCAACTCCCCGCCCGGGCGGGTGGCGGGCGCGGTCACGGCGGCGGGGAGCGCCGCTCCGGCGGGCGGGTCCGCGGCGGCGCCGCAGACCGAGCCGGGCCGCACGGTGGAGCTCAAGCTGCCCTACGACACCAAGGGCCGGACGCCGAACGCCAAGGGCACCGCAACGGTCAGCGTCAACCCGGCCGGGACGGGACCGAACGAGGTGAAGCTCGCGCTGGACGGCGCCGACGGCAAGCCGGTGGACGTTCCGGAGGTGCAGCTCGCCTTCACCCTCCCGGACCGCGACCTGGGCCCGCTGCCGGTGACGCTCACCCCGGAGGGCACCGGCCGCTGGAGCGGCACCGCGCAGCTGCCGCTGGCCGGCACCTGGGTGGTCTCGGTGCAGATCCGCTCCTCGGACATCGACCAGACCACCCCGACCCAGCAGTTCAAGGTCGGGTGAACGCGGTGGACGGGAACGGGACGGGCACGGCCGGCGCCGCCGGCCCGGCGGGTGTCACCCGCCGGACGCTGCTCGGCACGGCCGGCGCCGGGCTGCTGGTCGGCGCCGGGGCCGGGGCGGCCGGGGCGGTCGCCTACGACCGTCCGGCCGGCGACCGGGCCGGTAGCGGGGCGGACGGCGGTGGCGCGCTCGGCACGGGCCGGGTGCCGTTCCGCGGCGAGCACCAGGCCGGCATCCTCGAACCGCAGCAGGCCGAGGTGCGGCTGGCCGCGTTCGACCTCGCCGCCGGGGCCGGCCGGGACGGGCTGCGCGCCCTGCTCCAGCGCTGGACCAAGGCGGTGGACCGGCTGACCGCCGGGGAGCCGGCCGAGGAGTTCGACAACCAGGTCGCGCTGGACGCCGGGCCGTGCTCGCTCACGGTCACGGTCGGCTTCGGCGCCGCCCTGTTCGACAAGGCCGGGCTGGCCGACCGCCGCCCCGCGGCGCTCGAGCCGCTGCCCGCGTTCCCCGGCGACGCGCTCGACCCGGCCCGCGGCGACGGCGACCTGTTCGTGCAGGTCGGCGCCGACGACGCGCTGGTCGCCGTGCACGCGCTGCGGACGCTGCAGAAGCTGGCGGCCGGGACGGCGGCGCCGCGCTGGCAGTCGGCCGGCTTCGCCCGAACCCCGGGTGCGACCGCGCGGCCGATGACCGGGCGCAACCTGATGGGCCAGATCGACGGCACCAACAACCCCAAGCCGGGCGAGGAGGGCTTCGCCGCCAAGGTGTTCTGCGCGGGCGGCGGGGACCAGCCGGCCTGGCTGGCCGGCGGCTCGTACCTGGTGTTCCGGCGGATCCGGATGCTGCTGGACCACTGGGAGGAACTGCCGGTGGACCGGCAGGAACGGGTGATCGGGCGGCGCAAGGCGGACGGCTCGCCGCTGAGCGCACCGGCCGGCTCCGGCGAGGGCACCGCGGTGGACCTGTCCGCACAGGGCCCGGACGGCGGCCTGGCGATCCCCGCCGACGCCCACGTACGGGTCGCGGCCCCGGCGGCCAACGGCGGCGCGGCGATGCTGCGGCGCGGCTTCTCGTACCACGACGGTCTGCTGCCGGACGGTTCGCCGGACGCCGGGCTGCTGTTCCTCGCCTTCCAGGCGGACCCGCGCAAGGGCTTCACCCCCGTGCAGCGCAAACTCTCCCGCGGCGACGGCCTCTCCCGCTTCCTGCGGCACGAGGCGAGCGGGCTGTACGCGGTGCCGCCGGGCGTGCCCGCCCAGGGCTACCTCGGGCAGCAGCTCCTGGAGGGGTAGCGGACCGGCCCCGGGCCCGCCGCTTCGGTACGGCCCCGGGGACGGCCCCCCGGGGCCGCGGAGCCCCCGGCGCTCCCGGCGGCCCGCGGCGGACGCCGTGTCCGCGGGCGGTCCCGGCCAGCGGAACGCCTTTCCTGCCGGGGCCGGGAAATCGTTATGGTGACTGCCTCGGCACCATCGGACCCAGGCGGCACCCATTCCCCACGGAGGCGTCATGTCGGCCACCCGCTACACCTACCTCGGCCCGGCCGGCACCTTCACCGAGGCGGCGCTGCACACCCTGCCCGAGGCGGCGACCCGGGAGCTGGTGCCGCTGTCCTCGGTGGCGCTCGCCCTGGAGGCGGTGCGCGGCGGCGAGGCCGCGGGGGCGTTCGTGCCGATCGAGAACTCGGTGGAGGGCGCGGTCACCGCGACCAACGACGAACTGGCCTCCGGCACCCCGCTGATGATCTACCGCGAGGTGCTGCTGCCGATCTCCTTCGCGCTGCTGGTGCGACCGGGGACGGAGCTGTCCGGGATCAAGACGGTGACCAGCCACCCGGTGGCCCAGTCGCAGGTGCGCCGCTGGCTGGCGGCCAACCTGCCGGACGCGACCTGGGAGTCGGCGGCCTCCAACGCGGACGGCGCCCGGCTGGTCGCCGAGGGCCGGTTCGACGGGGCGTTCGCGGGCGAGTTCGCGGCGCCGATCTACGGGCTGGACCCGCTGGTCAAGGACATCGCGGACGCGCAGAGCGCGACCACCCGCTTCGTCCTGGTCGGCCGCCCGGGGCGGGTCTCCTCGCCGACCGGGGCGGACAAGACCTCGATGGTGGTCTGGCTGCCGGACGACCACCCGGGTGCGCTGCTGGAGCTGCTCCAGGAGTTCGCGGTGCGCGGGGTCAACCTGATGCGGATCGAGTCCCGGCCGACCGGGGAGGGGCTGGGCAGCTACTGCTTCCTGATCGACTGCGAGGGGCACCTGTCCGAGCGCCGGGTGGCCGAGGCGATGATGGGGCTCAAGCGGATCTGTCCCCAGGTGCGGTTCCTCGGCTCCTATCCGCGCGCCGACCGCCAGGTGTCCAAGCACCGGCGGCCGGGGACCTCGGACGAGGATTTCGCCGCGGCGGCGGACTGGTTCTCCCGGGCGCTCGACGGCCGCGGGGACGTCTGAGCCGGCCGCCGGCCCTTCCGAGGGCACTCCTGGCGGCCCTTCCGGCCTTGGTGATCCCTTCCGCTTTTCCTGATCGGTGCCGACCGTTGTCGACCGGGGTGATCACGCCGGGCGGGTGACCGTTCCGTCGTCCACAGCCCGCCCCGGGGCCGGAGGCCGCTGTCCACAGGCCTCCCCGCTGTCCACAGCCGAAAGTTATCCACAGGCCTGGGGATGAGTCGACAAACCGGTATAGCCATTGCCCAGAACTGGTCGGATCATCTGTTTGCGTCGCAGAGATGACTAATCGGCCCAGAGTCACCCCCTTCCCTGCAAATCACCCGTTTGAGTGCTTCAATTCCCTCACCCGAGAAGGCCCATTGAGGTTTGAAACCTCAATTCGCTGGTTCCGGTGAGCGGAGTGCCGCCCTCCCCATCGATCCACAGCCCCGGCCGCCGACCTGTGGATAACCCGGCTGCGGCCGGTTCTCCCCAACGGTTATCCACAGGCGCCGGGGAGTTATCCCCAGGGGAAAACCGGTACCGGTGGAGGAACCGCCGCCCGGTACGCTTGGCCCTGTGATTGACCTTCGCCTGCTCCGTGAGGACCCTGACCGAGTGCGCGCCTCGCAGCGCGTCCGTGGCGAGGACGTCGACCTGGTCGACGCCCTCCTCTCCGCCGACGAACGGCGCCGGTCCTCGGGCAGCCGCTTCGACGAACTGCGCAACGAGCAGCGGGTGCTCGGCAAGCAGGTCGCCCAGGCCAAGGGCGACGAGAAGACCGCCCTGCTGCAGCGCACCAAGGAGCTCGCCGCCGAGGTCAAGGCCGCGGACGCCGAGCAGAGCGCGGCCAAGGAGGAGGCGGACCGCCTGCTCCGCTCCCTGGCGAACCTCATCGACCCGGCCGCCCCGGTCGGCGGCGAGGAGGACTTCGTCACCCTGGAGGAGATCGGCACCCCGCGCGACTTCGCCGCCGAGGGCTTCGAGCCCCGCGACCACGTCGAGCTGGGCCAGCTGCTGGGCGCGATCGACACCGAGCGCGGCGCCAAGGTCGCCGGTGCCCGCTCCTACTACCTGACCGGCGTCGGCGCGCTGCTGGAGCTCGCCCTGGTCAACATGGCGATCGCCCAGGCCACCGCGGCCGGCTTCATCCCGATGATCACCCCGGCCCTGGTCCGCCCGGCGGCCATGGACGGCACCGGCTTCCTCGGCCAGGCCGCCGAGAACGTGTACCACCTCGGCGACGAGGACAAGTACCTGGTCGGCACCAGCGAGGTCCCGCTGGCGGCGTACCACATGGACGAGATCATCGACGCCGACAAGCTGCCGCTGCGCTACGCCGGCTACTCGTCCTGCTTCCGCCGCGAGGCCGGCACCTACGGCAAGGACACCCGCGGCATCATCCGCGTCCACCAGTTCGAGAAGGTGGAGATGTTCGTCTTCACCACGCCCGAGGACGCCGAGAACGAGCACCGCCGCCTGCTCCAGTGGGAGAAGGACTTCCTCAACGCGCTGGAGCTGCCGTACCGGGTGATCGACGTCGCCTCCGGTGACCTCGGCGCCTCGGCCGCGCGCAAGTTCGACATCGAGGCCTGGATCCCCACCCAGGGCAAGTACCGCGAGGTCACGTCGACCTCCAACACCACCGAGTACCAGGCCCGCCGCCTGTCGATCCGGATGCGCGAGGAGGGCAGGACCCGCCCGCTCGCCACCCTGAACGGCACCCTGGTCGCCGTCCCGCGCACCATCGTGGCGATCCTGGAGAACCACCAGCAGGCCGACGGCTCGGTCGTCGTGCCGGAGGCGCTGCGGCCGTACCTCGGCGGACGCGCCGTCATCGAGCCGGTCAAGTGACCTCTCCCGCCCACCCCGGCGGTGGCGACCTGCCCTACCGGCTGGTCGCCACCGACCTCGACGGCACCCTGCTGACCAGCTGGGGGACCGTCTCCGAGCGCACCCGCGCCGCCCTGGCCGCGGCCGTCGGCGCGGGCGCGCTGCACATCGTGGTGACCGGGCGCTCGGCCGTCTGGGCCCGTCCGGTGTTCGACGAGATCGGCTACACCGGGATAGCGGTCTGCGGCCAGGGCGCCCAGGTCTACGACGCGGGCGCGCACAAGCTGCTCACCTCGCTCACCCTGGACCGCCGGCTCGCGGCGGTCGCGATCGAGAAGATCGAGGCCGAGACCGGCCCGCTGGCCGTCGCCGCGAACCAGGACGGTCTGGACGGCCAGGTGCTGGCCGGCCCCGGCTACGAGCTGCTGATCGGCTCGGACCTGCCGGTCGTCCGGGTCGACCGCGCCGAACTGCTCGCCTCCCCGGTCAGCAAGCTGTACATCCAGCACCCCCGGCTGACCGACGACGCCCTCGCCGAGGCCGCCCGCTGCGCCGCCGGCGACCTGGTGGGCGTGGTGATGGCCGGGGCGGGCGTGGTCGAACTGCTGCCGTTGGGCCTGTCCAAGGCCACCGGTCTGGCCGTCGCCGCCCGCCGGCTGGGCGTGCGCGCCGCCGACACCATCGCCTTCGGCGACATGCCCAACGACATCCCGATGTTCGGCTGGGCCGCGCACGGTGTCGCCATGGCCGACGCGCACCCGGAACTGCTCGCCGTCGCCGACGAGGTCACCGCGGGCAACGACGAGGACGGCGTGGCCGTCGTCCTGGAGCGCCTCTACCCGGTCCGCTGACCGGGCGCCCTCCTCTTCCTGCCGCTCCTTCCCCTTCCGGCCCGCTCCCTCCCGGGAGCAGACCGGGGGCAGACCCCGGGCAGTTGTAGGATGACCGGGCAAGCGGTTGTAGGATGACCGATGTCCGATCGACGGTGTGCGAAGGGAGGCCCGGAATGAGCGGCGACGGCAACGGTCTGCAGGCGGCCGGACGGCGTTCCCTGGTGGACACCGCGATCGACCAGCTGCGCGAGCAGCTCGCCGACGGCACCTGGCCGGTGGGGTCGCAGATCCCCACCGAGCACGAGCTCGCCGAGCGGCTGCAGGTCGGGCGGAACACCGTGCGGGAGGCGATCCGGGTGCTGGTGCACGCCGGGATGCTCGTCTCGCGGCAGGGCGAGGGGACCTTCGTACGGTCCACCAGCGACCCGGCGGCGGTGCTGCGCGGCGTCCAGCGCTCGGGCATCCGGGACGTCCTGGAGGTCCGCGCGGCGCTGGAGACCGAAGGCGCCCGACTGGCCGCGCTGCGGCACACCCCCGAGGACATCCGGCGGATGCGGGCCGCGCTCGCCCGCGAGGCCGAGGTGATCGCGGCCCACCCCGAGCGGGCCGGCCGCGAGGCCACCGTCGAGCACGACCTGGAGTTCCACACCGCCGTCGTCGAGGCCGCGCACAACCCGGCACTGGCCGAGGTGTACCGCTACTTCGGCGCGTCCGTACGCGAGTCGATGACCTCCGCGTTCGGCGACCACGAGATGCCCGAGGTGGTCGTGGCCACCCACGCGGCGCTGGTCGACGCGATCGAGAGCGGTGACCCGGACCGTGCCGAGGCGGCGTGCCGCGCGCTGCTCGCCGAGCCGACCGCGGCCGTCGAGCAGCTGCTCGCGGCCATCGCGGCCCGGAAGTAGGGCGGCGCGGGACGCCGGCTCCGCCGCTCCCGCACCCCGGCCCTCGCACCCTCCGCCCGAGCACCTCCGCGCCGCCGGCCACCGGCCCGCGCCCGCCCGTTCGCGCCCCCGGACTCCCAGAACCCCGCGTCACGAAAGAACAGCACACCCATGGCCGTCACCCGTGCCCCGCAGCCGGATGTCACCACCACCACCGCCCCGCTGCCCCTGCGCTCCCGGCTGGCCCACCCCGCCCTGCTGCTGACCGGCATCGTGCTGGTCGCGCTGAACATGCGCGCCTGCCTGGCGGCGATCTCCCCGATGGTCGGCGAGATCCAGCGGACCTTCGGCCTCTCGGCCACCGCGAGCGGGCTGATCACCACCGTGCCGGTGCTCTTCCAGGGCGTCGGCGCTCCGCTCACCCCCCGGCTGACCCGCCGGTTCGGCGCCGAGCGGGTCGTGCTGGGTGCGGTGCTGGTGCTGGGCGCGGGCGTGCTGCTGCGGGTGCTGCCGTCGGTGCTCGCGCTGTACGCCGGCTGCGTGGTGATCGGCGTGGCCATCGCGGTGCTGAACGTGTCGATGCCCGGCCTGGTCAAGCGGGAGTTCCCGGACCGCGCGGCGACCATGACCGGCGTCTACTCGACCACCATGCTCGTCGGCGCCACCCTGGCCGCCGGGACGTCCGTGCCGCTGGAACACGCGCTGGGCGGCGGCTGGCGCGCCTCGCTCGGCGCCTGGTCGCTGCTCGCCCTGGTCGCGGCGGCGGCCTGGCTGCCGCAGGTGCTGCGCTCCCGGCAGGAGAAGGCGGCGGTGGCCGCGGCGGCCCAGCCGGGCAAGCCGGTCGAGGGCATCTGGAAGTCCCCGCTGGCCTGGCAGATCAGCCTCTTCATGGGCATCTCGTCGCTGCTCGTCTACACCCTGGTCGCCTGGATGCCGACCATCCTGGCCGACCACGGCATGGACCGCGGCCAGGCCGGCCTGGTCTTCGCCTTCTCCAACCTGGTGCAGGTCGCCGGCGCCTTCCTGGTGCCGCTGATGGCCGGACGGATGACCAGCCAGCGTGCCCTCGCGGTGACCATGGCGGCCCTGAACGGGCTCGGCATCGCCATGCTGCTGGTCGCGCCGGTCTCCGCGGCCTGGGCGTCGGCGGCGGTCCTCGGCGTGGCCCAGGGCGGTTCGCTCGGCCTGGGTCTGGCGTTCATCGTGCTGCGCACCGGCACCGCGGCCGGCGCCGCCCAGCTGGGCGGGATGTCCCAGGCGGTCGGCTACCTGGTGGCGGCGGCCGGCCCGGTCGGCGCCGGTGCGCTGCACCAGCTCACCGGCGGCTGGGAGGCCACCCTGGCGCTGATGCTGGTGCTGGTCGCGGTGGTCGGCGCGGCCGGCTGGGGCGCCGGGCGCAACCGCACGCTCTGACCGGGCGCAACCGGACCCCTGACCAGGCGTCACCGTGCGCTCCGGCCAGGCGTCACCACACGGTCCGGCCGGGCGTCACCGGAGGCGTCGCCCCGCCTCCCCGGGGACACCGGCGGCCGGCCCCGGGCTACCCGGCACCGGCGCCGGCCGCGGCACCGGCTTCGACCGGCGCCGCGGCGGGGCTCGCCGCGGCCGACGGCCGGAAGCCCTTGAGGATCAGGTGGAGGGCGAGGCAGATCTCCCAGAGGAAGACCGGGACGGCGGCGAGGGCCGCCCACACCGAGAACTGCTGGTAGCCGCCGAACATCTGGGCGGCACCCGAGGCGAAGACCAGGGGCCCGCCGACCAGCCCCAGCACGGGGATGAAGCGGGCCACCAGCCCGGCCCGGTGGAGCAGGTACGCGAGCAGCACCGTGTTCGTCCCGCAGACGAAGCCCGGTCCGAGCAGGAACGTCCAGTTGTGGAACGCGACGAGCGCGTGTCCGAGTGTGACGGCCTCGGTGCCGGTCGCACCGGCCGGGTCCTGCCGCAGCGTCACGACGGCGAGGAGCGGGACGACGCCCACGGCGATGACGCCGGCTTCGAGGGTGCGCAGTGCGACGTAGCCGAGGGCGGCGCCCTCGTTGCGGCTCCTGACGACGGGGAAGAGCGCGACCGCCGTTCCGACGACGGCGAGGGCCAGGACCACCTCCAGGAACGCGCCGAGCAGCACCCGGGTGTCGGGGCCCGGGCCGACGACGTAGTCGGAGTGGTGCAGGACCGGTCCGTAGAGGGCGAGGGCCGCGACGGAGGTGACGTGGGTGACGAGGTAGAGGGCGCCGGCGATCGCGGCGGTTCTTCTGGTTGACGTCATGGGAGTCTCCCGCACAGGGAGGCGTACGGCGTACACCTCAGGCTCCGAAAACGTAGGTGTATGCTGTACACCATGTCAAGCGGCGCGTTCGTTCATCACCGGGCGGCTCGGCGACGGACCACCCGGGGGCGGGCGACTCGGCGGCGGGCGGCATGACCGGGCCCGCCAAAACCCCGCGCCGCGCCCCGCTGAACCGGGACCGCGTGCTGCGCGCCGCGGTGGCGCTCGCCGACGAGATCGGCATCGACGCGCTGAGCATGCGCAGTCTCGCCGAGCGGCTGGGCGTCGTTCCCATGGCTCTCTACAAGCACGTGGCGAACAAGGAGGAGCTGCTCGACGGCATGGTCGAGGTCATCGTCGGCGAGATCGCCCCGCCCGCCCGGGGCGCCGACTGGAAGGACGCGATCCGGCAGCGGATCCTCTCGGCCCGGCAGGCGCTGCTGAGCCACCGTTGGGCGTCCCAGGTGGTCGAGTCACGCCGGCACGCCACGCCGGTCGTGCTGGACTACATGGACTCGCTGATCGGCATGTTCCGGGCCGGCGGCTTCTCCGTCGACCTCACCCACCACGCGATGCACGCCCTCGGCAGCCGCATGTGGGGGTTCACCCAGGAGCTGTTCCCCACGCCGCCGCCCCCCGCGGACCCGGAGGCCCGGGCCGCCATGTTCGACCAGCTGGCGGCGCGGTACCCGCACATCATCGAGATGGCCACGGCCGGCTCCCGCGACGGGGGATCGGCCCCGGGCGGGGGCTGCGACGACCAGTTCGAGTTCGAGTTCGCCCTGGACGTCCTGCTGGACGGCTTCGAGCGCCTCCACCGGCAGGGCTGGGACTCCACCGCCCGCCGGCGCCCCACGGGGGCCACCGCGTAGCGCCGTTCCGCGGCCGCCGCTCGGCTGCTGCCCGGCGGCGCTACGACGGAACCGGCCCGTGCCCGGTCGCCCCGCAGGGGGGCGGCGCGGGCGCCCTGGTCGGAGCCGCCGGGCCGGTGGCGGTTCCGACCCGGCGACGGGCTCAGCCCAGCTGGGCGAGGCCCTCGGTGGCGATCCGCTCGAAGACGGCGAGGTCGTTCTCGAAGACCGAGTCCGGCACCGGCCAGTGGATCACCAGCTCGGTGATGCCCAGTTCCCGGTAGGTGCCCGCCCAGTCGACGAAGGCGTCCACCGACTGCAGCGGCCGCTCCGCCGTCGACCCCTGGAGCAGCACCTTCTCCAGCGTCGCGACGTCCCGGCCGCGCGCCTCGCAGGCCGCCGTCAGCTTCGCGATCTGCTGTGCGATCACCCCGGGCGCCTGCTCCACCGGCACGTCCGCCGGGCCCTTCGGGTCGCCGTAGGTCACCCAGCCCTGGCCGTACTCGGCGGCGAGCCTCAGGCCGCGCGGGCCGGTCGCGGCGACGTAGAACGGCACCCGCGGGGTCTGCACGCAGCCGGGGATGTTCCGGGCCTCGACCGCGGAGTAGTAGGTGCCCTCGCGGGTGGTGGCGTCCTGGCGCAGCAGCTCGTCCAGCAGCGGCAGGAACTCGCCGAAGCGGTCCGCCCGCTCCTTCGGCGACCACGCCTCCTGGCCCATCGCGGTGGCGTCGAAACCGGTGCCGCCGGCGCCGATCCCGAGCGTCACCCGTCCGCCGGACACGTCGTCCAGCGTGATCAGCTCCTTGGCCAGCGTGACCGGGTGGCGGAAGTTCGGCGAGGTCACCAGCGTGCCCAGGCGCAGGCGCTCCGTCGCGCAGGCCGCCGCCGTCAGCGTCGGCACGGACCCGAACCACGGCTCGTCGCGGAACGACCGCCAGGACAGGTGGTCGTAGGTGTACGCGGCGTGGAAGCCGAGGTCCTCGGCGCGCCGCCAGATCTTCTGGCCCTCGCTCCACCGGTGGATGGGGAGGATCACGGTACTCAGTCGCATGCCCCCGACCCTACGCGTGCGGACGGCGGGACTTCGGACCGCCCGCACGTCGGCACGAGCAGGTCCGCTAGCGTGGCGCCATGGGCACGATGAGCAGGCGAGAGCTGGCCGCTCTGGTCGAGGAAGCGACGGTCGACACCTACGACGAGCACGAGGAGCTGTCGGCTCTGTTCACCGCCGTCGAGGAGAACCTGGCGGTGCCGTTCAGCACCTCGGTGCTGGGCACCGAGGTGACCGTGCGCGGCATCGACCTCTCACCGGACGGAAGGATCGTCGCCCTGTGCACCCGCGGTGGGTTCCGGCAGGCGATCGGGCTGCTGGACCTTCCGTTGCCGGACCCGGCTCCGGACGGAGCGGAGTGGGTCGAGGCGTACCGCTACTACTGGACGCAGTGAGCGTCGGAACCTTCACGATCGAGAGGGCCTGCATGGCTGCCGTGGTGAGGAACGAGGATGGGGCGTCGTTGCGCGACCTGATCGAGCGAAGCTCCGAACTGAAGGGTGAACTCGTCGCCTTCGCCCAGAGCGCGCGCTTCGACCGGTGGTTGACGCCCCTCCTCCTGGAGGCCGCCGGGGCCCGGCGGCAGTTGGAGGAAGGTGATGCGATCCGGATCATCGACAACTTCGTCCTGCGGTACCGCCTGCCGGACGGCTCGACCGTGGTGGACCGGTTCGTCGCCGGCCGACGGGGCTTGACCGAGGCGGATCGGGAGATGCTGCTCGGCTGGCGTGACCCCGTCGAGGGCATCTTCGAGATCCGGCGCAAGGAGGGGGACGCCGTCGTCCTGCTGAACCTGATCGACGACCTGGAGTACCGCACGTACGCGAACGTCGGGCCAGCGGCCTTCCGCGGAGTGTCCAAGGGGGGATTCCTGCACACCTGCCTGGTGCCCGTCCACTCGGTCGACGGGGCGTGGCTGATCTCCGGAACCATGTCGTCCTACCCGAAGTCCAGCGCCACCGAGATCGTCCGGGCCGCGCTTCAACTGGCCGCCGGTCACCCCGAACTGGTCTTCCGCAACCCCGAGAAGATCGAGCAGGGATGGGAGTCGATGCGGGAGGACCGGGCCGCGTTCATCGAGTTCTGCGGTAGCGACGAACTGGTCCTTTCCCCTGCCGAAACCGAGGAGCGGCTCAACGCCTACTACCGGCACCGGCAGGAAGCCGCCGTCGCCGAGCATCCCGACCGGGCCCGGGGCAGGCAGCTCCCCGGCCTGTCCTTCCCGGCCTTCGAACTGCCGCCGGGACTCGCGGGATCGGAAACGGTCGGCGTCATCTACGACGAAGTCGACGGGCTCAACTTCTACCCGGACTACGGGATGCTGCGGGACCTCTTCGCCGATCCGGCCCTCCCCGGCCGCAGGCAGCACCAGGACCTGCTGCGCGTGTACCTGCGCGAGGAGTCGATTGCACCGCTGCCGCTCCGCCGCCTGGCCGCCGCCCACCCGGAGACCGTCGACGAGGTGTTCCGGAAGCTGCTGCGGAAGCCCGGATTCACCTGGGACGAGCACGGCGAGGAGCTGCTGCGCCGGCGCAAGCCCTGGTACTACGAGCAGGAGCCCCGCCCGGGCGTTTCCGTGATCGGTGAGCGCCTCAGCGAACTCGCTGCTGGCGGCCGTCGGCAGAGGTTCACCAGGACACGGCGCGTGCCGGGTCGACCCGGCCACTCGTGACCGAGGCTGGTTTTCGGTGATCAGTAGCGACCCATGTGCGGCATGGCCTTCTCCGCCAGCTCGATGATCGCCTGTGCTTTCGGGAAGAGCGGAAGGAGCGAGGGCGCAGAAATCCTTATCAAGCGCACAATAGCGTGCGCGTAATGCAGATGTTCCTCGTAATACGACTACTTCGCTGGTCAGGCAGCGATGGGCGAACGAAGCTTGACCGAGGCAGTCGCATGCCCCCGACCCTACGCGTGCGCACCGGCGGGTGGGCCGGCGGCGCCTCGCGGAGGAGCTCCGCGCGCCACCCCCTCCCATCTGGCCGCCTCCCACGCGGCCGTTCCCCCTCACCGGGGCGCGGTCGTCCACGGCGGACGCGCCGCGGTGCCCGGGTCGGCCGCCGGGGCGGCGGCGGACCGGGGGCCGAGCAGCCGGCCCATCGTCTCGGCGGCGCGGACGGCGGCATCGCCGCAGCAGTTGTTGAACAGGACGTGGACCTCGCGGGCCTGCTCGGCCATCGCGCGGACGGCCGGTGTCCAGGACGAGAGCTCCTCGGACGTGTACCGGTGGCGGAACCGCTCCTCCTTCGAGCCCGTCCCCCAGGCGCGGTTGCGCCCGTGGAAGCGCACCACCGCGAGGCGGGCGGTGGTGACCGGCGTGACCGGCGGGATGGACGTGGGGAGCGACTGCGCCGTGTCCACGGCCACGGCGGTCAGGTCCAGGTCCGCCAGCAGGCCGACGGTGGACGCGCGGTGCTCCGGACGCCACCAGTCGGGATGCCGGAACTCCACCGCCACCGGCCAGCCCTCCGTCCGCTCCCGGCACCGGCGCAGCGTCGCCACCGCCGACGGGCCCGGAGCCAGCCACGGGGGGAACTGGAAGAGGACCGTCCCCAGGCGGTCCGCCCGGCGCAGCGGTTCGAGGGCGCCGCTGAAACGGCGCCACACCTCGTCGAGCAGTCCCTGGTCGGCCGCCGTTCGACCGTTCCGCCCGGCGGGGCCGGGCCGTAACTCGGCCGGCAGCGCGCCGGGTCGGGTCGGGTGCCCGGTCAGCAGGGAGAACGCCTTCACGTCGAACCGGAAGCCCGCCGGCGAACGCTCCACCCACAGGGTGCTGTTGCGCGTGCTGGGCAACCCGTAGTACGTGGCGTCCACTTCGACCACGGGGAACCTCGTGGTGTAGTACCGCAGTCTGGCCTCCGCGCCGCGGTGGCCCTCCGGGTACCAGCCGCTGGACAGCAGTTCGCGGTCCGTCCATGAACACGCGCCGACGAGAACGTCTCCCATGGGCGCCGTGTGCCCCGCCGCGGGCCGCCGACACCGGCCGGATGCCGGCGATGGGCCCGGCGGTGCGCGCGCCGGGGGGCGGCTACGGGTGGGGGCGGGTGCGCTGGGCGGGGAGGGCGGCGGCCGGGGCCGGGGCGCGGCGGGCGAGGTCGGCGAGGGTGTGGAAGAGCACTTCGCCGAGCAGGACCGGTTCGCGGGAGGCGGCGGGTGGCGGCTCGTCCGGCTGGGAGGCGGCGGGGCGGCGGGTCTGGGGCGGCTCGTCTCGGAGCTGGCTTGTGGGCATGGCTCTTCCTGCCGACGGGGTGACCGCCAGCAGTCCTGCCCGTTCGGCCCGCGGCGACACTCCGTACGGGGGCGGATCGGCCGGAAACGGTGCGTGCTGGGCCGGAACCCGTCCGTACGGTCATGGCTGTCGGCCCCGGCCCGGCAGGTCACCGGCCCGGTCACGGAAGCGGTCACGCGGGCACCGACGGGGGCGGTGGCGGGAGCGGTCACGCGGGTGCCGACGGGCGCGGTGACGGGGGCGGTGACCGGGCGGCGGCGATGGGCGAAGATGGACCGGTGACCGAACCCCGCACCGCTCCCCGTCTCGTCGCCACCGACCTGGACGGCACCCTGCTCTGCACCGGCGGCACCGTCAGCGAACGCACCGCCGCGGCCCTGGCGGCGGCCGAGGAGGCGGGGATCCAGGTGGTGTTCGTGACCGGGCGGCCGCCGCGCTGGATGCAGCAGCTGCGTCCGCACGTCGGCGGGCACGGGGTGGCGATCTGCTCGAACGGCGGGGCGGTCCTGGACGTCCGGCGCGGCGAGCTGGTGGAGTACTTCCCGATGTCGGCCGGGACGGCGCTGGCGGTCGTCGAGGCGCTGCGGACCGAACTGCCGGGTACCGCCTTCGCCTTCGAGCACGCGGACGGGTGGGCCCGCGAGCCCGGCTACGAGGTGCTGATGTGGGGCGACGACATGGTCTGCGCG
Source organism: Kitasatospora sp. NPDC048194 (assembly GCF_043202455.1). Taxonomy (NCBI): domain Bacteria; kingdom Bacillati; phylum Actinomycetota; class Actinomycetes; order Kitasatosporales; family Streptomycetaceae; genus Kitasatospora; species Kitasatospora sp. NPDC048194. The sequence continues at coordinate 231,455 of NZ_JBIDAK010000003.1, forward strand.
ATCGGCGCGGCCGAGGAACTGCTGGCCGAGGACGGCCCGGTGCGGGGCCTGTTCAAGCTGCTGGCCAAGCACCCCGACCTCGACCCGGACACCTTCCTCACCGAGGCCAGGAGGGTCGCCGGGCAGCTGGCCGAGATCACCCGCTCCTCGCCGATCCCGCTGCTGGAGATCAGCGCGCCCGGCGTCACCAAGGCGAGCACGCTGGCCCGTTGGTGCGCCGAGCACGGGATCGACCGCAGTGAGGTGGTGGCCTTCGGCGACATGCCGAACGACCTGGAGATGCTGGCCTGGGCGGGCACCGCGTACGCCGTCGCCAACGCGCACCCGCAGGTGCTGGCGGCGGTGCCGCTGCACACCGTGAGCAACGAGCAGGACGGCGTCGCGGCCGTGCTGGAGCGGTTCCTGCCCGGCGTCTGCCTCTGACCGCCGTGTCCGAAGCGGCCGTTGACGCGTTCACAACGTGCGCCGTCGGCCGGGAAGTCCTCCCTCGCCCAGCTTTCACCTAACGCGTGTTGCGCGGTTGCAGCCGGGCCGACCAGCGCACCGTCGTCCCCCTCCGGTGCGGTCCGCGCTCGTGCCAGGCCGCCCCGCCGAGCGCCTCGGCGCGCCGGGTCAGGTTGAGCAGACCGCTGCGCCGGCCGCCCTCCGGGATGCCGACCCCGTCGTCGGTCACGGTGAGCAGGACGCCCGGTCGTCCCGGCCGGTCCGGCGACTCCCGGTCACCGCCGACCGGCCGGCCGCCGTCGTCCAGGTGGACGGTCGCGTCGACCTCCACGCCGACCCGGGAGGCCCGCGCGTGCCGGGCCGTGTTGGAGAGCATCTCGCGCAGCGCGGCCAGGAGTTGGCGTCCGGTGCTCTCACCGACCAGGCTCTCCACGGGCCCCACGAAGCTCACCGAGGGCTTGAAGCCGAGCGCCGCGGCGGACTGGCTGGCCTCCCGCAGCACACGGGTGCGCAGGGTGTCGGGGGCGTCCCCGTGGTTGTCGTGCTGGAGGGCGTAGATGGTGGTGCGGACCTCCTGGATGGTGGCGTCCAGTTCGTCCACCGCGTTGCCGATGCCGGCCCTCACCTCGGGGACGACGGCGCGGCGGGCGGCGCTCTCCAGCATCATCCCGGTGGCGAACAGCCGCTGGATCACCAGGTCGTGGAGGTCGCGGGCGATCCGGTCGCGGTCCTGGAAGACGGCGAGGCGCTGCTGGTCGCGCTGGCCCTCGGCGAGGCGCAGGGCGAGCGCGGCCTGCGAGGCGAAGGTCTCGGCGAGCTGCTTCTCGGAGTCGGTGAAGGGCAGGGCGCCGCGCGGTCGCCAGACGCAGAGGCCGCCGAGCACCCGCCCGGCGGCGACCATCGGGACGGCCATGGACGGGCCGAAGCTGCAGGCGAGCCGGATCACCACGGTCGGGTCGCTGGACATGTCGTCCAGGTAGACGCTCTCCCCCGCGAGCAGCCGGGCCGCGAAGCTGTCCTTGGGCAGCAGCTCGCCGCGGACGAACTCGGCGGCCTCGCCGGAGGCGTGGGCGACCCTCATCTGGCCGTCCTCCTCCTCGGTCGCGGCCCCGCCGGTCCGCGTGGGCAGCAGGATCATGCCGAGCGCGGCGTCCGCCAGCTCCCGCACCTGCTCGGCGGCGACGGTCAGCGCGCCCTCGGCCTGCTCGGTGGAGAGCAGCGCGGTGGTGACGGCGGCGGCCCCGGCGATCCAGCGCTCGCGGCGGCGCCCCTCCTCGTACAGCCGGGAGTTCTCGATCGCCACGCCGGCGGCCGCGGCGAGCGCGTGCACCACTTGTTCGTCCTCCGGGGTGAAGGCGCCGCCGCCGGTCTTCTCGGTCAGGTAGAGGTTGCCGAAGACCTCGTCGCGGACCCGGATCGGCACGCCCAGGAAGGTCCTCATCTGCGGGTGGTCCGGCGGGAAGCCGGAGGAGCGCGGGTCGGCGCCGAGGTCGGCGAGACGCAGCGGCTCGGGGCGGTCGATGAGGGCGCCGAGGATGCCGCGCCCGTCGGGCAGGTCGCCGATCTCGGCGGCGGTGTCGTCGTCGATGCCGACGTGGATGAAGTCGGCCAGGCCGTTCCCGCCGGGGGCGATCACCCCGAGCGCCGCGTACCGGGCGTCGACGAGTTCGGCGGCGCCCAGGGCGATCCGGTGCAGGGTGGCGTGCAGGTCGAGCCCCGCGCCGATGGCGACGACCGCCTCCAGCAGCCGCTGCATCCGGTCGGTGACCGCGGCGGCCGACTGCAGGCGCTCCGCGACCTCGCTGACCAGGGTGTCCAGCCCGAGCGAGGCGATCTCGGGCACCCGGTGGGGCGTCGACTCGGGGGCGGCCTCGGGGGCGGCCTCGGGGAGGTCCGGCGTGGGGTCCATGGAGAAAGCCTAGTTTGTACGGTTTTCAGCCGAAGGAGGACGCGGCCGCCCCGGAACCCACCGGACCGGACGCGGCCGCCCCGGCTCCCGCCGTCTCCAGCAGGCCGTCCGCCTCCCGCTCCCGCCGCCACATCGCGTGCAGCCGCCCGTCCGGGTCGGCGACCAGCTCGGACCAGCGGCCGCGCTCGGCCACCCGGCCGCCGTCCAGCACCAGCACCTCGTCCACGCTGCCGTCGTCCAGCCCGGCGAGCCGGTGGGTGATCAGCACGGTGGTGCGGCCCTCGGTGGCGGCCAGCAGGTCGGCGGTGAGGGCGTCGGCGGTGGGCAGGTCGAGGTGTTCGGCGGGCTCGTCCAGGACCAGCACCGGGAAGTCCGCGAGCAGCGCCCGGGCGAGCGCGAGCCGCTGGCGCTGGCCGCCGGAGAGCCGGGCACCGTGCTCGCCGACCATGGTGTCCAGGCCGTCCGGGAGGCCGTCCGTCCAGTCCAGCAGCCGGGCGGCGGCGAGCGCGGCGCGCAGCTCGGCGTCGTCGGCGCCGGGCCGGGCCAGCCGCAGGTTCTCGCGCAGCGAGCTGTCGAAGACGTGGGCGTCCTGGGCGCAGAGGCCGATCACCCGGCGGACGTCCTCGCCCGCCAGCGCGCAACTGTCCACAGCCTGTGGACGGCCCGCGCCGAGGGTGACGGACCCGGCGCGGGGCTCCAGGAAGCGCAGCAGCGCCTGGGCGAGGGTGGTCTTGCCGGAGCCGGACGGGCCGACCACGGCGATCCGCCGCCCGGGGGCGAGGTCGAGGTCCACCCCGGCGAGGGCGTCCGCGGCCTGCCCGGGGTGGCGTACGGTCAGCCCGCGCACGGCCACGGGCAGCGGCTGCCGGGGCAGTTCCGCGGGGGACGGCGGTTCGGTGACCGGCGCGGGGGCGTGCAGCACCTCGTCCAGCCGGTCCTGCGCGGCGCGGCTGCGCTGGCGGGCCCGGACGGCGAGCGGCATCCCCGTGACGGCCTCGAAGGCGGCCAGCGGGGTGAGCACCACCAGCGCCAGGCAGACCGGCGCGAGCACTCCGCCCCGCACTCCCTGGATGCCGACGGCCGCCGATCCCGCCACCGTCAGCCCGGTGAGCAGCGCGATCAGCCCGGTGCCGAGCGCGGTGGTGGCCGCCGAGCGGGCGGCCAGGCCGGTCAGCGCGGCGTCGGCGGTGCGGACGGCCGCCAGCCGGCCGGGGAGCGCGCCGGCCACCGTGAGCTCGGCGGTGCCGGTGAGGGCGTCCACCACGGCGGTGGCCAGGCGGCCGTGGGCGGGGGCCTGGCGCCGCTCGGCGCCAGCCGACCAGCGGGCGGCCAGCGCGGGCACCAGCACCCCGGCGAGCAGCAGCCCGAGGCCGAGCACCAGCCCGGCGGCGGGCAGGAAGGCGCCCATGACCAGCGTGGAGGCCAGCGCGACCACGCCGGCCACGGCGGCCGGCAGCCGCCAGCGCAGGTGGTGGTCCTGGATCGCGTCGACGTCGGCGACCAGCCGGGAGAGCAGGTCGCCGCGCCGGAAGGCGGGCAGTCCGGCGGGGGCGAGCACGGTCAGCCGGCGGTAGACGGCGGCCCGCAGGGTGCCGAGGGTGCGCAGCACGGCGTCGTGCGAGACCAGCCGCTCGGTGTAGCGGAAGAAGCTGCGGCCGATGCCGAAGGCGCGAACGGCGGTGACGGCCATCATCAGGTGGAGCACCGGGGGCATCTGGGAGGCCCGGGAGATGAGGTAGCCGGAGGTGGCCATCAGCGCGACGGCGCAGCCGAGGGCGAGCGAGCCGAGCAGCACGGCCAGCGCCAGCCGGGGGGCGGCGGGCTCCGGCTCCGGCGCGGGCTCCTCCGGCCCGGCGGGGGCAGGGGTCGGCCGGCCGCTGTGGGTCAGCGGGGTGACGGCCCGCGCGGGTGGTTCGGCGGCCGGGCCGGCCAGCCGGATCCGCTCCTCGGCGACGGCCAGCAGGGCCGGCCGGTGGGCGACGACCAGCACGGTGCGCGCCGGGTCCTCGGCGAGCCTCCGGACGGCGGCCACCACGGCGGCCTCCGAGGCGCCGTCCAGGTGGGCGGTGGGTTCGTCCAGCAGCACCAGCGGCCGGTCGTCGGCGAGCAGCACCCGGGCGAGCGCGAGGCGCTGGCGCTGTCCGGCGGAGAGCCCGGCGCCGTCCTCGCCCAGTGCGGCGTCCAGGTCGGTGACGAAGTCGAGCGCGTGGGCGGCCCGCAGTGCCGCCCACAGCTGGTCGTCGTCCGCCTCCGGCCGGTAGAGCCGCAGGTTCTCGGCGACCGTCCCGGCGAACAGGTGGGGGTGCTGCGGCACCCAGGCGATCTGCCGGCGCCAGCTCTCCGGTTCGAGTTCGGCGAGGTCGTAGCGGTGCCCGTCGGCGGCGGTGATCCGTACGGTGCCGGCGTCGGGGGCGGTGAGGCCGAGCAGGACGGACAGCAGGGTGGACTTGCCGGCCCCGCTCGGACCGGTGAGGGCGGTGCTGGACCCCGGACGCAGGGTCAGCGCGGCACCGTCCAGGGCGGGCACGGCCCGTCCGGGGTGCCGTACGGTCAGGCCCTCCGCGGTGATCAGGGCGCCGGCGAGCGCGGGGGCGGGGCGGGTGCCGGCGGCGGGCAGCGGGGTCTCCAGCACCCGGAAGATCTCGTCGGCGGCGGTCAGCCCCTCGACGCTGGAGTGGTAGAGCGCGCCGACCTGCCGGATCGGGGCGTACACCTCGGGGGCGAGGACGAGGACCAGCAGGCCGGTCTCCAGGTCGAGCGAGCCGTCGACCAGCCGGAAGCCGATGGTGACCGCGACCAGCGCGACGGACAGGGTGGAGAGCAGCTCCAGCGCGAAGGAGGAGACGAAGGCGATCCGCAGGGTGCGCAGGGTGGCCCGGCGGTAGTCGGCGGTGATCCGGGCGATGGTGGCGGCCTGGGCGCGGGCCCGGTTGAACACCTTGAGGGTGGGCAGCCCGGCGACGACGTCGAGGAAGTGGTGGGAGAGCCGGGCCAGGGTGTCCCACTGCCGGTCCATCCGGGACTGGGTGGCCATCCCGATCAGCACCATGAACAGCGGGATCAGCGGCAGGGTGCCGGCGATGATCGCGGCGGAGGTGAGGTCGGCGCCGACGATCCGCAGCAGCACGATCACCGGGACGACCACGGCGAGTGCCAGCTGCGGGAGGTAGCGGGCGAAGTAGTCGTCCAGCGCGTCGACGCCGCGGGTGGCGAGGGTGGTGAGTTCGCCGGTGCGCCGGCCCGCCAGGTAGGACGGGCCGAGCGCGGTGGCGTGGTCGAGCAGCCGGCGCCGCAGGGTGGACTTCACCCGGGCCACCGACCGGTGCGCGGTGAGCTCGGTGAGCCAGCCGACCAGCCCGCGCCCGAGGGCGGTCAGGGCCAGCAGCACCAGGGGAGTGGTCAGTTCGCCGAGACCGGCGCCGCGTTGGAAGCCGCGGACGGTGATCTCGGCGATCAGGCTCGCCTGGGCGACCACCAGGACCGCGCCCGCCCCGCCGAGGAGGACGGATCCGGCGAGGAAGGCCCGGGTGGTGCGGGCCTGTCCGAGGAGTCGGGGGTCGACCGGCTTCATCGTGTCAGACCCGTTCGGTCGGAGCGCCGTGGGCGCCGTGGGCGCCGTGGGCGTCCGGGGCATCCGGGGCGTCCGCGGTGTCCGCGATGGCCGGAGCCGCGGGGGCAGTCGGGGCCGCCGGAGCCGCGGCGGCAGCCGGCGCGTGGTGCCCGGGGATGTGCTGGACGCCGATCCGCTTGCGGAACACCCAGTACGTCCAGCCCTGGTAGAGCAGCACGAGCGGGGTGAACACGGCCGCGACGACGGTCATCAGCTTGAGCGTGTACGGCGAGGAGGCCGCGTTGCCGACGGTCAGGCTCCAACCGGGGTTCAGGGTCGACGGCATGACGTTCGGGAAGAGCACCAGGAAGAGCATCGCGACGGCGGCCACCACCGTCGCCCCGGAGAACGCGAACGCCCAGCCCTCGCGGCCGCGCCGGTTGGCCGCCAGCGCGCCGAGCAGCGCCGCCACGGCGACCACCATCGCGACCAGGCTCCTGGTGTTGCCGCTGTGCGCCTGGGTCCAGATCAGGAAGGCGAGGGCGAGCACGGCCGTCGCCAGGCCGGCCGCCAGGGCGGCTCTGCGGGCCCGCTCGCGGATCTCCCCGACCGTCTTGAGCGCCGCGAACACCGCGCCGTGGAAGGTGAACAGGGCGAGCGTGACCAGCCCGCCGAGCAGGGCGTACGGGTTGAGCAGGTCCCCGAGGCCGCCGACGTAGTCCTTGTGGGCGTCGATGGCCACGCCGCGCACGATGTTCGCGAAGACCACGCCCCACAGGAAGGCGGGGACGAGGGAGGACCAGAAGATCGCCTCCTCCCAGTTGCGCTGCCAGCGGGCGCCGTCGCGCTTGGCCCGGTACTCGAAGGCCACGCCGCGCACGATCAGGCAGACCAGGATGACCAGCAGCGGGACGTAGAAGCCGCTGAACAGGGTGGCGTACCAGTCCGGGAAGGCGGCGAAGGTGCCACCGGCCGCGGTGAGCAGCCACACCTCGTTGCCGTCCCAGACCGGGCCGATGGTGTTGATCAGCACCCGGCGCTCGGCGGTGTCGCGGGCGAGCGGCTTAGTGAGGACGCCGATGCCGAAGTCGAAGCCCTCCAGGAAGAAGTAGCCGATCCACAGGACCGCGATCAGCACGAACCAGACGTCGTGGAGTTGCATGTCAGCTCCTCAGTTCCACGTGGCGCGCGTCAGTACGCGAAGGCGAGCGGCTTGTCGGCGTCCTCGTCCGCGGACGGGCCGCGCAGGGACGGGTCCTCGGCGGGGGGCCGCTCGGTCACCACCGGGCCGGCCTTGGCGTACTTGACCAGCAGCCGCACCTCGATGACGGCGAGGATCGCGTACAGCACGGTGAAGGTGGCCAGCGCGCCGATCTGGGTGCCGATGCCGACGTTGGGGGAGACGGCGCTCGCCGTGGTCATCAGGCCGAACACGGCCCAGGGCTGCCGGCCCATCTCGGTGAAGATCCAGCCGAAGCTGTTGGCGATCAGCGGGAAGCCCATGGTCAGGATGCCGATGCGCCAGCTCCACCTGGTGAGCAGCGGCCCGAGTTCGCGCTTCGGGGTCAGCATCAGCCGCGGCACCTCGGTGTCGCCGGTGCGGAACTCGGGGTGCAGGAGGAACTTCCTGCGGGTGGTCCACAGGCCGATGAGGCCGGCCGTGAAGGAGGTCATCCCGAAGCCGATCATGAACCGGAAGCCCCAGTAGGTCATGAAGACGTTGGGGATGTAGTCCTTGGGGTTGCCGCCGTGCGCGGCGGCCTCGGCGGCGGCGGTGTCGTTGATGCCGGGGACGGCGGAGCTGAAGTCGTTCTTGGCGAGGAAGGACAGGACACCGGGGACCTCCAGCTCGACCGAGTTGTGGCCCTTGCCGACGTCGCCGACCGCGAAGATCGAGAACGGCGCGGGTGCCTGGGTGTCCCAGAGCGCCTCGGCGGCGGCCATCTTCATCGGCTGCTGCTCGAACATGACCTTGCCGAGGCTGTCGCCGCTGAGGGCGGTGCCGGCGCCGAAGACCACGGCGATGACCAGGCCGAGCCGCAGCGAGGTGCGCATCACGGCGGTCTTCCTGGGGTCGGCGGTCTCGGGCCTGCGCTTGGCCCGCCAGAGGTGGAAGGAGGCGATGCCGACCATGAAGGCGGCACCGGTGAGGAAGGCCGCGGTCAGGGTGTGGAACACGACGGTCAGGGTGGTGTTCTGGAACAGCACCTTGGTGATGTCGGTGAGCTGCGCCTTGCCGGTGGCCGGGTCGACCGCGTAGCCGACGGGGTGCTGCATCCAGCTGTTGGCCGCCAGGATGAAGTAGGAGGACAGCACGGTGCCCAGCGAGACCATCCACATGCAGGCGCAGTGGATCCGCTTCGGCAGCTTGTCCCAGCCGAAGATCCACAGGCCGATGAAGGTGGACTCGAAGAAGAAGGCGATCAGCGCCTCCATGGCGAGCGGGGCCCCGAAGACGTCACCGACGAAGCGGGAGTAGTCGGACCAGTTCATCCCGAACTGGAACTCCTGCACGATCCCGGTGACGACGCCCATCGCGATGTTGATGAGGAAGAGCTTTCCCCAGAACTTGGTCGCGTGGAAGTACTTCTCCTTGTTCGTGCGCACCCAGGCGGTCTCCAGCCCGGCCACGATGGCGGCGAGGCTGATGGTGAGCGGCACGAAGAGGAAGTGGTAGACGGTGGTGATGCCGAATTGCCATCGCGCGATGGTCTCGTGAGCGATTGCCAGGTCCACGTCGCCCTCTCTCCAGCCGGCCCGTTCGGGCGTTTCAGGACAAACTCCAACGACAGCCGCAGACCGCGACCCAACGGCACAAGCTTGTCCGCTTGTGAACGTGAACACGTTCACAAGCACCAGTATCCATCATCCTTACGGCGGAAGTGCAGGTGGGGTGGGGTTGACAGGGGTGTGCCATGCGTCACGGTTTGCGCTGCGGTCCGCACAGTCTGCGGATCCGGTGGGGGTCGCGGCAACGAACGACCGGGCGGACGGCGCGCCCGTCTTGGCCGAACCGGCGCTTGACAGCCGCCCGCCCCGCTCGCCTCGGCGAACGGGGCGTGCTACGCGCCGCACGGACCCGGCGCGCTTCAGCGCCCCGGCGCGCTTCACGGACCCGGCGCGCTTCACGGACCCGGCGGCGGGACCGGGCGGAGCGTCGCACGGACGAGGGGGCGCGCTTCAGCGCCCCGGCGGCGCGCCGCTACGGCCGGCCGAGCAGCTGGGCGCCCGCCGTGGAGTCGGCGCGGGCGGTGAAGAACTCGGTGAAGCCCCGCAGGAACTCCTCCTCGGTGATCCGCCCGTCCCCGTCGCCGTCCAGCTGCCGGAACCCGTGCGACAGCTCGGCCGGGTGGACCCTCGGGCCGCCGAACACCGCGCGGTACTCGTCGAACTCCAGGAAGCCGCTGCCGTCGGTGTCGGCCGCGGCGAAGACCTCCCGAAGCGCGGGCAGCAACCCGCGCTCCAGGTAGTCCGCGTCCCGGTCGCAGCCCGCCAGGGTGGCCGCCGTGAACTCCTCCCGGCTGACCCTGCCGTCCCCGTCCGCGTCCATCGCCGCGCGCAGCTGCTCCCACCAGTCCTCGAAGGCCCGGTACACCCGCGCCTCGGCGTCCTCGCTCAACTCCAGCTGCCAGCAGACGTTGTGCGCCATCGCCTTCAGGTCGTGCACGGTGATGCAGCCGTCGCCGGTCTGGTCGAGCACCTCGCGGAAGAACCGGTCCACCCGCGACCCGCGCGCGTCCCCGGCCGGCCGGAACCGGCGCGGCGGGCGCCGCACCTCCTCCGCCGAGCGGTAGCGCAGCCCGTCCGGCAGCAGCGGGACGACGGCCCCGACCCCCCGGTGCAGCACGACGGACAGCAGCGCGGCCCGCCGGGAGGACACCAGGCCCAGCCGCTCCCGCACCACCGGCGGCAGGTCCGCCACCGTCAGCTCCCGGATCACCCGGGCCACCGCCGCCCGCACCACCCGCCACCCCGCGTCCCCGAGGAACCACAGCCGCCGGGGCCGCGGCGCCTCGCGCAGGATGTCGTTCAACAGGTAGCGGGCCGCCTCGGTGAACTCCAGCCGCTCGCGGGCGTACCGGGCGAAGTACCGGGGCAACTCCGCCGCGCTCCGCGGCAGTTCCTCCTCGGGCAGCTCGAAGGCCGCGATCGCCTCCCGGAACTCCCGGTACGCCGCCTCCAGTTGCGTCGCGTCGTACGGATCGCCGCCCAGCCGTCGCATGGCGACCACGCACTCGAACAGCGTCAGCAGCACCCACACCCTGGTCGCCGCGTCCCGCGCGTCGTACGGCCGGCCGTCCGGCAGCGTGCCCCGGATCCGCTTGTGCGACCGGTTCAGCCGCGCCACCTCCCGCCGCAGCGCCTCCGCGTCCTGGTAGAACAGCCGCCGGCCGCTCCCCAGGGTGTGCTCGACCCGCCGCCACGGGTGCGCCCGGTAGGTGGAGTGCTCCGCCATGCCCGCCCCGACGACCGGGTCGGCGGCCTGGAGCACCAGCAGGCGCCAGGCGACGAGGGCGATCCGCCACTCGGACAGGTCGCGCTTGAACGACGCGCCGCGGTCAGCCACGGGGTCCTCCCGGGATCGTCCGCGCGCTGGTCTCCGCACGGCGCCCCTCGAGCACCTCCGCGACCGCCCAGGCCTGCCACGGCGCTTGGTCCAGGCCCAGGCCGGCCGGCTCGGCAACGCCCGTACTCATGAGAGACCTCTTTCCCGCCCGATGGGACCGGCCCGTGCGGGCTCGCACGGGCGACGGCTGCACGGTCGCATGCGATCGAGCGGCGGACGGGGTGAACGGTGGCGCTTCACTCGATCGAGGCGTCGGAAGGCCGGAGCACGGAACCGCAGGACGGGCCGGGGTCCGGTGCGGGGGCCGGGGTGCGGTGGGGTTCGGGGTGCGGGGGGTCGGAGTGCGGCGGGGTTCGGGGTGCGGTCGGCGGAACCGAGGCTCAGGAAGCCCGGTCGCCGTTCGCGGGCAGCTCCACCCGGAAGGTGGCTCCGGCGCCCGGGGCGGTGTCCAGGGTGAGGGTGCCGCCGTGGGCGCGGGTGAGGGCGGTGGCGATGGCGAGGCCGAGTCCGCCGCCGCCTCCGTTGTCACGGCTGCGGGAGGCGTCGACCCGGTAGAAGCGGTCGAAGACCCGCTGGGCCTGTTCCTCGGTGAGGCCGGGGCCGGCGTCGGCGACCTCCAGGAGGCAGGTGCCGTCGGCTCCGCCGCCGACGCCGATCCGCACCGGGGTGCCGGGCGGGGTGTGCTTGACGGCGTTGCCGACGAGGTTGGTGACCACCTGCCGCAGCCGCGCCTCGTCGCCGAGGACGGGCGCGGCGCCGGGTGCGCCGGTGCCCGACGGGCCGGTGAGGGCGACGGGCCGGCTCGGGTCGAGGGCGGTGAGGTCGTGCAGCGCGTCGGCGGCGAGGGTGCGCAGGTCCATCGGGGCGAGGTCGAGCGGACGTTCCTCGTCGAGCCGGGCGAGCACCAGCAGGTCCTCCACCAGGGTGCCCATCCGCACCGCTTCGCTCTCGATCCGGGTCATGGTCCGCTTGACGTCGGCTTCGGTGGGCAGTGCGCCCATCCGGTACAGCTCGGCGAAGCCGCGGATGCCGGCCAGCGGGGTGCGCAGCTCGTGCGAGGCGTCGGCGACGAAGCGCCGCATCCGGGCCTCGGATTCGGCGCGGGCGGCGAAGGCCGCCTCGATCTGGGTGAGCATGCCGTTGAGCGCGATCGACAGCCGGCCGACCTCGGTGCGCCCGGAGAGTTCGGGCATGCGGTGCGACAGCTCGCCGGCGGCGATCCGCGCCGCGCCCGCCTCGATCCGGCGCAGGGGCCGCAGCCCGGCCCGGACGGCGAAGAAGCCGAGCGCGGCGATCAGCACGAAGACGGCGCCGCCGATCGCCAGGAAGGAGGTGCGCAGCTTGTCGGTGGTGGCGTCGATGTCCTCGCGGGAGACGGCCACCATGACGTAGGTCGGGGTGGTGGCCGGTGCGGCGTAGGCGTTGGGGCCGGGCGCCGCCGTGGGCGTGGGCGTGGGCGTGGGCGTGGTGGTGGCGCCCGGTGCGGGGGTCGATCCCGTCGTGGGGGTCGATCCCGTCGTGGGTCCGGGGCCCGGGGCGGGGGCGACGGCGCGGGGCGTCTGGAGCGGCAGCACCAGCACCCGCCAGCTGTGGTTCCCGCGCTGGTCGGGCAGGTTGAAGGGGACGTCGGAGGCGGTCCGGGTGGGGTCGAGTCCGGCCAGCTGGGGCGCCGGGTCGCTGTCCGAGACGGGCTGGCGCATGACGGCCTGGACCTTGCCGTCCGAGGAGAGGTACTGCACCAGGTACTGGCTGGGCAGGCTGATCCGCCGCCCGGTGACGGCCGGCTTGGCGATGTCGGGCGTCGTGGGGCGGCCCGGGGGCTTGCGGGACAGCGGCAGCCCGTACCGCTGGAGCTGCTCGTCCAACTGCTCGACCAGCTGGGCCCGTACGGTGCCGAGCACGAAGGTGTCGCTGACCACGAGCCCGGTGGTGACCAGCGCGAGCGCCAGGACGAGCAGTCGGGCGCGCAGCGACAACCTGGAGGAGAACCGGGCGAGCACGGGCGGGTCCGGTCAGCCCTGCGGGGGGCGGCGCAGCGCGTAGCCGATGCCGCGCACGGTGTGGATCAGCTTGGGGCCGTGTGCCGGGCCGGAGTCGAGCTTGCGGCGCAGGTAGGAGATGTAGGACTCGACGATGGACAGGTCGCCGCCGAAGTCGTACGCCCAGACGTGGTCGAGGATCTGGGCCTTGGAGACCACCCGGCCGACGTTGGCCATCAGGTAGTGCAGCAGCTTGAACTCGGTCGGGGAGAGTGCGACGGGCGTGCCGGCGCGGGTGACCTCGTGGGCGACCGGGTCGAGGCTGAGGTCGGCGACGACCAGCCGGCCGTCCTCGGCGGGGCCGCCGGCCCGGCGCAGGATCGCGCGGATGCGGGCGATCAGCTCCTCCAGGCTGAAGGGCTTGGTGACGTAGTCGTCCGCGCCCGCGGCCAGGCCCTGCACCTTGTCGCCGACGCCGTCCTTGGCGGTGAGGAAGAGCACCGGAAGGTGGTCGCCGGGGTGCCCGTGGGCCGGTCCGGCGATCTGGCCGCGGCTGGTGCGCTCGCGCAGCTTCTCGACCACGGTGAAGCCGTCGAGGTCGGGCAGCATGACGTCGAGGACCACCAGGTCGGGGCGCTCGGCGGTGATCAGCTCCAGCGCCTCGGTGCCGGTCGCGGCGGAGGCGACCCGGAAGCCGGAGAATCGCAGCGAGGCGGCGAGCAGCTCGCGGATGTTCGGCTCGTCGTCCACGACGAGGAGGAAGGCCTCGCCCTGGCCCCCGGTCACGGCGGGGCCGCCCGGTGTGGTGACAGTGCCTTGCACGGGGGTTCTGCCTCCCGGTCGGACGATGACGTTCAGCATGAGGCTAGCTCTCGGAGGCTACGCGGCATGGATGAATGTTGGATTAACACCTTATCGGTCGGTTTTTGGGCGACAAGCCCCACGGGGGCTGGCTCGGTGGTGTGCGTACGGGGCCGGAGCGTACCCGGGTACGCCGACGGCCGGGGAGCAGGCCCCCCGGCCGTCGGCGCCGCTCGCCTCAGTCCTGGGCGAACTGACCCGGCCGGTAGCTGCCGGCGGGCTGGCGGATCATGACGTTGGCGCGGTTGAAGGCGTTGATCAGCGCGATGATGCAGACCAGCGCCGCGAGCTGCTCCTCGTCGTAGTGCTTCGCCGCGTTCTCCCACACCTCGTCGCTCACCCCGGTCCCGTCGGCCAGCCGGCTGCCCTGCTCCGCCAGCTCCAGGGCGGCCCGCTCCGCCTCGGTGAAGACGGTGGCCTCGCGCCAGGCCGCGACCAGGTTCAGCCTGGTCGCCTCCTCCCCCGCGTGTACGGCGTCCTTGAAGTGCATGTCGACGCAGAAGCCGCAGCCGTTGATCTGGCTGGCGCGCAGCCGCACCAGCTCCTGGGTGGCGTACGGCACGGTCGAGTCGGCGATCGGCTTGTTGGCGGCGATGAGGTGCTTGAAGACCTTGCCGATGATCGGGCTGGCGAAGGCGTTCAGTCGGGGTTCCATGGTGTGCTCCCTCGGAGTCGCTCGTCGTTGCTGCCATGAAGACCGCGCAGCCGGTCGGCTTGTGACCGGTTCCGGATGTGTCCTGCGTCACGCCGGGCGGCGTCACGCCGGGCGGCGTCGCTCCGGGCCGGCGTCCCTCCGGGCCGGTGCCGCTCCCCAGGCCCCGGCCCACGCCCTCTCAGGCCCCGCCGTTGACCTGGACGACGGCATGGCGCCCGCTGGTGCGCCATGCCCCGCCGGTCCGGTCGAGGGCGGCGACGAGGTCCGTGTCGACCCCGACGACCACGTCCGACTTCAGGGTCCGCAGCGCGGCGACGGGGGACGGGAAGTGGCCGGCGGCCCCGGCGAAGGCGGTGGTGGGCGGCCAGAGCCGGTCGCCCACCAGGCGGCGGTAGTTGAGGTCGCCCTTGAGGACGGTCAGGGCTGCCCCGCCCAGTTCCGCCCGCAGGTCGGCGGGCATGTCGTGGTACGGCAGCGGCGCGCAGAAGAACGGGTGGGTGCGGACGGCGAGGCGGCCGCCGTCCAGGGCCCGCCACAGCCGCCGGCCGATCGCCTGCGCCCGGCCCCGGGCGCCCCGCAGCCGCCGCAGGGCGGCCAGGACGTCCGCCATGGTGGCGTCGGAGACGAAGTACGGCTGGGGCTTGACGTACAGCACGACCTCGGCGGCCCGGCCGTCGGCGAGCAGGTGGTCGATCAGCACCAGGTCGGGCAGCAGCTCGCGGCCGGCGTTGTCCGCGATCACGGCGACCCGGCCGCCCGGGGCGGCGTCCAGCACGGACCAGAGGGCGGCGCTGTCGTCGACCAGCAGGTCGGGGACGCCGGCCGCCGGGGTGCTCCCCGCAGCCGCCGTGATGCGGAAGCCGAGGTCCGCCCGGTTGCCCCACAGGGCGGAGGACAGCAGCGCCTGGGCGTGGCGCCGTTCCGGGAGGCCGTCGAGCTCGTCGAGGGCCGCCAGTTCGCCGTCCACGGCCGCTCCGGCCAGCTCGGCGTCCTTGAACGGCGCGAACGGATCGACGCCGTGCCAGGCGCCCGGCCCGAAGTACCCGGTGGCGTCGAGCAATCGGCGGTAGAAGTAGCTCTCCGCCCACAGGAACGGCGCCTCGCCCCAGGGCCGCCCCCACAAACCCTCGCCCCAGGCCAGCCACTGGTCGCGGTCGTGGGCGCCGTCCGGCAGCGGTTCGAGCACGCCGGTGGTGCTCTCCGCCGACAGCCGCTCCACCGCCGCCCGTTCGGAGGGTCCGTACGGCAGCGCGTCGAGCACCTGGCGGACGAGCTCCGGGTGGCGCCGGTGGAACACGCCCCAGGCGAAGGAGCCCGGAACGTCGCTGCGGATCACGGGTGCGGTCGGCACGTCGGGTTCGTCTCCTCCGTGGGCGGGTGCGGTCGGCACGTCGGGCTCGTCTCCTCCGTGGGCGGGCTCGTCAGTCGGTGCCGTCCGGGGCGGGCGCCGGCTTGCTGTGGAGGATTTCCCGGGCCTGCTCGGCGGCACGGGCGATGCTCTCCGAGACGAAGTCCATGAAACGGGCGACGTTCTCCAGCCGGACGCCGGCCGGGGTGGCGGCGCCGAGGACACCGGCGCCCTCGCGTGCGATCTGGACGAAGCGGGCGTTGGCGCGGGCGGTGGACATCATCGACTGGTACCAGACGTCGTCGTCGACGACGTAGCGCTCCCGGCGCCGTTCGTCGCGTTCCCGGCGGACGAGGCTCTGGCTGTCCAGGAACGCGATCGCCTTGGAGACGGACGCCGGGCTGATCCGGAGGCGCTGGGCGAGCTCGGACGCGGTGAGGCTGCCCGTGTCGGAGGTGAAGAAGCAGGCCAGCACCCGGGCCGCCATCCTGGGCACGCCCGACTGGATGAAGACGGCGGCGAACATCTCCTCGTACGCGCGCACCGCCTCGACGTCTCGCCCGTCGTCGGCCGGGGGCGCGGCCGCACTCCGGGCGGCGGGCTGCCGGCGGCGCTGGGCGCGGCGTTCGGTGGCCCGGTGGGCGAGTTCGGCGCGGTAGGCGGTGGGGCCGCCGTTGCGCATCACCTCGCGGGTGACGGTCGAGGTCGGCCGCTCCAGGCGCCGGGCGATCTCCGCGTACGCGAGGCCGTCGGCGAGCCCCAGCGCGATCTGCTGGCGTTCCTGTTGGGTGAGCCTGCCTCCCGGCATCGCGGTCTCCTCCGTGGGCGTCCTGTGATGCGGCCACAGTAGCCCCACCTCGAACCCATTGCAACGATACGAGATCCGCCCGCCACTTCCGAGGGGGTGGTACGACCAGAGGACCGCCCCTCTGCCAGCGCTGATGATGCTCTACCGCCGAGCTGTCGCCGACCGCCCGACGCCATGCAACGCGGCTTTTCCTCGGCCGGAAACACGCGCTCGGCGGTCCGGCAGTCGGCGGCACCGAAGGCCGCCGGGCGCCGCGCGGGCCGCGCACGGGCACCCGGCCCTCGCGCGGCCCGTAGGCGGCCGGTCCCCACGGACGGGCTCAGAGGCTGCGGGCGGTGATGTCGCCGTGGTTGGTGGTGGCCCGGATGTCGAGGCCGACGGTGCCGTCGTTGCGCAGCGAGTTGGTGACCCGGCCGTGGGCGGTGCCGGCGTCGAGGGACGCGGAGGTGCCCGCCGCGGCGCCGACGGTGATGCTGCCGGACTCGGCCCGCAGGGTGAGGGTGCCGCGCACGGCCTCGGCGACGCGGATGTCGCCGCGGGCGGTGCTGATGGCCCCCGGGCCGGTGAGCCGGCCGATCTCGACGTCGCCGTCGACCGCGGTCAGGCGCAGGCTCGCGGCCTCGTCCACCTTGATCCGCTTGTAGGCGCCCTCGAAGTCGACGTCGCCCAGGCGCCCCACGCCGCGCAGTTCGGCGGCCGCGGTGCGGGCCTCGACGCGGGAGCCGGCCGGCAGCTGCACGGTGATCTCGACGGCGCCGGGGCCGACCAGGCCGTTCTCGGCCTCGGCGGTGTGGATCCGCAGGACGCCCTCGGCGTAGCTGACGGTGGTCCGCTCGGCGGTCCGCACGTCGCGGCTCTTGCCGGGGTCGGCGGGGCGGACCTCGACGGTGGTGTCGGTGCGGTCGGCGGCGATGAACTGGAGGCGGCCGGCGGGGACGTCCAGGACGGCGGCGATCGGGGCGGCGGTGGCGAAGGTCTGCATGGTCTCTTCTCCTTGTTCGTTCGGCGGGCCCTTCTTGGCCCGTCGTTTCCGACAACGGAAAAGCTACGTTGCGTTCATAGATCTGGCAACGCCTTCGTTGCGTCAAACTGACACCCTCGCAGGTGAAGCGCGCAGAATCGTTGCACCCAGAGTGAATCGAACGCAACAGCACGCCGGAGCAGCCGTTGCAATGCATGTGAAATGAACGCCACGCCGGGCGACCGGCCGCGAATCCCGGGCGGGACGGTGCGCACTCCTCCGTCCCAATAACTGATGAAACGTCAAAATTACTTACTTGCAGCACCGTTGAAGCGAAACACGGCCGCCCTTCGCAGACGGAGGATCTGGCATGATGGGCCACCCGATCCGCGCTCGACCCCGGGTGCCGGTCCGCGCCGGCTTGACTCCTTGATCGCCTCGACGGGCGGAAGGTGAGGATGATCGTGACAGCCACCGACACCCCGGCCGGCGAGGCCCCCGCCTACCCGATGGCGCGCAGCTGCCCCTTCCGGATGCCCGACGGCTACGAACGCCTGCGCGCGGACGGGCCGTTGTCGCGGGTGACGCTCTACGACGGCCGGCAGGTCTGGCTGGTCTCCGGGAGCGCGGAGGGCCGCGCCCTGCTGCTCGACCCCAGGGTTTCCGTGGACGTGAGGCACCCGTCCTTCCCCGCTCTGACCCCGCAGTCCGCCGAGCAGGCCGAGGCCGGGTTCTCGCCGCCGCTGAGCGGCGTCGACGACCCCGAACACGGCCACCAGCGGCGGATGGTGATCCCCGCCTTCGGCGTCCGGCGGATCGCCGCCCTGCGCCCGAGGATCGAGGGGATCGCCGAGGAGCTGGTGGCGACGATGGTGGCCGGAGGCGGCCACGCCGACCTGGTCACCTCGTACTCCCTGCCGCTCGCCTGCGCGGCCAACTTCGCGCTGCTGGGCGTCCCGGACGAGGACGGCCGCTACATCGCCGAACGCACCCGCCAGGTGCTCGCACCGTCCGGCGGAAACGCCCCCGGCCAGGCCGTGAAGCTCTTCGACGAGATCCTCGACCGGCTGCGCGAGCTCATCGCCCGCAAGGAGCGGGAACCGGGCACCGGGCTGATCGACGACCTCCTGGCCGCCAGGGCGGACGGGGGCGGCATGGACGGCGACCGGCTGGTGGCTCTCTGCGCGATCCTCCTGACCGGTGGCGACGACACCACCTCCAGCACCATCGCGGCCGCCGTCCTCGCCCTGCTGGAACACCCGGACCAGCTCGAACGCCTGCGCCTCGAGCCGGAGTCGATCAGCGGAGCGGTCGACGAGCTGACCCGGCTCACCTCCGTCGCGGACGTGCTGCCGCGCGTCGCCACGGCGGACATCGAGCTGGCCGGGCGGACCATCCGGGCGGGGGACGGCGTCCTCGTCTCGCTGATGCTGATGAACCGGGACCACGCGGTCTGGCAGGAGCCCGACACCCTGGACATCGACCGCAAGGCCGGCCGCCACGTCGCCTTCGGGTACGGCATCCACCAGTGCGTCGGCCAGAACCTCGCCCGGGCCGTCATCGAGACGGCCCTGACCGTCCTGCTCCGTCGCGTCCCGACCCTGCGCCTGGCCGTCCCCGCCGACCAGGTGCGGGCCAATCCCCCGTACGTGCTGCAAGGCAGCGTGCCCGCGCTGCCGGTGACCTGGTAGGAGCCTCCGTGGGTACCGACATCGAGATCGACACGGCCCGGTGCATCGGCGCGGCCCTGTGCACCCGGCACGCGCCAGAGGTGTTCACCCAGGACGACGACGGGGTGGTGGAACTCCTCCCGGGCGGCACGGGCACGGCGGCGGACCCGCTGGTCCGGGAGGCCGCCGAAGCCTGCCCCGTCCAGGCCATCACCCTGGGCACCGGGTGACGGGAGCGTCCTGACCGCCGCGGGCGCGACTCCGCTTCCCGAGGCGCCCGCCCCACGGCCGGTCTGCCGGACGGAACGCGGCCTGTACGCCGGGTTCTGTCTCCCGGCGAGGGGCGGCGCAGGAAGTCGGCTCGGCCGACTTCCTGCGCGGGCCGGCCCGGGTCACCGCTTGGGGAAGGCCGCCTTGAGGGCGCCGCTGCGGGTCAGGAAGGCGACCGGCAGCACGGCGAGGGCGGAGAGCCCCTGCAGGGCGGCGTACCAGGGAGGGCAGATGCCGGGGATGAGGTCGACGCCGATGACGGCGATCGGCATGACCGTGGAGATGGTCCGGAGGCGGCCGAAGGCCTCGTAGGAGCCGGCCTCGGCGCGGGCGGTCATCCGGAGGAACAGCGGGGCGAGCGCGGGGAAGATGACGGCGCGGATCCACATGAAGGGCGTGGTCTGCTGCCCGGCGAAGGCCGTCGCGGCGACGGTCCCCAGGACGACGACGCCGATCACGCCGAAGAGCACGAGGCACTTCTTCACGGTGGTGAAGGCGTCGCCGGTACGGGAGTTGTCGAGGTTCGAGCTCGCGGTCATCGCCATGGTCCTGTCCTCCGTGTCGTGGTGCAGACGACGTTACGGAGGCGGCGGACGGTCGAACACGGGTCTGGACCCACACCTGGGGTGGGGCTGGACCCACCCCAGGTGCCGCGGGACGCGGTCTCGATCAGCGCTGCGGGCTCGACGGGCCGGTGCTCGGAGCGTCCGTGCTGGTCGCGGCGCCGCTCGGGCCGGCGGGATCGGGCTTGGGTGTTGGGTCGGGGATGTCGGCCATCGACAGGGACTGCTTGGGCGTGCCCCGCAGGGCCTGGTTCATGGCGTCCCGCCAGATCGGTCCCGGGCCGTCCGCGCCGAACACCTCGGTGCGGTACTTGCCGTTGATGGTGATGTTGCGCATCTCGACGCCGCCGGCGGGGCCGCCGAGCCAGACGGAGGTGGCGAGCTGCGGGGTGTAGCCGCTGAACCAGGCGGCCTTCTTGTGGTCGGAGGTGCCGGTCTTGCCGGCGATCTGCCGGTTCCCCTCCAGGCTGAGCGCGGCGCCGGTGCCGTTGTTCTCGGTCACGCCGTTCAGGACGGTGTTCATCGCCCGGGCCGTCGTCTCGGAGAACACCTGCTCGCAGCGACCGGCCGGAACGGGCACGTCCTTGCCGTCCACCGTGGTGATCCTGTTGATGGCGATCGGACTGCAGTGCTTGCCCTCGGCGGCGAAGGTCGCGTACACGTTGGCCATGGTCAGCGGGCTCATCTCCTCGACGCCCAGACCCATCGCGGGGACCTCGTCCAGCGGCTTGCCGCTGGCCCTGGTGCTGATGCCGAACTTGTTGGCCATCTGCTTGACCGCGCAGAGGCCGATCTCCTGTTCCATCTGCACGAAGTAGGTGTTGACGGAGAGCGCCATGGCCATCTTCAGCTGGTAGGGGCCCTTCTCGCTCGCGGACTCGTTGGGCACCACGGTCTTGGGGCGGGTCTCGTTCTTCCAGGTCCCTTCGCAGGTCTTCATGGTCGGGTACTCGAGCTTGTTCGGGGACGAGTACTCCTGGGTCGGCGGCAGGCCCGCCTCCAGCGCGGCGGCGGCGACGATCGGCTTGAAGGTGGAGCCGGGCTGGAAGCCGTTGCCGCCGCCCATCGAGGCGTCGACGTTCAGGTTGACGACGGTCTGGTTCTTGCTGGTATCCAGGCCGTACGGACGGGTCTGGGCCATCGCCAGGATCTTGCCGGTGCCGGGCTCGACCATGGTGGCGGCGGCCGAGACGCTGTCGGTGACGCGCACGTTGCTGGTCACCGCGTTCTGGGCGGCGGCCTGCTTGTCCGGGTCCAGCGTGGTGTAGATGTTCAGGCCGCCGGTGTCCCAGAGCTTCTTCCGGTCGTCGGCGGACTTGCCGAAGGCCGGGTCCTGCTTGACCACGTGCCGCACGTAGTCGCAGAAGAAGCCCATGCCGGCCTTGGCGGTGATGCAACCGTTCTGCGGCTCAAGGTAGTTGAGTCCGAGCGGGGCGGCCTTCGCCTCCTTCGCCTGGTCGGCGGTGAGGTGCTTGTTCTCCACCATCTTGTCGATGACGGTGTCGCGCCGCTTCTGGGCGGCCTGCGGGTGCAGCTTCGGGTCGTACTGGGAGGGGTTCTGCACCAGCCCGGCGAGGGTGGCGGCCTCCGCGATGGTGAGGTCCTTGTTGCTCTTGCTGAAGTAGCGCTGGGACGCGGCCTCCACGCCGTAGGCGCCGTTCCCGTAGAAGGTGATGTTGAGATAGTTGGTGAGGATCTGGTCCTTGGTCAGGTCCTCCTCCAGCTTGATCGCGACCTTCAGCTCCTGGATCTTGCGGCCCAGGGTCTTGCGCTGCGCCTCCAGTACGGCGTCCCTGTTCTCACCGGCCTTCTCTACGTTGACGTTCTTCACGTACTGCTGGGTGAGCGTGGAGGCGCCCTGGGAGGCGGTGCCGCTCTCCGCGTTCTTGCTCAGCGCCCGCAGCACGCCCTTGAGGTCGACGGCGCCGTGCTCGTAGAAGCGGGCGTCCTCGATGTCGACCTGCGCCTGCCGCATGTACGGGGACATCTGGTCGGCGTTCAGGACGGTGCGGTCGCGCTCGTAGACCTTGGCGATCAGGCCGCCCTTGGCGTCGAAGATCTGGGTGGCCTGGGTGAGCGGCGGGGCCTTGAAGTCGTCGGGGATGTCGTCGAAGCTCTCCGCCGTGTCCTTGGCGGTCAGCCCGATGGCGCCGACGGCGGGCAGGACGAGGCCCGCCAGCAGCGCGCCGGACAGGACGCTCCCACCCAGGAAGGTCGCACCGAGACGGGCCAGCCGAACCGGCCCGTTGCGTGCCGGGCGCGGCTCCGCACCGTCGGAGGAATTCCCAGTCGGCGGCGGCGTGGTGTTCGATTCCATTCCGGCATGCTAACCCTGGATGTTCACTGGTCGAACAGATTTTCTCACAAACCCGCCATGACCTCGCAACATGCGCCACGAGTTCTTCCCCGGGGCGGGCGATCGTGTACGAACTCATCGAACGCAGGAGGAATACGTCCGTCCGAATGCGACCGGCCGCCCCCTCCCACGCGGCGCCCCTCCACCACATTGATGCCCCGACCGGCGCGAAACGTTGCACGCCCGGCCGCCCCACTCAGGACGCCGCCGCAGAGGACCGAGCGCACGGCAACCGGCGGCCTCTTGCGGGGAGCAAGAGGCCGCCGGAACGATTCGCTAGGCGTTGGCGGTCATGTGGTCGAACTCGCCGGCCTTCGCACCCCGGAGGAACGCCGCGAACTCGGGAGGCGTGGTGCCGACGATGACGTCGCCCTCGTCGGACTCACGGAGTTCGATCACCCCGTTGACCGTACGAACTTCGACACATTCCGAGTTAGCCGCCGAATAACTTGACTTCTGCCAGGTAGAGTCAGACATGCTTTCTTTCCATATCCTTCTTGAGGGATCGAATAAACTCCCGGGAGTCCTCCTCCGAGAGCGCCGCCGAGCCGATCCGTTTGAGCAAGGAGCGGAACTGGGCGGTATGGGCCGGCGCATCGTAGAGCACGCTGTCGACGCCTGAATCCATCTGGGCTGTGTCGAGCTCAGGAATCGGTCCTTCGACATAAGTGAAATTTTCGTGGTTGACCGGAAGGGTATCCACGTCGAACAGGACTACCCGGATCGAGATGGTTGGCCGTTCGGAGTCCTCGATCAGGCTTCCAAGCTGCTCGGCCTGTACTTCACGGCCGCCGAACTGCATGCGCAGCGCTGCCTCGTGGATGTAGGCAGAATACGGAGTTCCTCCCGACCGGACCACGGTCTGCCGCTTCAGGCGGAAGGCGGTTCTCAGGTCGACCTCATGCTGCGGGAGCAGCGGGAATCCTCGAGCGAAGACTGCAGAAGCGTAAGCAGCAGTCTGCAGCAACCCAGGGATAAAGGCCATGGTGTAGGTCGAGAGCCCGTGGGCACGGCCCTCCATTTCAGCCATCTCCAGGAAGTGCTGTGAGAGGCGCCCTCGGTACTCCTCCCACCAACCGCCCTTGTCCCGATCCGTAATGATGTCCGCCAGTGCGTCGATCAGGGGCTCGTTGACACACATGCACAACGCAGCGATCGTGCGCAGGCGTTCGACGCTGATGCCGGTCTTCCCGCTCTCCATCTGCGTCACGTGGGCCGGATTGATGCCCAGCGCGCGGGCGAGCTGACTGCCACCGAGGCCGGCTTGCTCCCGCATCCTGCGCAGCTCGGCACCCAGCCGCCGCTGGCGGAGAGTTGGGTTCGATCGAAGCGCCATGGCGTCCTCTCTGCAGGTCGTGAGATCAGTGTGCCTCAGAGCCGATGCCACGTTAGAGGTAACTTCTCGCAGCCCGCCACAAATCTGTGGCGGGCTGCGCTATCGTCATCCTCAGCTCGATCCGACGGCCCGTCAGTCTGTCGCGTTTCCGGGGCAGTAGGCGCACTCTGCCCTGGCGCCGAAGAGCAACCAGCCCCACCTGGCCTGGCTCACGGCATCCCTCTCCCTCCCACCACCCCCTCACGGAGGTTCCCGTGTGCACCCGTAACACGCCCTCGCTCACCCTCTCCAAGCAGGCCCTCCGCGCCGCCCTCACCCGCAGCAACTGCGACCCCGAGACCATCTTCGACGCCGAGCTCGCGCTCGCCGAACTGATCGTCAACGCCTGGCGCTACGGGGACACGACCGCTCCCGTCGTCTTCTTCTCCATCCTCGGCTGCACTCTCCACGTCTCGGTCTCCGACGAGTCCGACGCCCTCCCGCACCAGCGCACACCGACCGGCCTCGCCGAGACCGGGCGGGGCCTCCAGCTCGTCGAGGGCCTCACCCACCGCTGGGGTGTCGACCCGCAGAAGCGCGGCAAGAGCGTCTGGTACGAGCTGGACTTCGCCTCGTGAGCCGCGACCCCGTCGCCCCGGACGACTCCCGCATGCGCGACTACACCAGACCGCAGATCACCGCGCTCCTGGGTGAGTTGCACCGGCGCGGCATTCCCTACGGCCTCCTCTGGGGCTCCGCCTCCACCCCCGAGACCACCCTCGACGGCCGCATCCTGGTCGACTTCGGCAACGCACCCGTGAGCACCCTGCTCAACCTCCTCCACCTGCTCCGCGACCTGGACCGGGACCGGGACCTGTGAAGTTCTTCGTGGGCGCGATCCTCCTCGCGCTGCTCGCCCTCGCGATCGCCACCGTGGCCCTGGGCGTGATCGCCACCCTGAAGATGCCCCGCCCCGACGACCCGGACCAGCGGCGCTGAACGCGCGGAGGCCCTCGCCCCGAGCAGGGCGAGGGCCTCGCGGTCGTCCGGCCGTGCCGGGTCAGCCGCCGGACGCGTTCCGGTTCCCGCCCCCTCCGAAGCCGCCTCCTCCGAAGCCGCCGCCGCCGAAGCCGCCGGCGGAGCCCTCGACGAGTTGGCTGGCGTTGTAGCCGCCGTTGGAGTCCGGCGTCCCCACGACCGTCACGCTCTGGCCGGGCTGGAGGTCGGCGGTCTTGCCCTCCTTGTTGAGCTGGACCTTGGTCGAGTCCGTCGTCGTCACCTTGATCGTGTTGCCGTTGGCGTCCGTCAGGTACACGGTGTTGCCGTCCACGGCCTTGACCGTGCCGCGCGCGAACCCGGGCTGCCCGCCCTGGCCCTGCCCACCCTGGCCCTGGCCGCCCCGGCGGCCGCCGTTCTGCCCGTAGCCGCCCGCGGAGGACCCGGCACCCGCGGCCCGGGTCGAGGAGGACTTCCCACTCGGCGCCTGGCCCTTCTCGTACCAGACCCCGCCCGCGAAGGCGCCCGTGGCGATCACGCCGCCCGCCAGCACGAGGCTGAGCCAGGGCAGCTTCCGTCGCGGCGGTGCCGCCAGCTCGCCGCTGACGTCCCGCGCGTCCGGCGGCGTGGACAGCAGCGTCACCTGATCGTCCTGGTTCATCGTCGTACTGCTCCTACTCGTGCCGGAGGGCGTCGATCGGCCGCAGGGTGGCGGCCCGGTTGGCGGGGTAGCTGCCGAAGAACAGCCCGATGGCGACGGCGATGGCGAACGCGCCGAGCACCGATTCGGGGATCACCACCGGTTTGATGCCGACGATGCTGAAGTGCGAGCCGGCGATGCCCGCCGCCACGCCCAGCCCCGCGCCGATCACCGACAGCAGGGTCGACTCGGTGAGGAACTGCCCGAGGATCACGGCCCTCGGTGCGCCCAGCGCCTTGCGGATGCCGATCTCCCGGGTCCGCTCGGTGACCGTCACCAGCATGATGTTGGTGATCCCGATCCCGCCGACCAGCAGCGAGATCGCCGCGACCGCGCCGAGCAGCACGGTGAACGTCTTGGTCGTGCTCTCCCGGGCGGTGAGCAGCGACGCCTGGTTGGTGATCCGGAAGTCGGCCTTGGTCGGGTCGGCGATCGCGTGCGTCCCGAGCAGCACCCGGGTGATCTCGGCCTGCGCCGCCGTCGTGGTGTCGGCGGACGCCGCCTGCACCAGGATCTGGTTGACCGGGCCGAAGCCGGTGAACGCGTTCTGCACGGTCGGCAGCGGTGCGATCACCACGTCGTCGGGGTCGGTGAAGCCGCTGCCGCCCTTGGCCTGGAGCACGCCCACCACGGTGAACGGCGTCCCGCCGAGGACGATCTTCTTCCCGACCGGGTCCTCGGTGTCGAACAGCTGCTTGGCCGTGGTGGCACCGAGCACCGCGACCTTGCGGGAGCCGAGCACGTCGTCGTCGGTGAAGTACTCGCCCCGCGCGACCTTCTGGTTGGCGGTCTCGAAGTACGCCGGGTACGTCCCGACGATCGAGCCGGGGCTGTAGGAGATGTTCCCGTACAGCGCCGTCCCGCTGGTGGTGACGACGGGCGCCACGGACCTGACCGCCGACGGGTCGGCGCCGCTCGCCAGGGCCTTGGCGTCGGCGACCGTCAGCTTCTTCACCGAGGCCACCGATCGCGAGCCGCCGGCCGCCGAACCGGCGCTGACGGTCAGCGAGTTGGTGCCGAGCGAGGTGATGGAGTCCTTCACCGCCTGCGAGGAGCCGTTGCCGACGGCCAGCAGCAGGATCACCGAGGCGACGCCGATCAGCACCCCCAGCATGGTGAGCGCCGAGCGCACCTTGTTGGCGGCCAGGCCGCCGACCGCGAAGCGGAGCGTCTGCCAGAGGATCACGCCGGCACCCCCACCTGGAGCAGGGCGGGCGGCGGCCCGTCGACCGGCGCCTGCCGGACGTCGCTCACGATCTGCCCGTCGACCAGCCGCAGCACGCGCTTGGCGTGCCGGGCGACCTCGTCCTCGTGGGTGATCAGCACGACGGTGCGGCCGGTGGCGTTGAGCCCGTCGATCAGGGCCAGCACCTCCTCCGTCGAGCGGCTGTCGAGATTGCCGGTGGGCTCGTCGGCGAGCAGCAGCGCGGGGGCCGTGACCAGGGCGCGCGCCACCGCGACGCGCTGCTGCTGGCCGCCGGAGAGCTGGTTGGGCTTGTGCCCGGAGCGGTCCTCCAGCCCCACCAGTGACAGTGCGGCCAGGGCCCGGCGGCGCCGCTCGGCGGAGCGCACGCCCGCGTAGGCGAGCGGCAGTTCGACCTGGGCGAGGGCGGTGGTGCGGGGCACCAGGTTGAAGGACTGGAAGACGAAACCGATCTTGCGGTTGCGGACCAGCGAGAGCTGCTGCTCGTCCAGGTGGCCGACGTCGATGCCGTCCAGCAGGTAGCGGCCGGAGGTCGGGACGTCCAGGCAGCCGAGGATGTTCATCAGGGTGGACTTGCCGGATCCCGAACTGCCCATCACCGCGACGTAGTCGCCCTGCTCGATGTCCAGGCTGACGCCCGCCGGGCCGCCGGTCGCCGGGTCGTCCGGGCCGCGCAGCGCGTGCACGGTGGCGTCGCCGTGCCCGTACGACTTGGTGAGCCGGCTGATCCGGATCACCGGCACGGGCTTCGCGGGGACGCGCTTGTCGATGACGTGACGCATGGCTCAGCCCCTGCCGCCACGACCGCTGCCGCCGCTGCCCGCGGCCCCGCCCGGGAAGCCCGCCCCGGCCCCCGCGCCGCCGGCACCGCCCCGACCGCCGGCGCCGCCGCCGAGACCGGGGAAGGAGGCGTTCGGGAAGCCGTTGGTGCCGCTGGTGGTGGGGAGTTCGACCTTGTCGCCCTCGGCGAGGCCGGACACGACCTGCACGGTGCTGTCGCCCTCGACGCCGACCCCGACGGTGACCCGCTCGGTGCTGCCGTCCGTGTGCACCACGGTGGCGGTCCGCGAGGAGCCGGTGCCCGAGAGGGCGGAGGTGGGCAGCGAGAGCGCGTTGTCCGCCTCGCCGGTGACGACCTGGACGGTGGCGCTGAGGCCGGTGCGCAGGGTGCTGGTGTCACCGCTGAGCTGGAGCGTGGCCGAGTACTGGACGGCGGACGAGCCGGCGGCTCCGGAGCTGCTCACGGGCAGCGAACTGACCGACAGCACCGTCGCGTTGAGCTTGGTGTCGGACTGCGCGTTCAGGGTGACGGTGGCCGCCTCGCCCTTCTTCAGCTTGAGCGAGTCCAGTTCGGAGAAGTTGGCGGTGACCTGCATCCCGGTCGGGTTGGTCAGCACGATGAAGCCGCTGGGGGAGCCGGAACCGGCGCTCGCTCCGGTGGACTTGGCGGTCGAGGAGGACGAGGAGCCGGCGGCGGTGGCGCCGACGGTGTCCCCGACCTTCGCCGAGATCGAGGCGACCGTGCCGTCCACCGACGCGGTCAGGGTGGTGCCGGCCAGCGCGGCCTGGGCGTTGGTGAGGTTGGTCTGCGCGGTGGCGACCTGCTGCTGGGCCTGGGCGACGGCCGCGTCGTCGACCTTGGTGGTGGTGATGGTGGTGGTCTGCGGGGCGGGCGTACTGCTCCCGCCCGCCCCGTGTCCGCCGCCGGAGCCGGCCCCCGCACCCGAGGCCGACGGAGCACTCGTCGAGGAGGAGGACGGCGGGAGCGGCTCGGTGGTCGTCGTGGTGACCCCGGCCTGCGCCTTGGTGAGGTTGGCGTTGGCCGTGGTGAGGGCCGCGCGGGCGGCGTCCAGCTGCTGCTGGGCCGCGGTGGTGTCGACGGTCGCGAGCACCTGCCCCTTCCTGACGGTGTCCCCGACCGCGACCTTGACGGCCGTGAGCCGCCCGCCGGTGGTGAAGTCCTGGGCCGCGTCGGTCGGCGACACCAGGGTGCCGGTTCCGGACACCGTGGCCAGGACCGTCCCCTTGGCGACGGTCGCGGTACGGGCGACGGGCTTGGCCGCGGCCGTGCCGCCGCTGCCGTTGACCGTGGCGTACGCCAGGGCCGCACCGCCCAGGAGGGCCACGCCGAGCGCGGAGTTGACGAGGACGGCGCCTCGCCGCCGTGGGAGCACCTTCATGGCGGACAGCTTCGCTGGGCGCTCTTGCGGAGTCCTGGGCGCGGGCTGGGAGAAGACTGACCGGCCGGATCCGGGCATTGCGGGCCGATCGCCCGTCCCGCGCGGGCGCCTTGGCCCGGGCGTGGCCGATCGTTGGCCGAACTCCCAGCGCTCTCCCAGCGATCCCCAGCCATCCGGGAGGGCGGCTGGGCCGGTCCTCGGGGACGGCGGCCCCGGCGCGTCCCCGGGGAGGGTGCCCCCGGACGCCCCCCGGAAACGCCGCGGGGGCGCACCCGCGTGGAGTGCGCCCCCGCGAGGACCTCAGCCCTCGATCTCCTTGCGGAAGGCCTCCGCCACCGCCAGGAAGATCGAGTTGCCCTCGGTCTCCCCGATCGACACCCGCACGCCCTCCGGGAACGGCCGGACGATCACGCCGGCCTCGGCGCAGGCCACGGCGAAGTCCGCCGAGCGGTCGCCGAGCCACAGCCAGACGAAGTTGGCCTGCGAGTCCGGGATCTCCCAGCCCTGGGCGCGCAGCCCGGCCACCACCCGGTCGCGCTCGCCGACCAGCGCCTCGACCCGCTCCAGCAGCGCCTGCTCCGAGCGCAGCGAGGCGACGGCGGCGTCCTGGGCGAGCTGGCTGACGCCGAACGGGACGGCGGTCTTGCGCAGCGCGTTCGCCACCGGCTCGTGGGCGATCGCGAAGCCGACCCGCAGCCCCGCCAGGCCGTACGCCTTGGAGAAGGTGCGCAGCACGCACACGTTCGGGCGGTCGCGGTAGAGGTCGATGCCGTTGGGCACCTCGGGGTCGCGGATGAACTCGATGTACGCCTCGTCCACGACCACCAGGACATCGGCGGGCACGGCGTCGATGAAGCGTTCCAGCTCGGCGCGGTGGATCACGTTGCCGGTGGGGTTGTTGGGGTTGCAGACGAAGATCAGCCGGGTGTTCGGCGTGATCGCGGCCAGCATCGCGTCGAGGTCGTGGTCGCCGCCCGCGGTGATCGGCACCGGGACGGGAGTCGCGCCGGCGACCTGGGTGATGATCGGGTAGGCCTCGAAGGAGCGCCAGGCGAAGATCACCTCGTCGCCCGGGCCGGCCGTGGCGAGGACCAGCGACTGGGCGACGCCGACCGAGCCGGTGCCGGTGGCGATGTGCTCGGCGGGGACGCCGAAGCGGGCGGCCAGCTCGGCGGTCAGCTCGCTGACGCCCATGTCGGGGTAGCGGTTGAACGAGCCCGCCGCCGCGATCGCCGCCTCCAGCACGCCGGGCAGCGGGTCGTTCGGGTTCTCGTTCGAGGACAGCTTGTAGGCGTCGGCGCCGGCCGGCTTGCCGGGCTTGTAGGTGGGGATGCCGTCCAGGGTCGGCCGCAGGCGCGGGCCCTGCGCTGACGTACCACTGCTCACCGTCGTACTCCTTCGTGTCTCTCCGGTCCGCCCCGCCGTGCCACGGTCGGGATCACCGCCGTGGCCCGGGACATCGGAACGCGCCCGGACCACCCCGGTCGGGTGCCTTGCACGATACCGACCGGCCCTCACCCGTAGGAGTGAGATGCCCGGACGGGTTACAGGCGCGGATCAGCCATTCTGCAGGGTTCCAATGGCACATGTCAGAGGTAAGACGGCTGGTTTCGGGCGGGTATCGAAGGGGCGCACCCCGGCTCGTTCATGGAGAAACGTATCTCCGAAGGCCCCCGATGCGCCGGTCACAGACCCTTGTCAGGAGCCATACGATCGGTCCGCCATGACAGCAGCAGCCAACCAGAGCGGTCGGCGTCCCACCACCTCACGGCGTCTGGAGCGGGCCGGCATCCGGGATGTGGCAGCAGCCGCCGGAGTGTCGATCACCACCGTCTCCGACGCTCTGAACGGAAAGGGCCGCCTGCCCGACGAGACCCGCAGCCGGGTGCGCGAGGTCGCCGAGCGCCTCGGCTACCGCCCCTCCGCGGCGGCCCGCACCCTGCGCACCGGACGGTCCGGCCTGATCGGGCTGACCGTCACGACCTACGGCGAAGAGCCCTTCACCTTCACCGAGTTCGCGTACTTCGCCGAGATGGCCCGGGCCGCCACCAGCGCCGCCCTGGGCCGCGGCTACGCGCTGGTGGTGCTGCCCGCCTCCTCCCGCCACGACGTCTGGGGCAACATCGCCCTGGACGGCACCGTGGTGATCGACCCGCCCGACCAGGACCCGCTGGTCAGCGAGTTGTACCGGTCCGGCGTCCCGGTGGTCAGCGACGGCAAGCCCGGCAACTGCCCGGTCACCGCCTGGGTCGACAACGACCACGAGGCCGCCGTGCTCGGCATCCTGGACCACCTCTCCGAGGCCGGCGCCCGCCGGATCGGCCTGCTCACCGGCACCAGCACCGACACCTACACCCGGCTCTCCACCGAGGCCTACCTCGGCTGGTGCGCCAAGGTCGGCCAGGAGCCGGTGTACGAGGCGTACCCCGCGCACGACCCGGCGGCCGGCGCGGTGGCCGCCGACCGGCTGCTCGCCCGCCCGGACCGCCCGGACGCCGTCTACGGGCTGTTCGACCCCAACGGCACCGACCTGCTCGCCGCCGCCCGCCGGTACGGCCTCCGCGTGCCGGACGACCTGCTGCTGGTCTGCTGCAGCGAGAGCGACGTCTACGCCGCCACCGAGCCGCCGATCACCACGCTCTCGCTCAAGCCGCGCAAGATCGGCACCACCGTGGTCAACCTGCTGATCGACGCCATCGAGGGCGTCGACTCCGGCACCGGCGTGGACATCGCCCGGCTCTTCCCGCCGCGCTTCCGCACCGCCGGGAACGGCCCGCCGCCGGGCACCCTGATGCCCACCGAGCTGATCGTCCGCGCCTCCTCCCAGCGGCGGAGCCCGCGCACCACCGTCAGCCCGCCCCGTCCGCCGGGCGAGGTCTGAGGGGCCGGCCCGGCCCCCACCCCCTCGCCCGTCAAGCGCGGTCCAGACCTCGGACGAGGCCCGGACCGGGCGCGGAGCGGGCCGACGCCCCGCCGACGCGCTGACGAGACCCTACCGAGCCGGGACAAAACGGACCTTGCGGGACGGCCCGGCTGACGCTCCGGAGGATTGGATACCCACCAGGTGACGACGGCGGGAGAGTGGTCTTCCTATGATGGGCGAATGACTCCCGAGGACCGCTTCCCCGGACCCGAGCACCCCCACTCGGGCCCCCGCCACCAGCCGGACCTCGACGTGCTGCCGTACGGCACCTACTACGAACCCGAGTCCGCACCGGGCTACCAGGACGCTCCGTACGACGCGGAGACCTACAGCGGCTACGGCGGCGCACGCTACCTGGAGCAGCACTGGCCCGCGGACGGCCAGCGGCACGGCCACACCGTGCACGCCCAGGGAGTCGGCGCCGACCACCCCCGGGCGTTCGCGCACCAGGGGCAGGGCGGGTACGACGGCGCCGACGGCTACGAGGAGCAGGGGGGCTTCGAGGAGCAGCAGGGCGCCTACGAGGAGCGGAACGGGTACCAGGAGCGAGCCGGCTACGACGGAGCGAACGGCTACCAGGACCGCCCCGGCTACGAGGAGCCGGGCACGTACGAGGAGCAGGCCGCGTACGAGGACCACGGCGGCTACGACGACCGCTCCGGCTACGAGCCCACCCTGCCGGACCAGCCCTCCCCCGCCCACCGGCTCGCCGGCCGCGACGACCCGCCGACCATCGAGCTGGGCCCGCCGCTGCCCGACCCCGCCGCGCCGACCTACCCGTACCCGGCCCCCGGCCCCGGCGAGCCGCCCGGCCCGGTCTACGTCGTCGGCGACGTGCACGGCTACCTCGAGGAACTGCGCGCCGAACTGCGCCACCAGGGCCTGATCGACGAGGACGGCCACTGGTCGGCCGGGCGGGCCCGGATCTGGTTCCTCGGCGACTTCACCGACCGCGGCCCGGACGGCATCGGCGTCATCGACCTGGTCATGCAGCTCGCCGCCGAGGCCGCCGCGGCCGGCGGCTACTGCCGCGCCCTGATGGGCAACCACGAACTGCTGTTCCTGGGCGCCGCCAAGTACGGCGACGAGCCCGTCCAGTCCACCGCCGGCACCGCCTCCTTCCTCGCCGCCTGGCGGCTCAACGGCGGCCAGCAGAACGACCTGGACCGGCTGGAGGCCCACCACATCAGCTGGCTCTCCCGGCTGCCCGCCATCGCGCTGGAGGACGGGCACCTGCTGCTCCACTCCGACACCACCGCGTACCTGGAGTACGGGGAGTCCATCCCCGACGTCAACGACGCCGTGCACAGCGTGCTCGCGGACGGCGGCGTCGACGAGTGGTGGGACTGCTTCCGCCGCTTCACCAAGCGCTTCGCCTTCCGCGGCGACGCCGGACCGACGGCCGTCCACGAGCTGCTCGACACCTACGGCGGCACCCGGATCGTGCACGGGCACAGCCCGATCCCGTACCTCACCGGCGCGGTGCACGCGGACGACGGGCAGCCGCCGCACATCCCGGGGCCGTACGTCTACGCGGACGACCTGGCGGTGGCGATGGACGGCGGGGTCACCATGGAGGGTCGGCTGCTGGTCGCGCGACTGCCGATCTGACGACCTGATCCGCAGTCAATCCGCTGGAATCGTCGAACGCTTGTTCCCGGCGCTCGCGGTGCCGAATGCGCGCGGCCCGGGGCGCGAAATTCCGGAAACCGACTGTCAGCACAGGCGCGCCCGCCCCTACCATGAGGCACACCACACCCGGCCGCCCGTCCGGCGGCCCGCCTCCGCGCCCGTTTCGGCGTCCTGAGGGTCCCCGCGTCCTCGATGCGCGTCCTTCCTCGATGCCGGTCGGGGTCCGCATGAACGGGGTCCCCATGTCCAACCCCCCGCCGCTGCTCGCCGAGGACCGCCCGGAGTACGAGCGCCTCCTCGGCGAAGCCCTGCGCGACCGCACCGTCCTCGCCGCCCTGCGCGCCCCGGGCGCGCTCACCGCCGACCAGCTGCGCGTCCGCGCGCTGCGGGACGCCGACCGCGTCAACGCCGCGGCCGCCACCGAGTACGCCCACTACACCGGGCTGCGCGAGAGCCTGCGCACCACGCCCCCACCGCCGACCGACGCCGAGCCGTACGCCCCCGGACTGCTCAGCCAGCTGCGCTCGGGCAACGGCGGCGCCGGGCTGTTCCCCGTCCTCACCGTGCTCACGCCGATCCTCGCCTGGTCCGCCGCGCTGGTGCTGCTGCTGATCGGCTACCTGCTGCGCGCCGCCGACTCCGGGCTCGCCCTCGCCGGTTCCCTGGTCACCGCCGGCTGGGTGGCGCTCGCCGCCGGGGTCGTCGCGATGGCCGTCGGCACCATCGGGCTGCTCCTCACCGCCATACGCGGCGGAGCGGCCGTCCCGGCCGGCATCGACCGGGAGCTGGCCGCCGAACTCACCGCAGCCCGCGGCGAATGGCGCACCGCCCTGCGCGACCGCGGCCTGCTGCCCTACCTCCACGCCCACCTGCCGGCCGTGCCCGGCCGCCCCGCCCCCGCCTTCGGCAGCCCCGGGTTCACCCCACCCGACTTCAGCAGCCCCGACGGCACCGGCCCCGGCCGCACCGGCCCCGGCCCGGGCGACCCCGCCGGCGCCGCGGGGCACACCGCCCGGCCCGCCGCCTTCACCACCCCCGACTTCACCGTCCCCGGCTACACCTCGCCGGACTTCACCGGGCCGGACGACGTGCGCTGAACCGAGCCGCGGCCGTGCGGCCGGGGCCTCCGCCGGTCAGACGGCCGGCACCGCCGTCGCCACGCCGGTGTTCCGCGCCGGCCGGCCGTCCGACGGCGAGGTCGACGGCGGGGTCGACGGCCGGGCCGACAGCCGGGCGGACAGCGCCCGCTGGCCGTTCGCGATCCACCGCACCGGCCAGCGCAGCAGCACGTACAGGGTCAGCGCCCAGCCCAGCGCGTGCACCGTCCACACGCCCGCCATGGTCGGGCCGCCCCAGGCGTGGTGGTAGTCGGTGTGCAGGTACCAGATCGGGTAGCCGAAGTTCCGCACCGAGTTGAACAGCGCGTAGCCGACGACGACCAGCGCCGCCGCGTCCAGCGGCAGGCCGAGCACCAGCCGGGCCAGCACCCGGCCGCCCGTCCAGCCCCTGCCGCCGGACACCCGCTGCTGCCACCGGGCGGCCCGCCCGGGCCGCCCGGTCAGGACCAGTGCCGCCCCCACCGCGCCGGCCGGCAGCGCCAGTCCGGCCCGGACGGCGTCGCGGACGACGGTGCCCACGGCGGTGCTGGACTGACGGTGGATCGCGGACATCCTCGGGCTCCTTCACCCTCGCTCGGCTGTTGTCCTCATCCTGGCGCGGCACCACCCCGCCGATCGTCACACCGGGGAGCCGGATCGGACGTCATACCGGGGTACTACCCGCCCCCGCCCCCGGCTCCTCGGCGGCGGACGCGCCCGCCGTGCCCACCACGTCCGCCGCGCCCACCACGTCCGCCACGTCCGCCGCGGCCCGCGCGAACTCGCGGACCCGCGCGGTGGTGTTGCCCCGCCGCCAGACCAACCCCCGCTCGATCAGCGGGGCGTCGTGGATCGGGACGTACGCGAGGTCCGGCCGCGGGTAGTACCGGCGGCAGAGCTCGCCCACCGGCAGGACGCCCCGGCCCATCGCCACCAGGCTGAGCATCTCGGAGAACGTCCCGCCGACCGGGCCCTCGGGGACCGGGCGGCCGGACGGCGTGCGGTCGGGCGTGCGGTCCCGCTTGAAACCGACCGAGGTCACCGCCGGGTACTGCACCACCGGGTGGTCGGCAAGCACCTCCAGCGACACCGAGGCCTCGGCGGCCAGCCGGTGCCCGGCCGGCACGGCCAGGACGCGCCGCTCGGTGAGCACGACGGGCCCGAGGGCCATGCCACCGAAGGGGAAGGACGCGACCAGCACGTCGATCGAGCCGTCCTCCAGGCTGGACCGGGAGTTGGCGAGCTGCACCTCACGGACGTCCACCCGGCAGTCGGGGTGGCGCTCCCCGAACAGCGCAACGGCCCTGGTCACCACCGGCGCCGTCCACTCCCCGAGGAACGCGACCCGCAACTCCCCGGTCACCCCCGAGCTGGCGTCCACCGCCCGGCGCACCGCCTCCTCGATCGCGGCCACCGCCGGCGCCAGGTCCTCGGCAAGCCGGCGCCCCACCGCGGTGATCCGGACGGACCGGCTGGTGCGCTCGAACAGCGGGCCGCCGATCCGGCGCTCCAGCGTCCTCACCACCTGGCTGACCCGCCCGGTGCTGAGGTGCAGCCGCTCGGCGGTCCGGCCGAAGTGCAGCTCCTCGGTCAGCGCGAGGAAGACCTCGATCTCCAGTCGTTCCAGCACGTCGGCCCCCGTCGTTGAACCCGCGATCATTAAGTCAGGCTCAACGATCGTACGGCGATCGGGCATTGATGTCCGCCAGCGGGCGGAGGATCGTGGAACCCGTTCCCACCCGCCACTCCCGACCGGAGCCGATCACCATGCGCGTCATCGCCCTCGACCACCTGGTCCTCAACGTCAGCGACATCGAGCGGTCCCTGGCCTTCTACACCGGACTGCTCGGCCTGGAGCCCGTCCGGGTCGACGAGTGGCGGGCCGGCAAGGTCTCGTTCCCCTCCGTCCGGGTCACCGGCGACACCATCATCGACCTGTTCCACCGCCCCCGGCACGAGTCCAACGTCGACCACATCTGCCTCACCGTCGAGCCCCTCGACTGGCAGGAGGTCATCGACTCCGGCGCCTTCACCGTCCTCGAAGGCCCGGTCAGCCGCTACGGCGCCCGCGGCGACGCCGTCTCCCTCTACGTCCAGGACCCGGACGGCAACACCGTCGAGCTCCGCTGGTACCCCCAGGACGCCACGAGCTGACCGGCCGTCCTCGCAGCGGGAGGCGCCGTCCCGGCCCGACAGGGGTGGGCCGGGACGGCGCCCCCGACCCCCACCGCGCGGGAGCGCCGCCCGGGTCGGACCGGGGCGGCGCTCCCGCGTGCCGCGTCGGTCAGCGGCGCGCCCGGTGCCCGGCCGGGCGGTCGAGCCGCTGACGCGCACCCCGGGCGGCGGTGAGCTGGCGCACCAGCTGGTGGAGCGAGATGACGCCGGTGAGCGGGGGCAGCCCGGCGACGACGACGGCGGACGGTGTCCAGGAGACGTCGGCGACGCACAGCGCGGCCGCGATCCCGGAGAAGAGCACGACGACGACCCAGGAGTGGAACGGCTGGCGGCCGTGCTGGACGGCGCGCAGGACAGAGAGGCACCCCGCGAGCCACGGCCCGTAGACGACCACCGGCCACAACGGCGACAGGCCGCACGGCACGCGCGGGAACGCCATCTCCTGCAGCGGGCCGTAGGAGAACACCCAGCCCAGTGCACAGGCCGCGATCACCGTCACCGCGGTGAGCACGCCGATCAGGGAGCTGATCAGTTGGGGCCAGGCCGGCCGGGGGAAGGGGGACCGTCGGCGGTGGCGGGAGGCCGGCGGGCCGGCGGGTCGGCCGGTCCCGGTCGGGTCCGGTGGGTCGACCGGTGCCCGCGGGGGCGGTACGAACGGCGCCTCCGTCCCCCAGCCGCCGGCCGAGGTGACGATGGAGTGGAACGCCTGGGCGTCGCCGTAGGCGGCGCTGAGGGCATGGGTGAAACCCTCGCCGTACCAGTCGTCCGCCGGACGGGACGCCTCGTGGTCACCGGCGCCGGTCCAGGCCCCGCCGCCCGGCTCGCCGTAACCGTGGCCCCCGTACCCGCCGAGGAGATCGGTCACACGGTCGTACACGGCACGCTCCTCACGTCGGGACCGGGCCGTGGCCCGGTCCGGCTCCCGGTCCGGCTCCTGGCCCTGGCCCCGACCCGCACCGCGGATCCCGGTGCGACCGGCGCCGTCATGACTCGGCCGGGAAGAGCAGGGCCCCGATCCGGGCGGCGAAGTCGCTCTCCAACTGGCCGATCCTCCGCACGAGGTCGGCCAACGGGCGCGAGGTGTGCGACAGGACGGTCCGCTCGCCGTTGCGCGAGAGGTAGCCGGTGGACACGTCGCCCACGGCGTTCCGGCGGTCGGGGACGAACAGCCACGGTCCGAGCGGAACGACCGGATCCCGGACTGCGGCCGACAGGGCGTGGGGCAGGCATGGTGAGGTCACGGGTTCCTCAACGAGGAGCGGGCGGAGCGGTTTTACGACATCCGGGCGTCCTTCCATATTCGATATCGGAGATGCTCGGCAAATTACCCAGAATAAATGCGCGAGGGGTCAATCTTATCCCGTCGAGCACCTTTCCCGACGCGGCCCGGCGAGTAATCCTATACTCACCACCGGGCGCCGCTCGCCAAAAATCCCCATGCAAAAGAATCGCAAGAGAAACGTTTCACCGCCCTTCTCAATGCTATGTTCCCTGCTTGCCCTTGGCATATTCGTCGACTAACGTCGTACCGACTTCGACCCTGGGAGGCTTCTTGCTCAGCTGGAAGGAATATCGGGAAGCCGTTAAGCTCCATCACCAAGGATGGTCGACGATAATGATCTCCCGACATCTCGGGCGTGATCGAAAAACAGTGAGGTCATATCTACGCGGAGAGCGAATCCCGGGCATCCGAATTTCCTCCCAGGACGGCTTCCTCCGGTTCCTGCCGTACTGCCGTCAACGGCTCGCGGAGGACCCCCACCTCGCCGCGACGATCCTCTTCGACGAGGTCGTCGACCTCGGTTACACGGGCGGCTACTCGACCTTCACCCGGGCCCTGCGCAGGCACCGGGCACGGCCGCGCTGCGCACAGTGCGAGGAGGCGGCCCCGGAGTGGGGCAGCCCATCCGCTCCCGAACCGAGCGGGACGGCCGTCGAGTTCGACTGGCTCCGGATCCCCGTACCACCGGCGAGCTGGGGCTACGGCAACCGGGCACGGCTGCTCATCGGCTCGCTCAGCGGTCCCGGCCCGGACGTCGGCGGCGACCTCGGCCGCTGGGCGGTCGCGCTGGCGGAGGACCAGGACCTGCCCCACCTCGTGGAAGCCGTCGACCTCGTGCTGAGGCGGCTCGGCGGCACCCCCCGGTGCTGGCGGTTCGGCCGGACGCCGGCCGTGTGGTGCGCGAGGACCGACCGGGTGACACCGGTGTTCGGCGAGGTGGCCCGGCACTACGGCGTGCGCGTCGAGTGCCGCCAGCCGGCCGACCGCCGTTCCCACACCCGCCGGACCCTGGACGAGGCCCTCCGTTCCTGGTCACGCGGACTGACGGACGACACCACCCTCCAGGACGCCCGGCACGGCCTGGTCCGGCTGGCCGCACACCTCGACAACCGCGCCAGGGGCTCCGACCGGGCACGCCGTGCGGCCGGCGGCCCGCACCCGGCCACCGCACTCCGGGAACTGCCGCCCACGCCCTACCCCGTCCGCGTCCGCGCCGGCCGGACCGTCACCGCCGACGGCCTGGTGCCCTTCCGCGGCAACTTCTACGCCCTGCCGGACCACCTGGTCGGCGCCCCGGTGGAGGTCCGCCAGTGGCTGGACGAACCCCACCTGTCCATCGCCACACCCGCGGGCGCCGTCATCGCCCGTTGCCCGCTCGCCCCCGAAGGGGCCGGACTGACGGTCGTCGAACACGACAGCGCCGTCGCCGTACTGGAGCGGCACCCCGTGTCGGCCCCCGACACCCCGCCCTGCCGGCGGAACACACCGCGCCCGCCGTCCCCGCAGGCCCTGGCCGAGGCCGACGCGCTGCGCGCCCGGTCCGACGTCCCGCCCGGTCGCCACCTCGCCGGGGACGGGGACGACACGACGCCGCGGGTGCCCGCCCAACGGGACCGTCCGCCCGGCGGGACCGGCGCCTGAGCGACCGTCACCAGCCCCTTGCGGCGCGGGCTGCGGCGTGGACCGCGCGCGGCCCGACGGCGCCGGAGCCCCACCTCCGGTACCACGTCATTCCGGACCGCCCGTGCGCGCTCGGAAGCGGTGCGATCACCGCCCAGCCCTCCGGGCGGCGCTGGACACGGCTGCGGCCCTGGAGCCGATCCGGACTCCCGAGCCGCAGCCGTCGTCGACGTCAGTCGGCCAGCGGGAGGTAGACCCGGTGGCCCTGGGCCGCGAACTCGGCCGACTTCGGCCGTGCCTTCCAGGGCCTCGGCGTCGTAGCCGGACTTGACGGCGGACGAGCCGTCGCCGTGCTCGTCGCGAATCCTCATCGAGCAGAACGTGGAAGCAAGCACCGCGCGACGAACGGACCCACCTACTGCGGAACGTCACGGACGCTGCGTTGGACAACGTCGGTCAGCACCCCGGCCGCGGTGACGAAGTCGTTGTCGTCGTGCAGCACGATCAACCCGTGGTGGGCCGCGGTGGCGCAGATCATCAGATCGACGGTGGACAGCGCCCGGACGGCTCCGCCGCTCTGGGCGAGCCGAAACTGAGCGGACTCGATCCAGCCCCACATGTTCTTCGGCAGGGGCACGTCGGGGTAGAGGTCGGCGAACATCTCGCCCATCTGCTCGTAATGGACGAGGTGGCGGGCGGAACGCCTGAACTCGGTGCGTTGGGGAGCGCACGACCCGATCACGCGCAGATCGATGTCCTCCCCCCATGCATCGTTCAGGTGCTGCTCGCGAAGCAGCCGCCACACGGCAGTGGAGTCCGCGAGGTACCGGATCACTCAGCTCCCCGCTTCTCCGCGTCATGGAGCTGCTGCCAGCCCTCGTAGTCCCACTCCCGGGCAGCCTGCATGTGCCGAGCACGCCGAGCAGCACGCTCGTGTCTCTCGGCGTACTCGCGGAGGGCGGTGTTCACCACGTCCTTCTTGGTCGCCCCTCCGGAGAAGCGCAGAGCCTTCGCCAGGGCGTCATCATCCAGGTCGATGGTCGTCACGCTCATGCATGCCTCCGACATATAAGGCCAACAACACCTCTGAATATAGCAGCGGCCGTCCTGGACCGGGCCGGAAAGGACGGGCGCCGCTCCCCGGAGACCAGTCCCGGGGAGCGGCGCCTTCCGGAGCCACGTCGCGCGTCAGTCGGCCAGCGGGAGGTAGACCCGGTGGCCCTGGGCCTTGAACTCCTCGGACATGGCCTGCATCCCGGCCACGGCCTCCGCGCCGAACTCGGTGGAGACGGCGGCCGAGCCGTCGCCGTGCTCGTCGCGGATCTTCTGCGAGATCTTCATCGAGCAGAACTTCGGGCCGCACATCGAGCAGAAGTGAGCCGTCTTGGCGGGCTCGGCGGGGAGGGTCTCGTCGTGGAAGTCCCGTGCGGTCTCCGGGTCGAGGGCCAGGTTGAACTGGTCTTCCCAGCGGAACTCGAAGCGGGCGTCGGACAGGGCGTCGTCCCAGGCCTGGGCGCCGGGGTGGCCCTTGGCGAGGTCGGCGGCGTGGGCGGCGATCTTGTAGGTGATCACGCCGGTCTTGACGTCGTCCCGGTTGGGCAGGCCCAGGTGTTCCTTGGGGGTGACGTAGCAGAGCATCGCGGTGCCCCACCAGGCGATCATCGCGGCACCGATGCCCGAGGTGATGTGGTCGTAGCCGGGGGCGACGTCGGTGGTGAGGGGGCCGAGGGTGTAGAACGGCGCCTCGTCGCAGATCTCCTTCTGGAGATCCATGTTCTCCTTGATCTTGTGCATCGGGACGTGGCCCGGCCCCTCGATCATCACCTGGACGTCCCGCTCACGGGCGATCCGGCCCAGCTCGCCGAGGGTCCGCAGCTCGGCGAACTGCGCCTCGTCGTTGGCGTCCGCGATCGAGCCGGGGCGCAGGCCGTCACCGAGCGAGAAGGTGACGTCGTAGCGCGCCAGGATGTCGCAGAGTTCCGCGAAGTTGGTGTACAGGAAGTTCTCCTGGTGGTGCGCCAGGCACCACGCGGCCATGATGGAGCCGCCGCGCGAGACGATCCCGGTCTTGCGGCCCGCGGTCAGCGGGACGTACCGCAGCAGCACGCCGGCGTGGACGGTCATGTAGTCGACGCCCTGCTCGCACTGCTCGATGACGGTGTCCCGGTAGACCTCCCAACTCAGCTCCTCGGCCCTGCCGTCCACCTTCTCCAGGGCCTGGTAGAGCGGCACGGTGCCGATCGGCACGGGGGAGTTGCGCAGGATCCACTCGCGGGTGGTGTGGATGTTGCGGCCGGTGGAGAGGTCCATGACGGTGTCGGCGCCCCAGCGGGTGGCCCAGGTCATCTTCTCCACCTCCTCCTCGATCGAGGAGGTGACGGCCGAGTTGCCGATGTTGGCGTTGATCTTCACCAGGAAGTCGGTGCCGATGATCGCCGGCTCCACCTCCGGGTGGTTCACGTTGACCGGGATGACGGCCCGGCCGCGGGCCACCTGCTCGCGCACGAACTCGGGCTCCAGGCCCTCGCGCAGCGCCACGAACTCCATCTCCGGCGTCACCACGCCCCGCTTGGCGTAGGCGAGTTGGGTGACGGCGGCGCCGCCGCGGCCACGCAGCGGGCGGCGCGGGCGGCCGGGGAAGACGGCGTCCAGGTTGCGCAGGTCGCCGCCGCGCGGCGCGGTGTGCCTGATCCCGTCGTCCTCCGGGCGCGGCTCCCGGCCGTCGTACTCCTCGACGTCGCCGCGCTGGCGGATCCAGGCGTCGCGCAGCGCGGGCAGGCCGCGCCGCACGTCGGGCTCGTACGCCGGGTCGGTGTACGGGCCGGAGGTGTCGTACAGCGGGACGGCCCGGCCGTCGGTGAGCCGCACCTCGCGGTAGGGCACCCGGAGGTCCGGGCGGGAGCCGCTCCGGTAGGCCTTGCGCCAGGCCGGGCTCGGGTAGCCGGTGCGCTCGCTGCTGGGGGTGCTCGGGGCAGGCTGCGGCTGTGCTTCGAACGTGGTCATCTGACCTCTACTCCCTACGCCGGCATTATCCGGTCCAGGTTCCTGCGGTCGACGCAGCCGTCGGTCCGTCCGTCGACGTCCCGGTCAGCGTCCTCTCAGCCCGGTGCTCCGAGCTCCCGCGTCCGCAGGCGGTGTTGCCTGCACATGACGCCCAATACCGTAGCGAGCCGGTCGCCGCAGGTCCAGACGGCCCGGGCGGCGGTCCGGCCGGAAAAGGCCGGGGCCCGGCCCCCGTGGACGGGGTACCGGGCCTCCGGACGTGGGGCGGTGCCGGGGTCAGCTCCGCGCGGCCTTCTTCACCAGGATCACCACGGCGGCCGCGATGCCCACCACGACCAGCAGCTTGATCACGATGCTCAGCAGGGCGCCGACCACGCCGAAGACGAAGGCGATGAGGTTCCAGGCCAGCACCAGGACCAGCACCGGGATGACGATGTTGCGCACCCAGGAGGGCAGCGACTTCCAGAGCTCGGCCATGTCGGTTCCTCTTCTCCCCTCGGGTCGGCTGCCGTCCGGTGCCGCATCCCGCTTGCTGTCGATGCTTCGATCGTACGGGGGTCCCAGCGGCGGAACGAGGCCCGACGGCCCGGAGAGAACCCCTAGATCCCCCCGATCCCCGCCCCCGGGGTGACCCCCTAGAGGACCGGGTCGGGCACCCCCGGACGGCGGTCAGACCGGCCAGCGCTCCCCGCGCCAGGCGGCGTCCCAGAACATCCAC
This sequence comes from Kitasatospora sp. NPDC048194, assembly GCF_043202455.1. NCBI lineage: Bacteria > Bacillati > Actinomycetota > Actinomycetes > Kitasatosporales > Streptomycetaceae > Kitasatospora > Kitasatospora sp. NPDC048194. The sequence continues at coordinate 274,241 of NZ_JBIDAK010000003.1, forward strand.
TCGTAGCGCGAGGTCGTCCTGAAGTGCTCGACCACCCTGCGGCGTTCGGCCGCGGACAGCTCCTCGCCGATCCGGTCGGCGAGCGCCAGCACCCGGCGCACCACGGACTGGAAGGCCTCGTCGCCGTAGGTGGCGATCCACTTCGTGTACAGCGGGTCGGGGGAGCCCTGGGCGAGCAGCGCCTCGCCGACCCGGGCGTAGATCCAGTAGCAGGGCAGCACCGCGCCGAGCGCCTCGGCGAAGGACCCGCCGTAGACGGTGGCCAGCAGGTAGCTGGTGTAGGCGCGGGTGGTGGGCAGCACCGGCTCGGCGGCGGCCTCCTCGGCGGTGCCGCCGAAGGCGGTGAGGAACTCCGCGTGCATGCCCTGCTCGGCGGCCAGCGCGCCGACCGCGTCGTCGGCGAAGGCCCGGACGTCCTCCTCGCCGGGCGCCTTGGCGGCGCAGACGGCGAGCGCGCGGGCGTAGTCGCGCAGGTAGTGGGAGTCCTGGACGACGAAGTGGCGGAAGGCCTCGCGCGGCAGGGTGCCGTCGGTGAGGCCGCCGATGAAGGGGTGGGCGAGGATCTCCGCGTAGATCGGCTCGATCGACGCCCAGAGTTCCTCGGTCAGGCTTCGGCTCATGGCGACGACCCTAAGCGAACGGTCCCCGGGGCGGACCGGCGACCGGGGACACCGGGGCAACCGGGGAGGCCCGGCCCGGGCAACCGGGACGACCGGCCACCGGGACGCCCGGCAACCTGGGCGACCGGCGCTCAGTCCTCCGGCGGGGAGAACACCACCAGCACCCGCAGCTCCTCGGTGATGTGGTGGAAGCGGTGCGGGGTGCCGGCCGGGACGTACACCACGGTGCCGCGCGCCACGGTCGCGGTCTCGGAGCCGACGGTCAACTCCGCGCGGCCGCTGATCACCTGGTAGATCTCGTCCTTGTCGTGCGCGGTCTGCGGGTCGGTGTCGCCGGGGGAGAGCGCGTACAGCCCGGCGGACATCCGCGGTTCGCGCAGGAACCGCAGGTACGCACCGTCGTTGGCCGCCCGCTCGGCGTCCAGTTCGTCCAGCCGGAACAGCTTCACCGCCGCGTCCTCCCTCGTCCGCCCACCGCGTGGACCAGGTGCATTCAACACCACGGCTCCCGGCGGGAGCTTCCCCCGGGAGCCGGGCCCTGCCACTCTTGGGCGGCATGAAGGGTTTCGTCATCAAGACACTGATCAACGCGGTGGCCATCTGGGTCGCCGCCTGGATCGTCAGCGGCATCCAACTCGCCGAGGGCAGCGCCGACTGGCAGCACAAGGCCCTGACGGTGCTCGCCGTCGCCGTGGTCTTCGGCGTCATCAACTGGCTGATCAAGCCGGTGGTGAAGCTGTTCTCGTTCCCGCTGTTCATCCTCACGCTGGGTCTGATCACCTTCGTGCTCAACGCCCTGATGCTGTTGCTGACCTCCTGGGCGTCCAGCAAGCTGTCGCTGGACTTCCACGTGGTCAACTTCGTCTCCGCCCTGGTCGGTTCGCTGATCATCAGTCTGGTCTCCTGGGGCCTGCACCTGGCCCTGGACGACGACTGACGGTGTCGTGCGCGGGCCCGGAAGGGGCTCGTGCCCGGGTGTTCCGCCCGGGTGCGGGCCCCTTCGCCGTTCCGGCCTCACCCCGCGTCGCGGCCCCCGCCGAGGAGGTCCGCGAGCAGGGCCTCGAGCTGCCGCTCGGTGAGTCCCCGCCCCATCGGCACCAGCCGCTCGGTGCGCGCCAGGAAGGCGGTGAGCGGCGCCGCCGGCGCACGCAGCAGGGCCCGCCCCTCGGGCGAGTGCAACACGATGCGGACCCCACCGGGCTCCCCGTCGGCCGGGCGGATCCGCACGTCGCCCTCGCCGGCGGGCCCGCTGAGGCCGGCGACCAGCAGCTCGCGGGCGAACACCCAGCTGACCGGTGCCCCACCGGGCGGGTGGAAGGTGAACCGGACGGCGTACGGGTCGCCGGGCTCGTACGCCAGCTCCACCGCGACGCCGACGGACGCCTCGGGCGAGGCCACCAGCTCCATCACCAGGTGCCCCTGGACCGTGCTCTGCTGCATGACGCCAGTACCTCCCTTCCGCCCGGCCCTGCCCGGGCCACCCCGTCCCGCCCCGCGCCGGCAATCCCTGCCCGCTCGGCCCCGGCCGCCCCTGCCCACCCGGGCCGGCCCGCCCCGCCCCGGCGGGCCGGGACGGATCCAGCCGACCGGGTCGGCGTTTCGACCCCCGCCCGGTGCGGGAGACTCCCGCACAACGCTCCAGCCCCGGAGGTCGCCATGGGCCCCGACAACCGAACCCCGCCACCGCGCCCGGTCGTCAAACGCACCGCCCGGGCGATCCTGCTGGAGCTGGACCCGGACGATCCGTACGGCCCGGCCTCGATCGTGCTGATCCGGCGGGTCCGGCCCGGGGCGCCGCACCCGTACTGGATCACCCCCGGCGGCGGGGTCGAGCGCGAGGACCGGACGGTGGTCGAGGCGCTGCACCGCGAACTGGACGAGGAGCTCGGCGCCAAGGTTGTGGACGTGGTGCCCGCCTTCGTCGACACCATCAGCCACCCCCTCCCCCCGGGGTCCCCGACCGACGACGGCACCCCGCCGCACCCGCACGGGGTCAAGGTCCAGCACTTCTTCGTCTGCCGACTGGCCTCGATGGACCTCAGCCGACGGCACGGGCCCGAGGTGTCGGATCCGAACGGCGAGTACGAGGTGGTCCGGCTGCCGTTCACCCGCGAGGGCGTCACCTCCGTGAACGTCGTCCCGCCCCGGCTGCGGGCGTACCTGGCGGCCAACATCGAGGGCATCCGGGCGCTCCTCGCTCCCGACCTCGGCTGAGCTTCAGCCCGCCGCCAGGTCGCCCACCAGGTCGTGGCGGATCCGCCCGGCCGGCACGCCCGCCCGCAGCAGCGCCTCGACGCCGCGGCGGACCATCGCGGGCGGGCCGCTGAGCACCGCCTCGCGACCGGCCCAGGACCCGAACCGGCCGACCACCTCCGGAAGTTCACCGGCCAGCGCGCCCTCGACCGGACCGGTGCCGGACAGCACCGGCCGCACGGTCAGCCAGGGGTTGCGCCCGGCCAACTCGCGCAGACCGTCCAGTTCGTACAGCTCGGCGGCACGACGGGCGCCGTAGAACACCTCGACGCTGCGACCGGCCGCTCCGTGCTCGGCGGCCTCCTCGACCAGTGCCCGGATCGGGGCGATGCCGGTGCCCCCGCCGAGGCAGAGCAGGTCGGCGCCGGCGGTGTGGTCGACGGTCATCGCGCCGGCCGCCGGGCCGAGCCGCAGCACGTCACCGGGGGCCGCCCGGTGCACCAGCGCGTTGCTGACCCAGCCCGCCTGGACGGCCTTGACGTGGAAGGTCAGCAGACCGTCCGGGCGGGGCGCCGAGGCGAAGGAGTAGTGCCGCCAGACCCGCGGCCACCAGGGCGTCTCCAGGCTGCAGTACTGGCCGGCCCGGAACGGGTAGGCCTGGTCCGGCCGGACGGTGATCACCGCGACGTCCCGGGTGCGGCGCTCGTGCCGGACCACCTCGCCCTGCCACCAGGGCGGCGAGGTGCGGGCGGCCTCCTCGGCGGCCTCGATCATGGTGGTGGAGATCAGCCGGTAGGCCCGGCGCCAGGCGATCTCGGTACCGGCGTCCCAGCGGCTGCCCGCGAACGCGGCCAGCGCCTGCACCAGGCACTCCCCGACCGGGGCGTAGTGGCCGGTCAGGGTGCCGTAGCGGCGGTGGCCGCGGCCGAGCGCACCCAGCCTGGCCCGCAGCGCCGCCGGGTCCCCCGCGCCGCGGGCGGCGGCGAGCAGGGTGCGGAACAGCCGGTCGCGCTGGACGTCCATGGCGGCGGGGAAGAGCGAGCGGACCTCGGGGTGGCGCAGGAAGAGCAGGGCGTAGAAGTGCGCGGTCGCCCGGTCGGCGACCGGTTCGACGACGGCGAGGCTGGCCAGGATCAGGTCGACGTCGTGCGAGGTCAGCGGGAGGTCGACGGCGGGGTTGCTCCGCAGAGCGCTGTCGGGCGCGTCGGCGGGATGCCCCACCGGGAGGCCGGGCGTGTGCGCGGGGTGGGAGGTGCAGGCGGGGTGGGAGGTGCAGGCGGGGTGGGAGGTGCAGGCGGGGTGGGAGGTGTGCCCGGGGTGGGGCGCGGCGGGCGGCTGCGCGGCCCAGGCTTCGCTCCACCGGTCGCCCTGGCCCGACCAGTTGAGGCCCGGAGCGTCGGCGAACAGGGGCTGGAAGGCGGGGGCGGTGCCGGTGGTCGAGGGCGGCGCCGGGTAGCTCGGCGCGGGTACGGTCGGCGGCTGGGTGGGCCGCTCCGGGATCACCGGACGGGCGGGCGCGGCGCCCGCAGCAGGCAGGTCACCCCCCGCGGGGACGGCACCCCCGGTGGGGCCGGCACCCCCGGTGGAAAGGACGTCGGCGGCGGGCGCGACGGCCCCAGCGGGCGCGGCGCCCCCAGCGGGTACCGCGTCCGTCACCCGCGGCAGGACGGCCGTCGGCGCCTCCGCCGGCGCCGACGGCGGGAGGTCCGGCGGGTCCAGCGGCATCGGCGGGCGGACGGACCGTTCCCCGGCCGGGGTTCCGGCCGCCTCCGGCCGGGGCGGCAGCTCCGGAAGCCCCGGGACGGAGGCGGCCCCCGCCGAGCCGTGCCCGGTGCGGATCAGAAGTGTTCTGCGGGGCTTCACCGCTACGTTTCGAGTACCCAAGAGAATCGTTTCGCCTCCGGCCGGCCTGCGCCACCACCTGGCTTGGCTCTGCTGATGCCTAGGCAGCGTGGCACGCCCGAAGTACTCATCCGACAAATCACGCGAAGCCCGGACGCCCGGCCCGGGAACGCGCTACTCTCGCTCGATCGGCGGTCGCCCTGAGTGCCGAGCAGCACACCCAGGGCGATCACCGCCTGGTCGGACCGGGCTCAGAGCTGCCGCAGCAGCATCCCCGGCTGCTCGACGCAGTCCGCCACGAAGCGCAGGAAGCCGCCCGCCGTGCCGCCGTCGCAGACCCGGTGGTCGAAGGTGAACGACAGCTGGGTCACCTCGCGCACCGCCAACTCCCCACCGTGCACCCAGGGTTTGGCGACGATCCGGCCGACCCCGAGCATCGCCGCCTCGGGGTGGTTGAGGATCGGCGTGGAGCCGTCCACGCCGAACACCCCGTAGTTGTTCAAGGTGAACGTACCGCCGGTCAGTTCGGCCGGAGTGAGCGACCCCTTGCGCGCCGACTCGGTCAACCTCCCCAGCTCCTCGCCGAGTTGTTCGGTGCTGAGGCGCTGCGCGTCCCGCACCACCGGGACGACCAGGCCGCGTTCCCCCTGGGCGGCGAAGCCCAGGTGCACCGCCGAGTGCCGGACGATCCCCGAACCGTCCTCGGTCACGCTGGAGTTGAGCTCGGGGAAGCGCGCCAACGCGACCGTGCAGATCCGGGCCAGCAGCGCCAGCACGCTCACCTTCGGGCCCGCCGTCGCGTTCAACTGCCGCCGCAGCGCCATCAGTTCGGTGGCGTCCGCGTCGACCCAGCAGGTCGCGGCCGGGATCTCCCGGTGGCTGCGGCTGAGCTTGTCGGCCACCGCCTTGCGCAGTCCGCGCAGCGGGACGACGTCCGCCCCGGCCGCCGGAGCGGCGGCCTGCGCGGTGACCGCCGGAGCCGCCACCTTGGCCGCGACCGCCCGCTCGACGTCCGCACGCATGATCAGTCCGTCCGGGCCGCTCCCGGTGAGCGCGGCCAGGTCGACCCCCTGCTCCCGGGCCAGCCGCCGCACCAACGGCGAGATCACCGGCACCACGGCCGGCCCGGCAGGAACCGCCGGAGCCGCCGGAGCCGCCGCAGCAGGAGCCCCAGCAGCGGAAACGGCAGCAGCGGCGACCGGGGCCGGCGCGGCCACCGCAGCGGGACCGGCCCCGCCGACCCGACGCCGCCGCGCACCCCTGCTCTCCGCGACCCCGTACCCGACCAGCGGCCGTTCGACCTCCGCGGCGGAAGCATCGGCGGGAACAGCGGCGGACGCGCCTCCCGGCCCGTCCAGCACCCCGCCGTCCAGCGCACCGCCCTCCGCCGGCGCCACCGCGACCGTCACCAGCGGCGCGCCGACGGCGATCTCCTCACCCTCCCCGCCGTACCGCGCGGTGACCACCCCGCCGTACGGGCAGGGCACCTCCACCACGGCCTTGGCCGTCTCCACCTCCACCACCGGCTGGTCGACCGCGATGACGTCACCGACCTCGACCATCCAGCGGACCACCTCCGCCCCGGTGAGTCCCTCACCGAGGTCGGGCAGCCGGAACTCCCGCACGACGGGCATCATCCTCAGTCCTCCCACTGCAGCCGGGCGACCGCGTCCAGGATCCGGTCCACCCCGGGCAGGTGGTGGTGCTCCAGCATCGGCGGCGGGTACGGGATGTCGAAGCCGGTGACCCGCAGCACCGGCGCGGCCAGGTGGTGGAAGCAGCGCTCGGTGACCCGCGCGGCGATCTCCGCCCCGGTCCCGCCGAAGCCGCTCGCCTCGTGCACCACCACGGCCCGGCCGATCGAGCGCACCACCCGGGTGACGGTCTCGTCGTCGAAGGGCACCAGGGTGCGCAGGTCCAGCACCGCGAGGTCCCAGCCCTCGGCGCGCGCCGCCTCGGCCGCCTCCAGGCAGACCGGCAGCGAGGGGCCGTAGGTGATCAGCACGGCGGAGGTGCCGGTGCGCCGCAGCACGGCCCGGCCGATCGGCTCCACCGGCGCGGCCGGGTCGAACTCGGCCTTCCCCCAGTACAGCCGCTTGGGCTCCAGGAAGACCACCGGGTCGTCGGAGGCGATCGAGGCGCGCAGCAGCCCGTAGGCGTCCGCCACCGTCCCCGGGGTGACCACGTGCAGGCCCGGGGTGCTGGTGTAGTACGCCTCGGAGGCGTCGCTGTGGTGCTCGACGCCGCCGATGCCGCCGCCGTACGGGATGCGCACGGTGATCGGCAGCGGGAGCTTGCCCGCGGTGCGGTTGCGCATCTTGGCGACGTGCGAGAACAGCTGCTCCAGCGCGGGGTAGGCGAAGGCGTCGAACTGCATCTCGACCACCGGGCGCAGCCCGTACATCGCCATGCCGATCGCGGTGCCGAGGATGCCGGCCTCGGCCAGCGGGGTGTCCAGGCAGCGCTCGGGGCCGAACTCGGCGGTCAGCCCGTCGGTGATCCGGAAGACGCCGCCGAGCCGGCCGACGTCCTCGCCGAGCACGTGCACCGCCGGGTCGTCGCGCATGGCGTCGCGCAGTGCGGAGTTGAGCGCCTGCGCCATGGAGGCGGTGCGCGCGGAGACGGCTGTCGGGGACATCAGTGCTGCACCTCGGCCTCGGCGGCCAGCTCGGCGGACAACTGGGCGGCCTGTTCCCGCAGTTGCGGGGTCGGCTCGGCGTAGACGTGGGCGAACAGCGCCATCGGGTCGAGCTCCGGGTCGGCGTGGAACTCGGCCCGCATCCGGGCCGCGAGCTGCTCCGCCTCGTCGGCCGCGTCCTGGACCAGCCGGTCGTCCAGCCCGCCGAGGTCGCGCAGTGCGCGCTCCATCAGCAGGATCGGGTCGTGCTCCCGCCAGGCGGCCACCTCGGGCTCGGTGCGGTAGCGGGTGGCGTCGTCGGCGTTGGTGTGGGCCTCGATCCGGTAGGTGAGCGCCTCGACCAGGGTCGGGCCCTCGCCGCTGCGGGCCCGCTCGACCGCCTCGGTGAGCACGGAGTGCAGGGCGGGCGCGTCGTTGCCGTCCACCAGCCGGCCCGGCATGCCGTAGCCGACGGCCTTGTGGGCCAGGCTGGGCGCGGCGGACTGGGCGCTGAGCGGGACGGAGATGGCGTAGCCGTTGTTCTGCACCAGGAAGACCACCGGGGCCCGGAGCACGGCCGCGAAGTTCAGCGCCTCGTGGAAGTCGCCCTCGCTGGTGCCGCCGTCGCCGAGCATGGCGAGTGCGACCACCGGCTCGCCGCTCAGCCGGGCGGCGTGCGCCAGGCCGACGGCGTGCGGCGCCTGGGTGCCGAGCGGGGTGCAGAGCGGGGCGGTCCGGCTGGCGCGCGGGTCGTAGCCGGTGTGGGCGTTGCCGCGCAGCAGGGTCAGCGCCTCCAGCGGGTCGACGCCCCGGGAGACCACGGCGAGGGTGTCGCGGTAGCTGGGGAACAGCCAGTCGCGCTCGCCGAGCACCAGCGCGGCGGCCACCTGGCAGGCCTCCTGGCCGGTGGAGGCGGGGTAGACGGCGAGGCGGCCCTGCTTGGTGAGGGTGGTGGCCTGCTGGTTGTAGCGGCGGCCGATCACCAGGCGGCGGTAGAGCTCGCGCAGCAGTGCCGGGTCGTACTTCTCCAGGGCGGGGGTGCCGAGCACCCGGACGGGGGAGACGTCCGGGAGGAGGGGTGCGGGGTCGGTGCGGGGGGCGGTGGCGCCGGGCAGCCAGCCGGGTACCACCGTGTGGTGTCTGTGGTCGAGAACGGTCATCTCGGGGCACCTCCAGGGGTGGCGGGGGCTCCCTACCGATTGTTCGGTCGTCTGTTCATCTTGACCAGAACCGTGACAAGGTGGTGGACATTCGGCCCGAGCGGAGGTCGACTGGTGGCAGTGCGTCCAATCGGTGAGGGTGGGGGGTCATGTCGGCTGAACAGATGTCCAGACTCGACCGGGTCGACCGTTCGATCCTGCGGCTGCTGCAGCAGGACGGTCGCGCCTCGATCCGCTCGGTGGCCGAGCGGGTGCACGTGTCCCGGGCCAATGCGTACGCCCGGATCTCCAGGATGGTCGAGGACGGCGTCATCCGCGGCTTCACCGCCAGGGTGGACCACGAACGGGCGGGTCAGGGTGCGTCCGCGTACGTCACCCTGAAGATCGTCCAGAATTCCTGGCGCACCGTGCGCGAGCAGCTGCTGGAGCTGCCCGGGGTCGCCCACATCGCCCTGGTCGGCGGGGACTTCGACGTGCTGCTGCTGGTCCACACCGCCGACAACCACGCGCTGCGGGACCTGGTGCTCAACCGGATCCAGTCCATCCCGCAGGTGCTCGGCACACGAACCATGCTGGTGTTCGAGGAGACCGACCAGGTCCCGCCGGACTGACGCCCGGCGGCCTCAGCGCGCCCGCAGCCCGTCGAAGGCCAGGTGCACCACGGCGTCGGCGACCCCGTCGGCGGCCTTCAGCCCCGGGCGGTACCACTCCACGATCGAGTTGATCATCCCGAACAGCAGCCGGGTGGCCAGCCGCGGCTCCACGTCCGCGCGCAGCGCGCCGTCCGCGACCGCCGCCCGCAGCAGTTCGGCGACCTGGTGGTCGAAGTCGCGCCGGCGCTCCAACGCCCACTGCTCGGTGGCCGTGTTCCCGCGCACCCGCAGCAGCAGCGTCACGTACGGCAGCTCCGCCAGCAGCACCTCGGCGGTGCGCCGCACCACGTGCTCCAGCCGCTCCACCGCCGGGCCCTCGACCGCGGCCGGCTCGGCCAGGATCGCGAACAGCCCGTCCAGCGCCCGCCCCACCGCCAGCCGCAGCAGCTCCTCCTTGCCTCGGACGTGGTGGTAGATGGAGGACTTGGAGATCCCGGCCGCCCGGGACAGGTCCTCCATCGAGGTGCCGTCGTAACCGCGCTCGTTGAACACGTCGACGGTCACCGCGAGCAGTGACTCGACGGTGTAGGCGGTGCGCGTGGTGTGATCGGCCATCCTCCGAGTATCCCCGGCCGCCCGGACCGGCACGCGATCGGGTCGGCCGGTCCGCGCCGCACCGCACCGGGCCGCCCGGCCCGCGCTCCGCCGCCCTGCACCGGGCCGCCCGGCCCGCGCCCGGCCGTCCCGCACTGCACCACGCCGCGCCTCGCCGCACTCCGCCGTCCCGCACCGGGCCGCCCGGCCCGCGCCCGGCCGTCCGATCCCTGCCGGGCCCGGCGGGGACCACCTAGAATTCGGCGGACGATCGTCCACGTCCAGCAGGCTGGGGTCCACCGCTGATGAACGCAATACCGGCAGTCTCCTCCGACGCGCCCGAGCGGCGCAGCGAGGAGCCGGAGGGCGTGCCGAACACCTGGCAGGACCGCGCCCGCGCGCTGGTCGTCCGCTTCGGCCCGGCCGTGTGGTGCTACGCGGTGCTGAAGCTGATCGGCTTCACCGTGTTCATGAAGCTGCTGTCCTTCGCCGGGGACTACGCGAAGAAGCCGGCCCGGTTCGGCGGCGGCGCCAACACCTGGGACGTGCTGGCCAGCTGGGACGGCTGGTGGTACCAGCAGGTCGCGCAGTTCGGCTACCACCCCGCGCTGGTGCCGGTGCCCGGCGGGCTGCCCGGCTTCACCATCGAGCAGAACTCGGCCGCCTTCTTCCCGCTCTACCCGGGCCTGATGCGGCTGACCTCGGACGTCACCGGGCTCGGCCTGTACGGCGCCGGGATGCTGGTCTCGGTCGTGGCCTCGCTGTTCGCCGCCGCCGGCATCTACGCCGTGGTGGACCGGATGGCCGGGCCCCGGGCGGGCGTGATCGCGGCGGGGATCTGGGCGATCGCCCCGGGCTCGGGCGCCGAGTGGGCGGTCTACTCGGACTCCCTGTTCGTCGCCCTCGCCGCCTGGGCCTGCTACTTCGTGATGACCAAGCAGTGGGTGACGGCCGGGGTGGTCACCCTGGTCGCCGGACTCAACCGGCCGACCGCGGCGGCGCTGATCGGCGCGGTCGGGCTGGCCGCGCTGGTCGAGCTGTACCGGCGGGAGAGCGGCGTGCTGCGCCCGCTGGCGGCGATGGCGCTGGCCCCGGTCGGCCTGCTCGGCTACGTGGCCTGGGTGGGCTGGCGGACGGGCGAGTGGGGCGGCTACTTCCGGCTGCAGCACGACGCCTGGCTGCACTACTTCGACTGGGGACAGGGCACCTGGCACTCGGTCCGCGGCGTGCTGCTGGGCCGCAACGACTACCCCTTCGCCTTCCCGGTGCCCGACCTGCTGGCCACCCTGATCGTGCTCAGCCTGCCGGTGCTGATCGTGCTGCTGCTCCGGCTGCGGCCGCCGCTGGTGCTGACCGCCTACACGCTGGCGACGATCGTCTCGGTGCTCGGCAGCCTGGGCATCTTCGGCAACGTCTCGCGCTACCTGCTGCCGGCGTTCCCGCTGTTCATCGCGCTCGCGGTGGGGATGCGCAAGCTCAGCTGGCCGGTCCTGGCGGCGGTGCTGGGCACCGGCGCGATCGCCTCGGGCTGGTACGCCGGGTACGTGATCTTCGAGCTCGGCGTGCCGTAACCCGCCGCATCTTCGAGCCCGGCATGCCGTAAACCGCCGCATCTTCGAGCCCGGCGTGCCGCGACCGCCGTCCGCACCGAGCTCAGGGGGGCGCGTCCACCAAGGACGCGCCCTCCGTCGTCCCCGCCGCGATCCGATCCCCGCACACCCTCTTGAGCCGACCGATCGTTCGGTTACCCTGTGACGTGTCCCGTCCTCCCTCCTGAGGAGCGCACAGATGTCCGCAGCGGTCACCCACCCCTTCGTCAGCGAGCTGGTCGAACGCCACCAGGCCACCCTGGACGCCGCGCTCGCCGCCGCCGCGAAGCGCGACTACTGGTCCCCGTACCCCGAGTTCCCGAAGGCATACGGCGAGACCGGCCCGGCGGACGGCAAGGCCGCCTTCGACGCCCTGCTCGGCAAGCCCTTCGTCCTCGACGGCCACCCCACCGACGGCGACCAGGTCGGCGGCGAGGCCTCCCCGTACGGCATCGAGCTGGGCATCACCTACCCGCACGCCGGCCCGGACGCCCTGATCGCCGCGATGCTCGCCGCCCGCCCCGGCTGGGCCGCCGCCTCCCCGAAGGAGCGCACCGCGGTCTGCCTGGAGATCCTGCACCGGATCAACGCCCGCTCGCACGAGTTCGCCCAGGCCGTCATGCACACCACCGGCCAGGCCTACGGCATGGCCTTCCAGGCCGGCGGCCCGCACGCCCAGGACCGCGGCCTGGAGGCCGTCGCCTACGCCTACGCCGAGCAGACCCGGCTGCCCGAGCAGGCCGGCTGGACCAAGCCGCAGGGCAAGCGCGAACCCCTGGTGATGACCAAGGAGTTCACCGTCGTCCCGCGCGGCCTCGCGCTGCTCATCGGCTGCAACACCTTCCCCACCTGGAACGGCTACCCGGGCCTGTTCGCCTCGCTGGCCACCGGGAACCCGGTGCTGGTCAAGCCGCACCCGCGGGCCGTGCTGCCGCTCGCGCTGACCGTCGCCGTCGCCCGCGAGGTGCTCTCCGAGGCCGGCTTCGACCCCAACCTGGTCTGCCTGGCCGCCGAGCACGAGGGCGGCACCGTCGCCCAGACCCTCGCCGTGCGGCCCGAGATCAAGATGATCGACTACACCGGCTCGACCGCCTTCGGCGACTGGCTGGAGGAGAACGCCCGGCAGGCACAGGTCTACACGGAGAAGGCCGGCGTCAACGCCGTGGTCATCGACTCCACCGACGACTACAAGGGCATGCTGGGCAACCTGGCCTTCGCGCTCTCGCTCTACAGCGGCCAGATGTGCACCACCCCGCAGAACCTGCTGATCCCGCGCGGCGGCATCAGCACCGACCAGGGCGACAAGTCCTTCGACGAGGTGGTCGCCGACCTCGGCGCCGCCATCGAGGCCCTGCTCTCCGACGACGCCCGCGCCGCCGCCATCCTCGGTGCCGTGGTCAACCCGGGCGTGCTGCAGCGCTCGGCTGCCGCGGCCGGCGGCGAGTACGGCGAACTCGCCCTCGCCCCGCGCCAGGTGACCTCGCCCGACTTCCCCGGCGCGACCCTCCGCACGCCCGCGCTGGTCAAGCTGGACGCCGACAAGCCGGACGACCGCTCGGTGTTCCGCAGCGAGTGCTTCGGCCCGGTCTCCTTCGCCGTCGCCGTCGAGTCCACCCCCGCCGCCGTGGAACTGCTGCGCACCACCGTCCGGGAGAAGGGCGCGATGACCGCGACCGGCTACACCACCTCGCCCGAGGTGGAGGCCCTGCTCGTCGAGGCCGCGCTGGACGCCGGCGTCTCGCTCTCGCTCAACCTCACCGGCGGGGTCTACCCCAACCAGACCGCCGCCTTCTCCGACCTGCACGGCACCGGCGCCAACCCGGCCGCCAACTCGGCCTACTGCGACGGCGCCTTCGTCGCCAACCGGTTCCGCACGGTGGAGATCCGCCGGCACGCCTGATCCGGCGCACCGGCCGCGCCGGTCCCCCGGTGGTCCTCGGGCCACCGGGGGACCGGCGGTTCACAGCGATCGCGGGGCCCGCGATGATGGAGGCTGGGGGAGCGCCGGAAACGGCGTTCGACCGTCCTCCGAACACCGGGAGCTGATACATGACCGTGAAGCCGACGACCGATACCGACGTCATCATCGTCGGCGCCGGACCGACCGGACTGCTGCTGGCCGGCGACCTCGCCGCCGCCGGAGTCGGCGTCACCGTCCTGGAGAAGCGCACCGCCGAGTCCAACCTCACCCGGGCCTTCGCCGTGCACGCCCGCAGCCTGGAGCTGCTGGACGCCCGGGGCCTGGCCGACGAACTCATCGCCACCGGCCGGCCGCTCGGCGCGCTGCGGATGTTCAACCGCGTCGCGATCGACCTCGGCACGCTGCCCACCCGCTTCCCGTTCGTCCTGATCACCCCCCAGTACCACGTCGAGCGGCTGCTGGAGGGCCGCGCCGAGAAGGCCGGCGCCGTCATCCTGCGCGGCGCCGAGGTCACCGGACTGCGCCAGGACGCCGAGGGCGTCACCCTGGAGACCGGCGACGGGCGGACGCACCGCGCCCGCTACGCCGTCGGCACCGACGGTGTCCGCTCCGCCGTCCGCGAGCTGCTCGGCATCCCGTTCCCCGGCGAGGCCGTGGTCGACTCCGTGATGCTGGCCGACGTCCGGCTGGAGCGCGAGCCCGCCGACGCGATCGCCGTCGGCGCCAACAAGGCCGGCTTCTCCTTCATCGCCCCGTTCGGCGACGGCTGGTACCGGGTCATCGCCTGGGACCGCGACGAGCAGCACCCGGACGGCAGCGCCCCCACGGCCGAGCAGCTCACCACGGTCGTCCGGGCCACCCAGGGCGAGGACTACGGGCTGCACGAGGTGCGCTGGAGCTCCACCTTCCACAGTGACGAGCGCCAGGCCCCCAACTACCGCTCTGGCCGGGTCTTCCTGGCCGGCGACGCCGCCCACTGCCACTCCCCGGCCGGCGGCCAGGGCATGAACACCGGCCTCCAGGACGCCGCCAACCTGTCCTGGAAGCTCGCCGCCGCCCTGCAGGGCCGGGCCACCGACGCCCTGCTCGACACCTACCAGGCCGAGCGGCACCCGGTCGGCAGGACGGTGCTGCGCACCTCGGGCGCGCTGATCCGGATCGCGCTCGCCGAGTCCGCCCCCACCCGCGCCCTGCGCGGGGCGCTCACCGCGCTCGGCAGCCACCTCGACCCGCTGAGCGAGCGCGGCGCCCGGATGGTCTCCGGCATCGAGATCTCCTACCCGGCGCCCAAGGGTGCCCACCCGCAGGTCGGCAAGCGCGTCCCGGACCTGCGGCTGACCTCGCTGAGCAAGCCCGAGGAGGGCGCCCCGGCCGGCCCCGAGCGGCTCTACGAGGCGCTGCGCGCGGGGAAGTTCGTCCTGGTCAGCAATGACGAGCTGAGCGCCGCCGGGCCCTGGGCGGAGCGCATGGTCTCCGCCGCCCCCGCCGACCCGCACGGCAAGCTGGCCGACACCGTGCTGCTGATCCGCCCGGACGGCTACGTCGCCTGGGCCGCCGTGGACCCGGGCCAGGGCGAGCTCGCCGACGCCCTCACCGCCTGGCTGGGCGCCGCCTGACGAGCGGTCGGCGGGTGCGGCGCTCCACCGCGCCCGCCGACCCTTCGTTCGGTCGTCCGTTAACCGCGGGCCTTCACGTAGTGCCGTGCGGCCTTCGCCCGGTTCCCGCAGACCGCCATCCGGCACCAGCGGCGGCGCCCGTTCTGCGAGGCGTCGAAGAAATGGAGGATGCACGCCTCGTGTGCGCACTGCTTGACCCGGTGCGCGCCCTGCCCGAGCAGGGTGAGGAAGTCGTCCGCCGCCAGCCAGGGCGCCAGCCAGTGCGGCAGGTCCGTCTCCAGCCGGTCCTCGGCACCGTCCGGCCCGGCCGTCCGCCGGATCCGGCCGTGCGCCAGCACCGCGTCCAGCCCCTCGCGGGCCGCCGGGCTCAACTCCCCCTTATCGCGGGCGTCCTGGGCGGCCAGTGCGATCGCCTCGCGGGCCTGGCGGATCGCCTCCAGCCCGGCTTCGTCGGCGGTGCAGCGGTCGGTCAGCCCGTTGGATGAGAGCCAGACCCGGTACTCCTCGACGCCGGTGAGCAGGTCGTTGACGGGCGTGCCGGCCCAGCGCGTGTTGAGCAGGTCGAGCGCGAGCGGCTCCCCGATCAGCGGTCGCGGGTCCCTCGGGTCCGCCGTCACGTCAGTCATCCCTCTCCCTCGCCTCGGCCCGATTCTACGTCCGGGGCCCGGACGGCGAATTGGTATGGACCGGCGCGGGAATTCCGGACATTCACTGTATGGAACCGCGGGCTTTCCGGGCGTCCACACTTGACTGTTTTTTAGCAATCAATTGCTAGATCATGATCCACTGGACTGACCTCTTCTGACATGTTCTAGCCAGCGTTCCGCCCCGGGAACGCCTGGCCCCTTGCCGGCCCCCACAGCCGGCCAGAGGAGGATCCGTTGCGCCCCCGCACCCTCGCCCTCGCCGCGGCGATAGCCGTACTGCCGCTGACCGCCGTCTCGCTCGGCGTCTCGACCGCGCAGGCCGCCCCCACTCCGCACGCCACCCCGCGCGTCGCCCTCCCGAACACCGTGAACCCCGCGGTGGCCCACTCGGAGAAGAAGGGCGACGTCCCCGCCGAGCAGCAGATCTCGGTGGCCGTCAGCCTCAAGCTGCGCAACGCCGACGCGCTCGACCGCTTCCTCGCCGCGGTGACCACGCCCGGCTCGCCGCAGTTCGGCAAGTACCTGACGCCGGAGCAGTTCACCGCCCAGTTCGGTCCGACCCAGCAGGACGTGGACCAGGTCAAGGCCTACCTGACGGCCCAGGGCCTGACCGTCGGCGACGTCAGCGCCAACCGCCAGGTCGTCAACGCCCACGGCACCGCCGCCCAGGTCTCCCAGGCCTTCGGCACCCACGAGAGCTCCTACCTGGACCCGCAGCTGCAGCGCGCGTTCTTCGCCAACGACGGCGCCGCCTCGATCCCCGCCGACCTGGCCTCCGTGGTCCAGGGCGTGAGCGGCCTGGACAACCACGCGGTGCGCAAGAACCGCATCGCCAAGCCGGGCTCGCTGACCCCGAACGCCGCCTCCGCCACCCCGAGCGGCCTGAGCCCGGCCCAGTACCAGGGCGCCTACAACCTCAACAAGACCGGCGCCGACGGCACCGGCACCACGGTCGCCCTCTGGGAGTTCGACGGCTACAAGTCCTCGAACCTGACCACCTACGACGCGCAGTACGGCCTGACCGGCCCGGCCGTCTCCACCGTCTCGGTGGACGGCGCCAACTACGACTCCTCGCCCGGCCAGGGGCAGGGCGAGGTCGAGCTGGACAGCGAGATCGTCCGCGGCGCGGCCCCCAAGGCCACCCAGCTGGTCTACGAGGCGCCCAACAGCGACCAGGGCGAGATCGACATGGCCAACAAGATCGTGGCCGACAACCGCGCCTCGGTCATCTCGATCTCCTGGGGCTCCTGCGAGCCGGACACCACCGCCGCCTCGATGACCGCGGTCGACAACGCCTTCAAGCAGGCCGCCGCCCAGGGCATCTCGATCTTCTCCGCCTCCGGTGACGACGGCTCGCGCGACTGCACCCGCTCCACCAGCGGCTCGACCGTCAAGGCCGTCGACTTCCCGGCGTCCAGCCCGCACCAGACCGGTGTCGGCGGCACCAACCTCAAGGTCACCAGCTCCAACGCCTACTCCTCGGAGAGCGCCTGGAGCACCGCCGGCGGCGGCGTCTCCACCGTCTTCAGCAAGCCCAGCTGGCAGACCGGCACCGGTGTCAGCGGCACCATGCGCACCGTCCCGGACGTCGCCTCCAACGCCGACCCGCAGAGCGGCTTCGCGATCTACACCGCCGGCGGCTGGCAGGTCTACGGCGGGACCAGCGCGGCCGCGCCGCTGTGGTCCGGCTACGCCGCCCAGTTCAACCAGAAGGCCAAGGCCGCCGGGCAGCCGGTCCTCGGCGAGGCGAGCCCGCGGCTCTACTCCGTCGCGAACACCGCCGGCTCCGGCGCGTTCCACGACGTGACCACCGGCGCCAACCAGGACTTCTCCGCGAAGGCCGGCTACGACCAGGTCACCGGCTGGGGCTCCCCGGTCGCCGACGCCCTGACCACCGCCCTCCTCGGCGGCAGCAGCGGCACCACCCCGCCGCCGAGCGGCTGCACCGCCACCCAGCTGGTCGGCAACGGCGGCTTCGAGACCGGCACCGCCGCTCCGTGGACCACCTCCTCGGGCGTCGTCGACAACAGCTCCTCGGAGGCGGCCCACGCCGGCAGCTGGAAGGCCTGGCTGGACGGCTACGGCAGCACCCACACCGACACCCTGTCGCAGAGCGTCTCGATCCCGGCCGGCTGCGCCTCCGCGACCCTCACCTTCTGGCTGCACATCGACACCGCGGAGACCGGCAGCACCGCGTACGACAAGCTGACCCTGCAGGCCAACAGCACCACGCTGAAGACCTGGTCCAACGTGAACGCGGCCTCCGGCTACGTCCAGCAGACCGTGGACCTGACCTCCTTCGCCGGCCAGACCGTGACCCTCAAGTTCACCGGTGCCGAGGACAGCTCCAACCAGACCAGCTTCGTGATCGACGACGTCGCGCTGAACGTCAAGTGACCACCGGCCGGTAGCTCCACCCGGCAGTCCCACCGAACAGCACCACCGTGACCCCCGCCGGGGCGGCGCCGACAGGGCCCGCCCCGGCGGTGTCCGTCCCGGCGGTGCCCGCCCCGGCGGTGTCCGTCCCGGCGGCCGGAACCGCACCCGGCCGGGTTCCGGCCGTGTTTCCGGACTGTTTCAAGATCGATAACCATATCGTCCACCTGTCGTGACCACTGTCATACGCACGACTGATGACGTAGCCTCTCGACCGTGCATAGGGTTCCCCAAAGCTCGGTGAAGCCGCTGGCGGCGCGCTCCGGCGCCGGCCCGGTGCCACCGAACTCACCTGGTGGGGAGGGTCACCGCATGGCCGCACAGCAGCCTTCGGACGCCGCGCGGCTGCGGCTGGTCGGATCGCGTACGGAAGGTCCGGACCTGAACGCCCCCGCGCCCCCGGCCCCCGCCCCCGGGCCGTCCACCGGCCGCCCCGCCCCGGCCGGCGGCTTCGCGGACGCCCTGAACCTGGCCATCGAGGCCAGCGGCCTCAGCCTGGACCGGATCCGCGCGGCGCTCGCCGCCCGCGGCGTCAGGGTCAGCGTGACCACCCTCAGCTACTGGCGCCGCGGCCGCAGCCAGCCCGAACGGGCCAGCTCGCTGCGCGCCGTCCACCTGCTGGAGGAACTGCTCGGCCTGCCGCACAGCTCGCTCTCCTCGCTGCTCGGGCCGCCGCGTCCGCGCGGCCGCTGGGCCGCCGCCGCCACCACCAGCCACCTCGGGCTGGAGGACGTCTGGCCGGGCGAGCAGGAGATCGCCGCGATCTTCGCCGAGCTGGACGCCCCGCCGGCCGGCGAGCTGGAGCGGCTGAGCATCCACGACTCGTACTACGTGGACGCCGAGCGGCGCGCCAACCTGCTCCGGATGCGCCAGGTGGTGCGGGCCACGGTCGGCGGGGTCGGCCGCTGCCTGGTCGTGCACAAGGCCGACGAGGAGGCGACCGGCTGCCCGGAGATCACCTCGGTGCGGCACGGCCGGCTCGGCCGGGTCCGCCGCCGCCCCGAGGTCGGGCTGACCGTCGCCGAGCTGATGCTGGACCGCCCGCTCGGGCTCGGCGACAGCACGGTCTTCGAGTACGAGGTCGAGATCCCCCCGGGCGGCCCGACCATGGAGTACAGCCGCCGCTTCGCCACCCAGGTGCGCGAGTACGTGCTCCAGGTGCACTTCGACCCGGCGGCCGTGCCGGTGCACTGCGAGCGGTACGACCGCGAGCCGGGCGCCGACGTCGACCACCGCCGGGAGCAGCTGTGGATCGGTGCCTCGGCGAGCGCCCACGTCCTGGCCCCGGACCAGCAGCCCGGCCACATCGGCATCCGCTGGGAGTGGGCGTAGCCCCCGCTCCACCCCGTGCAGTCCTGAAGCCCCGTCGGAACGGTCCGGCGGGGCTTCGGCGTTCCCGCGCGCCGGCCCCGGCCGAACCTAACCACTCATGACCCCCGAACCGGTTGACGCCTCATCACCTAACCCCTAGTCTCACTCATACCGGTTAGGCAACAACGGCCTGCCGGACCGACCAGCCTCCGGGAGTGACCAGGCATGTCCAGCACCACCCAGCTCCGCACGCTGCAGACCGGCCACGTGGGTCTGAACGTCACCGATCTGGCCCGTTCGATCGACTTCTACCGCGCCGTGCTCGGCCTCGAGGTCGCCCACGAGGGCACCGACCCGGAGCGCCGCTACGCCCTGCTCGGCCGCGACGGCCGCCTCGTCGTCACCCTCTGGCAGCAGAGCACCGGCGCCTTCGCCACCGGGACGCCCGGCCTCCACCACCTCTCCTTCGAGGTCGAGAGCCTGGACGAGGTGCGCGCCACCGAACGGCTGCTGCGCGAGCTGGGCGCCGAGTTCGCCTACGACGGCGTCGTCCCGCACCGCGAGGGCTCCGCCTCCGGCGGCATCTTCTTCACCGACCCGGACGGCATCCGGCTGGAGGTCTACACCCGCGCCGGAGTGGACGAGACCGAGGCCAAGGCCCCCGACGCCACCGCCCCCACCTGCGGTTTCTTCTAGAAGCCGCCGACCACCCCGCCTGCGCCCGGTGTGCTGCGGGGGTGCACACCGGACCAGCCGAGCGGAGACACCATGACGACCGTCAGCACGCCCTACCACGCCGGCGAGCGGGCCGCCCAGGCCCGGGCCGGCCTGACCGAACGGGCCGACCACGCCGGCCGCTCGATCCGCGGCACCGTCCCGGCCGTCGCCGCCCGCTTCCTGGCCGAGCGGCGGATGCTGGTGGTCGGCGCCGCCGACCTCGACGGCCGGATCTGGGCCACCCAGCTGGCCGGCCCGGCCGGCTTCCTCCAGGCTCCCGACGAGCGGACCCTGACGGTCGCCGCCCGTCCGGCCGGGGCCGACCCGCTGGCCGAGGCGCTGACCCGTCCGGCCCGGGTCGGCACCATCGCCCTGGACCCGGCCGGCCGCCGCCGGATGCGGCTCAACGGCCGCTCGGCGCCGGACGGCCGGGGCGGGCTGACGGTCCGCGCCGAGGAGGTGGTGTCCAACTGCCCGAAGTACATCCAGCGCCGCACCCCGCTGGACCGCCCGGGCGCGGGCGCGCCCCGGATCGTCGCGGCCGGCCCGGAGCTGTCCGTGGCACAGCGGCTGACCGTGGCCACGGCCGACACCTTCTTCATCGCCACCGCCGGCCCGGACGGCAGCGTGGACGCCTCGCACCGCGGCGGCTTCCCCGGCTTCCTGGAGGCGGTCGGGCCGAACCGGGTGCGCTGGCCCGAATACCGCGGCAACAACATGTTCATGACGCTGGGGAACCTGGAGCTCGATCCGCGGGCCGGGCTGCTGCTGCCCGAGTGGGAGACCGGCAGGGCCCTGCTGATCACCGGCGAGGCGCGCGCCGACTGGTCCGAGGAGGCCCGGGAGGCCGCCCCGGGCGCCGAGCGGATGGTCGAACTGGCCGTCACCGACGTGCTGGAGATCGCCGACGCCAGCCCGCTGACCTGGACCGAGCCCGAGTACTCGCCGGCCAATCCGCGCTGATCCCCCGTCATCCGGCCGGTCGCGATCCGCACCCGTCCTACCCGCTCCCACCCGCCCGCGCCACGCCCGCGGGCCGAACGGACGTCACCCGCCCGGCTCACCCGCCGCGCCGCACCGCCGCCGCTTTGGGACCTTGGTCTCTGTCCCGCCGTCAGGAACGGCCGGGAGAGACCGCAGGAAAGAGGCGGAGCATGACCCTGACCGACCCCCTCTCCGCACTGCTGGAGTTCGACGAGGTCGAGCCGGAGGACGACTGCATATGCGGGGGCTGCCGGGCCCGCCGACGCGCCCGGTCGCACGCCGCCTCCCGCAGCCTCCACCGCCGGGCCGCCGTGCTGATGGCCGCCGTGGGCACCGCGCTGGGCGGCGGGACGGCCGCCGCCACCGCGGCGGCCCCCGCCCCGGGCGGCAACAGCGCCACCCAGCCCCCGCGCACCCCCCAGGGCGAGGTCGGCGGGCCCTACGGCGAGGACGCCGCCGCCCGCTCGCTCGCCGCCCAGCCCGTCACCCGGGCCCAGATCATCCAGCGCGCCCAGAGCTGGGTCGACCAGGGCGTGCCGTACAGCATGAGCCGCTACTGGTCGGACGGCTACCGCCAGGACTGCTCCGGCTTCGTCTCGATGGCCTGGGGCCTCGCCGGCAACCAGACCACCTGGACCCTGCCGGACTTCGCCGAGCGGATCGGCAAGAACGACCTCCAGCCCGGCGACGTGCTGATCTACAACAACCCCGCCAACCCGCAGGCCGGATCGCACGTGACGATCTTCGGCGGCTGGACGGACTCCTCCCGGACCCGCTACGTCGCCTACGAGCAGACCTCACCCGGCGCCAAGAAGCGCTCCACCCCGTACGCCTACTGGAACAACTCCGCCTCCTACGTCCCGTACCGCTACACCGGCCTGTCCGGCGACGGCGGCACCTCCGCGAACGCCTTCCCGGGCGCGGACAAGTTCGGGCCCGGCGCCGACAACGCGTACGTCACCCGGCTCGGGCAGATGCTGGTGCAGCGCGGCGGCGGCCGCTTCTACTCCGAGGGCCCCGGCCCGCGCTGGGGCGAGGCCGACCGCAGGGCCACCGAGGCCTTCCAGCTCGCCCAGGGCTGGCGCGGCAGCGAGGCCGACGGCATCCCCGGCAAGGACACCTGGGACTACCTGGTGCACGGCAAGGGCCGCGACATCGCCGCGGCCACCCCGCTGCCGCCCCCGCCACCGCCGGACCCGGGCGCCCCCGCCTTCCCCGGCCCGCAGTACTTCGGGCCCGGCCAGGACAACGACCACGTCCGGCAGCTCGGCGAGCAGCTGGTCCGCAAGGGCTTCGGCGGCTCCTACGCCGTCGGCCCCGGCCCGGTCTGGACGGAGAGCGACCGGCAGGCCGTCCAGGCCTTCCAGCAGGCGCAGGGCTGGCGCGGCGCCGAGGCCGACGGCTACCCCGGCCCGGACACCTGGCGCGCGCTGTTCTCCTGACCGCCTCAGCGCTTGCCGGACTGCCAGTGGAACAGCCCCATCGCGACGCTGGTCGCCAGGTTGAAGCTGGACACCCCGGGCTGCATCGGCACCGCGACCAGGTGGTCGGCGCGGGCCCTGAGCTCCGCCGAGACGCCGTGCCGCTCGGTGCCGAAGGCCAGCAGCGCGTCGTCCGGGAACGGCAGGTCCCGGATGTCCGTGCCCTCCGGATCCAGCACGAACAGCGGCCCGTCCGGCAGCTCCGGCAGGCTCAGCCGCTCGACGGCGGTGGCGAAGTGCAGCCCCGCGCTCCCGCGCAGCACCGTCGGGTGCCACGGGTCCAGGTCGCCGGTGGTCACCACCCCGGTGGCACCGAACCCGGCCGCCAGCCGGATCACCGCCCCCACGTTCCCCAGATTGCGCGGATTCTCCAGCACCACCACCGGCGCCCTGCGCGGCCGGTGCTCCAGCGCCGCCCGGTTGGCCCCGACCGACGGGCGGACGGCCAACGCGATCACCCCCGTCGGATGCAACCGGGGCGCCAGCACCCGCAGCCGCTCCTCCGGCAGCTCCACCGCGAGCCCCTCCAGCACCGGGACGACGTCCCCCGCCAACTCGCCGGCGAGCGCCAGCAGCGCCGCCCGATCAGCCGTCAGCACCCGCCGGACGTCCCCGCCGAACCGCAGCGCGTGCTTCAGCGCGTGGAACCCGTCCAGCAACACCGCCCCCGGCTCCCGCTCAACCGCCCGCCACGCCCGCACCAGCCCCTCGTCATCTGCCATACCGCCCACTCTCCCACCCGCACCCGCGGCCGCCCCCACCTGCCCGCAGCACGCCCTACCGCCCCTCGGAACTCCCCCGCAGAGCCCGCTCCAGGTCCCGCAGCGCCACCCCCACCAGGCGCGTCCCCGCCACCACCACGTCCCGCTGCACCCCCGCCGGCGCCTGCGCCAGCCGTTCCTCCAGCCGCGCCTGCGCCTCCCGCACCGCCCCGAACTCCACCGGCTGCCCCGTCAGCAGCGCCCCCGCCGCCAGTGCCGTCGCCAGCCGCAGCTCCTCCGCGTACTCCGCCGCCCCGGGCACCGGATCCGCGTCGGCGGCCGGCAGGTGCGCCTCCAGCAGCAGCGCCGCCCGCCCGAGGTGCCCGATCGCCGCCCGGGCCCGGTCGATCTGGCGCCGGCTCACCCCGGCCAGCCCGGACGCGTGCCGCCCCGGTTCGGCATCGGCCCGCTGCATGGCCTGGATCAGCTCGGCCCGCGCCTCCCTGGAGTCCAGCAGCGCCGACCGCACCGTCCGCTCCCGCGGCTGCGCCGGCTGCTCGTAACAGGCGATCACCGCCGCCGCGTACCGCCCGGCCGCGGCCAGCCACTCGGCGAGCCGCTCCCCGAGCCGGGCGGTCTGCCAGGTGGGGAACAGCGCGTACGTCAGCAGTGCCACCGATCCGCCGAGCAGCGTCATCCCCACCCGTTCGAAGGCGGTCTCCAGCGGGTTCCCGGCCTGCAGCCCGAGCAGGAACACCACGTACGAGGAGATCCCGACCGTGGTCAGCGCGTACCCGGTGCGGAAGGCGAGGTACGAGCCGCCGATGCACAGCACCGCGAGCGCGGCCAGCACCCACTGCCCGGGGTGGGCGAGCTGCACCACGAGCGTGGACACGCTGACCCCGACGACCGTCCCGGCCAGGCGGGCGACGCCCCGGCTGTACGTCTGGGCGAAGTCCGGCCGCATCACCATCGCGGCGGTCATCGGCGCCCAGTACCCGTGGTGGAAGCCGGCCAGCCGGGCCAGGACGTAGGCCAGGGTGACCACCGCGGCCAGCCGTACGGCGTGCTGGAAGACCGCCGACCGCGGGTGCAGCTGCCGCCGTACGGTCCGCAGCGCGACCGGCAGCATCCGGCCGATGGACGGCCTGTGCAGCGCCCCGCCGGCCCCGGCCACCGGCGTGGTGATGGTGTCCTCGTCGCTGCGGTCCAGGGTGTCCGCGGCCTTGCGCAGCAGTCCGCCGAGCCGCCGGGCGGCGCGCCGGGCCGCGCCCTGCAGCCGCGGTCCGTCCTCCGACCCGACCAGGGTGAGGGCGGGCGCCGAGCTGGGGAGCCGGACGGGATCGCCGGTGCGGATCGCCCTGGCCAGGGCGTCCATCACCTCGGCGGAGGCCGCCAGCACCTCGCGGGCCCGGTCCCGCTCCGGGCCCTCCTCGGGGGCGCCCACCTTGGGGTCGGCGAGGGCGGCGAGGGTGGGCCTGACGCGCTCGGCGATGCCGCGCAGGCCGCGCAGTTCGGCGGGCCGGTGGCGGTCCTGCCAGGGCGTCAGGGCGGCGGCGCTGCGGGCGGTCATGAACGGCGCCGGGTCCAGGTGCGCGGTCGGGTCCTGCCGCAACCTGCGGGCGTGGTCGGCGAGTTCGGCGTAGGTGTCGGCGAGGGCGTCCCGCTGGGCGGTCCAACTCCCGATCGGCCACAGCGTGATGACGACGGCCTGGACCACCCCGCCGAGCGCCGCGACCAGCCCGTGGCCGAACGCGGCGAGCGCGCTGACCGGCAGCTGGACGATGATCAGCATCACCGACACGGTGTTGGCCGCGACCACCCCGGCGGTCGGCCCGATCGCCCAGGCCAGCCCGGCCCCGAAGGCCCACACCGCGAGCAGCACCGGGAAGAGCCCGGTGACCCCGGCGGCGAGGTAGCCCAGGAAGGTGCTGGCGCCGAGTCCGGCACCGGCGGCGACGGCGAGGCTGGCCCGCGGGCGGAAGCTGCGCTGGAAGGTCGCCGCCCCGGCGATGAACGCCCCCATCGCGGCCGAGGTGGCGAGCCCCACTCCACCGAGCGCCAGCGTCGGGAACAGCACCACCGCCACGGCGACCGCTCCGCGCGCGGCCCGCTTGGGATCGGTGAGCGCCCGGTCCAGGGTGAGTCCGGTCCGCGCGGTGTCACGAAGGGCGGCGAACCAGGACATGACGCCATCCTAGGCGGCGGACCTCCGACCGTTTCGCCCCATACGCCCGATACGACCGATGCGCCCGGCACGTCCCGTGCGCCCGACGCGGCCGACGTGCTCGGCGCCCCCGGTGTGTCCGGTGGACCCGGTGAACCGGGTGCGCCCCAGCCGGGCCGCCACCCGGAGCAGGACGCCGGTCGGCAGGAACACCGCGTCCGCCGCGACCATCGCGAGCGAGAACACCGGCAGCCCGAGCACCACCGCGATCCCCAGGTGCTCGACCACCATCACCGCCAGCAGCACGTTCTTGACCCGCCGGTTCAGCAGCGTGAACGGGAAGGCGACCTGGAGGACCACCGTGCCGTACGACAGCAGGAACACCGGCAGCAGCGCCGAGCCGATCAGCGCCGACAGCCCCGGCCAGGGGGTGAAGTAGTCCAGGTGCAGCGGGTAGTACAGCGCGGTGCCGTCCTGCCAGCGCGAGCCCTGCACCTTGTACCAGCCGGCCGTCGCGTAGATCAGCGCCACCTCGGCCGCGATCACCAGCAGCGCGCAGTTGTGCACCATGGTGGCCAGCGCGTCGAGCACCGCCCGCAGCTCGCCCGCCGGGCGCCACCGGCCGACCGCCCACCAGAGCCCGGCCACCGCCCACAGCCCCCAGAACAGCGGCGACCAGCCGAGGTACGGGAAGGTCGCGCCGGTCCAGGTCAGACCGCCCCCGGCGAAGCCGCCGAACTGGCAGACCGCCAGCACCGCGCCCAGCAGCCCCCAGAGCACCACCCCGGACCGCTCCCGGCCGGAGCCGGACCCTACGGACCGCCGCAGGCGCCGCGCGTCCAGCGACCACACCTCGGCGCAGCGGGTGAAGACCAGGTAGACCGCCATCAGGTGGACGACGTTGTCGCCGCCGTCCCCGAGGAAGACGCTGCGGTTCTGCAGCGAGAGCACGGTGACCATGAACAGCACCGTGGCCGCCCTGGTCCGCCAGCCCAGCAGCAGCGCCAGCGCGGCCAGCACGGACAGGTGGTAGACCAGCTCGAACCAGAGCCGCCCGCCGAACCAGGGCAGCACGCTGAACGCCCCGTTGTCGGCGAGCAGCCGCTCCGCCAGCTCCATCGACCACGGCGAGCGGTCGCCGTACAGCACCCGCCGGTTCGGCCACTCGCGCACCAGGTAGGCGAGCTGGACCAGGCCGAAGCCGATCCGCACGACCGCGGCCTGGTGCCGGCCGAGGACCCGCCCGGTGAACGCCGCCATCGCCCGCCCGACCACCGCCGCCGGGCCCTTCGGGGCCGCTGCGGGAACGGGCGGCGGTCCGGCCGGCCGCGGGATGCCGCCCTGCACGCGCTCGGCGGCCCGCACCTCGTTCACCCGAGCCCCCGGTAGTCCTCGTCCCCGACCGGCCACCACGGCAGCTCCCGCACCTTGGGCGCGGGCGGCTTGGCCTCGCCGCTCCAGGGCGGCGGCGGCACGGTGGCCGAGGTCACCCGGAACTCGATCTCCAGCACCCGCTCGCCGTCCACCTCCCGCCCGATCCGCTGCAGCGCCACCCGCTTGAGGTACTGCTCGGCGAGCCGGCCGCGCGAGTCGGTGCTCCTGCCGTCCTGGTCGTGCGAGCCCTCGTAGAGGTCCCAGGCGCGGCGCAGCAGGTTCTGGTCGACGTGGCTGGGCGCCGGGTTGGCCCGGATCGCGGCGATGTCCTGCGCGGTCAGGCCGATCCAGTCGCGGGTGCGGGTGGCACCGCCGTCCGCGACGGTGCGCACCCGGGCGTCCACGCTGATGTTCTGCTGCAGCGGGTCGGGCGCGAACAGCTTCCAGTTCTGCTCGAACTCGGGGTACACCACGCCGTCGATCTCGTCCCGGTACTGCCGGGACAGCGAGTTGGCGGGCGCGACGTGCAGGAACACCACGGCCAGGAACAGCCCGGTGCCGCCCGCCAGCACCGCCGCGGCGAGCCCGAGGACGAGCTGCGCGGGCTTGGACCAGGCCCTGCCCCCGGGGCCGTCGGCCCGCAGCTGCCCGCGGGAGGCGGGCCCATCCGTGGTCTCCGTCATGGCCTCCCCCGCCCGACCGGCGCACCGCCGGCCCGTACCGGCGCGTCGCGCCGCCCATCCTGCCCCAGGACGCCGCGGCGGCCCACCGGCCGGTGCGGCCCACCGGTCTGTGCGGCGGCCTACAGGACGAAGGCCTCCTGGCCGGTGCTGCTGACCATCGGCCGGCCCGCGCTCTCCCAGGCGTACATCCCGCCGTCCACGTTCACCGCGTCCCGGCCCTGCTGGACGAGGTACTGGACGACCTGCGCCGAGCGGCCGCCGACCCGGCAGAGCACGTACAGCTTGGTGTCGGGCAGCTCGTCGATCCGGGCGATCACCTCGCCGATCGGGATGTGCAGCGCGCCCTCGACGTGTCCGGCGTCCCACTCGTCCGGCTCGCGCACGTCCAGCAGGGCGGCGTCGGCGGGGACGGAGGCGGCGTCGGTGCTGGGGATCTGCGCGAACATCGGGTGGCTCTCCTGAGGGGGGTGAACCCCGGCCGAAGGCTGGGGGGAGGTCGGGTCCGGGTCATTGTCGCCCACCGGCGCCGGTCCGCGGGCGCCGAGCAGCCGCTCCAGTTCGGCCTGCTGGGCGGCCGCCTTGGCGAGCAGCTCCTCGGCGAGCTGCTCCAGCAGCCGGTCCGGGTCCTGCGGGGCGAGGGCGAGCAGCTGCCCCATCGGGGTCCGCTCCAGCCGGACCTGCTCGGCGGCGGTCGCGGCGATCCTGGCCGTCAGCCAGTCCAGGCGGCGGCGCAGCCACTCCAGGCGGTCGGGGGAGTCGAGGGCGGGAGCGGCCTCCGGCGCGGTGGACCACTCGGCGGCCAGGCCCTCCAGCGCGGCGGCGTCCCCGTAGGCGTAGGCCTCGTTGACCCGGGCCAGGAAGGCCGCCCGGCGCTGCTGCTCGGCCGGGTCGGTGCTCAGGTCGGGGTGGGCGCGGCGGACCAGCTCGCGGTAGATCCGCTGGGCCTCCTTGCCCGGCTTCACCCGGGTCGGCGCGGCGGGCGGCGGGGCGGCCTCGGGGGTCTCCCGGCCGGGTTCGCCGGTCGCCCCGGCAGCGGCCTCCCGGACCGAACCGGCCGAACGGACCGAGTCGAACAGCGCGTCCAGGTCCGGCAGCTCCTCGACCCGCAGGCGCGCCTCGGCGGCCCGCCGCACGTCCTCGGGCCGCCCGGTGCGGGCCGCGACGGCCTCGGCGACCAACGCGTCCAGCTCGTCCAGCCGGGCGTAGAGCGGGCCGAGCAGCTGGTGGTGGATCAGCGCGAAGTTGTCGATCTCGACCCGCAGCGTCTGGACGTCCACGTCCATGCTGAGCCAGGCGAGTTCGGCGGCGGCGACCCGCTCCTCCAGCTCCTGCTGCTCCGGGTCCGTCCAGCGAACGGGGGTCTGCGCGCTCACTTCTCGCTCTGTCTCCTCCGGCCGGCAGGGTCCTGCGGAACCGCCGCGGGGGCGGCCCGGCCTGCCACCCTACCGCCGCGCGGACAAGCCCCGTCCGGGTGAAGCGGCAGTACGGACCGGCGTGCGGCACCCGACACGCAACCGATCCTGATGAATCTCCCCGTTTCGGTGTCGGGGCCGGCCCGGTCCGTGCTTCGCTGGTATCCGCACAGCGTGCCTTCCTCCGGAGAGACGGCCGCCTCGAGGCGCGGCGGCCAGGCGGGAGCAGACCGAATCCATGGTGGCCGAGTCCAACTCCACACCGCGTTCGGCGGGCGCCGAGACCGCCCCGGGAGACCTCCCGGGCTCAGTGGCCGCCCTGGTCCGGCTCGCCCTCGTCCTGGTCGACCGGACGGGACGGATCGCCCAGTGGAGCCGGGCCGCCGAGGAGCTGTTCGGACACCGCGCCGACGCCGCCACCGACCGCCCCGCCTCCGGGCTGCTGCCCGCCCTGGAGTCCCGGGTGCTCGGCCGCTGCGCGGTGCGCCGCCGCTGCGACGCCTTCGACACCCTGGCCGAGCTGACCGCAGCCGGCCGCCCCTGGGCCGGCCGGCTGACCGTGCGCGACCGCGAGGAGCACCAGCGCGACGTGCTCTGGTGGGCCTATCCGGTGCCCGGCCCGTCCGGCGGGCTGCTCGCCCTGGCCGCCGACGCCCGCCCGCTGCGCACCACCGGCCCGCGCCTCGCGCTCGGCGAGCGACTGCTGCCGTTCTCCGCGGCGCCCGCCGCCCGGGGCGGCTTCCACGCGCTGACCGCCGCGCTCGTCCCGGCCGTCGGCGGGCTGCCCGGACCGCTGGCCCGGCTGCTGCCCGCCGCCCACCGGTCGCCGCTGCTGGAGGCGGTGGCGAGCGGGGGGCTGCCGGCGCTGCGGCTGGACGCGGCCACCGTGCTGCCGGTGCTCCCCTCCGACGCGCAGACCGGCACCGCGCACGCGGCGGCCGGCCTCGGCCGCCGCTATCCGACGGCCCAGCAGCGCGCCGCCCGCCCCGGCCCGCTGCCCGTCCAGCGCGAGGCCGCCCCGCAAGACCAGCACGCCCAGCACACCCAGCACGAACGACGGGACCAGCCGGAACGACGCGAACTCCTCGACCCACGCGCCCAGCACGAGCAGCGCGAGCCGGTCCAGCGCCCCGCCACGGTCGGCGCCCGGCCCGCGGGCACCCCGTCCTTCCCTCCCCGGGCCGCCGGCCGGGAGGTACCCCCGCCCACCGGAGGAGGCGCCACCATCGAGCAGCAGGCCGCCGTCGAGCCGTCCGCCGACGGCCTCCCGCCCCGCCGCACCGGGCCGACCCCGTCCGGCACCGTCCCGGCCCCCGCCGGCGCCGAGTGCCCCGCGAGCGGGCGCCTGGGCCCGTTCCTCACCAACGGGCAGGCCGGCGAGCAGCTGGCCCTGCTGAACGAGGTCGGCGGCAAGGTCGGCACCACCCTGGACCTCGGCTTCACGGCCCACGAGCTGTGCCAGGTGCTGGTCCCCCGGGTCGCCGACTTCGCCTGCGTCGACCTGGTGGACGGGCTGATCTCGGACTCGGAGCTGCCGGTCGCCCGGCCGGACGACGACACCATGCTGCGCCGGGTCGCCCTGGTCTTCAACGAGGCCGGCGGCGCCTGGGACCACGTGCTCTCCGAGGGCTCGCTGGTCAGCATGCCCCGCCGCACCCCGCCCGGGATGGCCCTCCAGCTGAACCAGCCGGTGCTGGTCCCGGTGATCAGCGACGACGTCGCGGTGGACTACGCGATCGCGCTCGGCGGCGCCCAGCTGGCCCCGGTGGTCTCCGGCCGGTCGATGCTGGTGGTGCCGCTGTCCGCCCGCGGCACCGTCCTGGGCATCCTCAAGCTGCTCCGGCTGCCCGACCGCACCCCCTTCGACGAGAGCGACGCCGCCACCCTCAAGGAGCTGGCGGTACGGGCGGCGCTCTCGCTGGACAACGCCCGGCTGCACCGGGCCGAGGCCCGGGTCGCCACCACCCTGCAGCGCTCGATGATCCCGACCCGCCCGCCGCAGATCCCCGGTGTGCAGATCGCCCACCGCTACCTGCCGGGCGACCCGAAGGCCGAGGTCGGCGGCGACTGGTTCGACGCGATCCAGCTGCCCGGCAGCCGGGTCGCCCTAGTGGTGGGTGACGTGATGGGCCACGGCATCCACTCGGCGGCCGCGATGGGCCGCTTCCGCACCGCGATGCAGACCCTCGCCGCCCTCGACCTCCCGCCCGGCCAGCTGCTGCGCCACCTGGACAACCTGGCCCACAAGCTCGGTGACGACCACCTGGCGACCTGCCTGTACGCGGTCTACGACCCGATCAACCGGACCTGCGAGCTGGCCAGCGCCGGGCACGTCCCGCCCGTCCTGGTGCACCCGGACGGCACCGGCGAGCTGCTGGAGATCCCGGCCGGCGCGCCGATCGGCGTCGGCGGGGTGCCGTTCGTCGCCAAGACCATCGACGTCTCGGACGGCTCGATGCTGGTGCTGTGCACCGACGGCCTGGTCGAGGTGCGGGGCGGGGACATAGGAGCCGGCCTCGCCGCGCTCTGCGGCAACCTGATCGACCCTCAGCAGAGCCCCGAGCAGGCCTGCGACGAGGTGCTGCGGCGGCTGCACTCGGACGACCGCAAGGACGACGTCGCGCTGCTGGTGGCCCGCTTCGACGGGGTCGCCCCCTCCGAGGTGGCGACCTGGGACCTCACCGTGGACCACCGCGAGGTCCGCCGGGCCCGCTCGCTGGTCCGCGAGCAGCTGTCCGCCTGGCACCTGGAGGCGCTCAGCGACACCACCGAGCTGCTGGTCAGCGAGCTGGTCACGAACGCCGTCCGGGTCGCCCGGGACACCGTCCAGCTCCAGTTGATCCGGGTCGACAAGCTGCTGGTCGAGGTCAGCGACGACAACCACAACCTGCCCTCGCTGGAGCCGGCCGAGCAGCTCGGCGAGACCGGCCGGGGCCTCACCCTGGTCACCAAGCTCGCCGAACGCTGGGGCACCGCCCGCAAGGCGGTGGGCAAGGTCGTCTGGTTCGAGCTCCTGCTCCCGCACGCCTGACGGCCGCCCGACGGCACGCGGGCGGGCTCACGGCATGACGGCCCCGGGCAGCCCGCTCACGGGATGACGGCCCCGGCCGGGCGGCTCAGGGGATGACGGCCCCGGCCGGGCGGCGCCGTCCGGCCTCCACCGCGACCTCCCGGGAGGCGACCGCGGCCACCGAGGTGGCCGCGCCCACCCCCGCCAGCACCCGGGGCCAGAAGTCCCCGAAGACCTCGACCGAGACGGCGATCAGCAGCGCGGTGATCACCGCGACCACGTGCTCCAGACCGGCGAGGTTCGGCAGCACGACCGCCTCACCGACCATCAGCACCACCACCAGCCCGGCGGTGAACCAGGCCCGGCAGCGGAACGCGATGCAGATCGCCAGCGCCACCACCGCGGCCGACGGTCCGGTGTCCCGCACGTAGGCCACCCACTTCGGGAAGCCGAACAGGTGGCCCGGCCCGATCGCCACCCCGACGCGGGCGAACAGCGTGCCCGTCAGGGTGCACGCGTAGGCGATCACCAGGGTCAGCCGCCGGCCGAGCACGACCTCGGCGATCGCGAAGACCACGAACACCTGGGCCAGCGCCCCCCAGACCGGCAGGTCCAGCGCCGGCACGTACAGCGACAGCGGCGTCCGCAGCAGCGAGACCTCCAGCGGCAGCGCCGCCCGCACCACCCCGATGTTGTTGACGAAACGCTCACCGCCCGGCAGGTGCTGGACGATGCTGAACAGCAGGATCAGAAACGTCGCCACGCTGGCCAGCGGAAACGCGGCGAACTTCTTCCGCACCACCGCGCCCCGGACCGTCGCGTACAACGTGCCCCACTCGGCGAGAGCGGCCGCACCGGCTAGCGCCAGCGGCCCCTTTCGCACGCCCCCCGCGTGGGCCCTGTGATTCACAACCGTTTCTCCTGAATCCCTGAGATTCTCGACTACTCCCACATTAGAAGCCGGTTAAGAACGAGACATCGCCATGGATGGGGATTCACGTCATCCTCAGGGGGGAGAACCATCCCCCCACCGGATCCCCCATCCGACCGAGTGGCCCCCTCCGCCCCCCGACGGAGGGCTACCCCTTCCCGTCCCGCGCCGCCACCGGTACCCGGGGGGCCGCCACGGCGGTCCCGGCATGCCGACGACGGAACAGGGCGGGCAGTCTCGGCGCGACGATGAACCCCTCGGCCCGCGCGCTTGCGATGCCGATCCGGGGGATCTCGCTGCTCTTCTCGAAGAGCAGGTAGCGCGGCTCCCAGATCGGCCGGTACTTCGCGTTCGCGCGGTAGAGCGACTCGATCTGCCACCAGCGGGAGAAGAACCCGAGGACGGAGCGCCACAGCCGCAGCACCGGTCCGGCGCCCAACCGGGAACCGCGCTCGAAGACCGAGCGGAACATCGCGAAATTCAACGAGACCCGCTTCAGCCCCACCTCTTCGGCGCGCTGCAGCAGCTCGATCACCATGAATTCCATCAGGCCGTTCTCGGTGTCCCGGGCTCGGCGCATCAGGTCCAGCGAGAGCCCGTCCGGCCCCCACGGCACGAAGCTCAGCAGCGCCGCGAGCTCGCCGGTCCCGTCGTGGCACTCCAGCATCACGCAGCGGCCGTCGGCCGGGTCGCCGAGTCGGCCCAGCGCCATCGAGAAGCCGCGCTCGGTCGCGCCGTCGCGCCACTCGTCGGCCTTGGCCACCAGCTGCGCCATCTCCTCCTCGGAGATGTCCTCGTGGCGGCGGATCCGCACCGTGTACCCGGCCCGCTTGACCCGGTTGTACGCCTGCCGGACGACGCGCATCGCGCGGCCGTCCAGCGAGAACTCGTCCAGCTCGACGATCGCCTCGTCGCCCAGCTCCAGCGCGTCCAGCCCGTGCCGGGCGTAGATCACGCCGGCCTCCTCGGAGGCGCCCATCACGGCCGGCGCCCAGGCGTGCTCGCGCGCCTCGGCCAGCCAGGCGTCGATCGCGCCGGGCCAGGCCTCCGGGTCGCCGATCGGGTCGCCCGAGGCCAGCGAGACCCCGCCGACCACCCGGTAGGTCACCGCCGCCTTGCCGCTGGGGGAGAAGATCACGGCCTTGTCCCGGCGCAGCGCGAAGTAGCCCAGCGAGTCCCGCTCCCCCTGCTTGTCCAGCAGGTCGCGCAGCCTCGCCTCGTCCTCCGGGGTGAGCAGCTCCTTGCCGCGCGGGCTGCGGAAGGCCACGTAGAGCACCAGCAGGAACAGCACCGCGCCCATCGCGTTGATGAGGGCGTTCACCCAGGTCGGCGCGGAGATCACCGAACGCAGGTGCTGGGACGGGGTGATGGTGATCATCCGGCCGACGGAGTAGCGGAAGAGGTCCCAGAACCCCGCACCGCCCAGCTCGTTGGTCAGCCAGACCAGCAGCGCGCCGAGCACCCCGCCGACCACCAGCCCGCCCACGAAGGTCGCCGCCGCGGTCTTCGGGTTGGAGCGGTCGCCCTTGGAGGTGAACTCCTTCCGCCCGATCAGCAGCGCCAGCACGAACAGGCAGGTCAGCACGGTCGAGACGTAGTTGAGCGGGTGGCGGTTGAACCGCTCGTCGGGCAGCACCATGACCGCCAGGTACAGCAGCGCGAACAGGCCGCCGAGCGCCGTGTTGAAGATCCACGCGGCCCGCTTGCGGCGTCGCATCGCGATCGCGAGGAAGACCGACAGCACCGCGGCCGCCAGGCCGGAGGTCATCAGGTACGGGGTGAAGTACTCACCCTCGTTGTGCTCCGTGACCTGGTTGCCCCACGGCACGAGCAGCACGGTGGCCAGGTTCAGCAGCGCCAGCAGGCGCAGGTACCAGACCGACGCCACGGCGGCCCTCGGACGCCAGCGCTCGAGCAGCCCGACGGGCCGGGGCCCGGTGGTCGCGGCGGACGGCTCCGGCTTCACAGTGGACGACACAGCTCAATTCCAAACGATCAGATGGTGGGGCGCATCCGCACACGGCCCGGCGCCGGACACCCGCTCGGGGCCGACGGACTGACCGGCCGCCCCCGCCCACCGGCCGCCCACGAGGAGAGCGGTAGGCCGGAAAAAAGGCAGCCAACTCCATGGTTGCCCACCGTTCCTG
The DNA here is from genome assembly GCF_043202455.1 of Kitasatospora sp. NPDC048194. Taxonomy (NCBI): domain Bacteria; kingdom Bacillati; phylum Actinomycetota; class Actinomycetes; order Kitasatosporales; family Streptomycetaceae; genus Kitasatospora; species Kitasatospora sp. NPDC048194. The sequence goes on from NZ_JBIDAK010000003.1 coordinate 308,987, forward strand.
AGAATTACGTGAACCGGGTAGCGGATTCCCACCCCCGCCGAACGGCGGGGTCGGGCACCCCCCATGCGTTCGGCAGCCCGCCGCCCCTACCCCTACTCTCGAAGCGCGAAGCGACCCACGCGGACCGCCCCGACCCGGCCGCCCGAACCGAGGAGGCACCATCACCACCACCCGCGTGCTGATCGTCGACGACGAGATCCTGGTCCGCTCCGGCCTGGGCCTGATCGTCGGCTCCGCGCCAGACCTCGAGGTGGTCGGCGACTGCTCCGGCGGGCAGGCGGAGGAGCACGTCCAGCGCCTGCGCCCGCACGTGGTGCTGCTCGACATCCGGATGCCGGACCTCGACGGCATCTCCGTGCTGCGCCGCCTGCGCGCCCTGCCCGACCCGCCCGCCGTGGCGATGCTCACCACCTTCGACACCGACGAGTACATCGGCACCGCGCTGCGGGCCGGCGCGGCCGGGTTCCTGCTCAAGGACACCGCGCCCGAGCAGCTGGTGCACGCCGTCCGGGTGCTCGCGGCCGGCGGCAACATCCTCTCCCCGACCGTCACCCGCACCGTGATCGGCGGCTACGTGGACGGCGGCGGCCCGGACGCCGAGGCCACCGCGCTGGCCCGCACCCTCACCGGCCGGGAGCTCGACGTGCTCGCCCTGCTGGGCGAGGGCCTGTCCAACGCCGAGATCGCCGACCGGCTCTTCCTCGGCACCGGCACGGTCAAGGACCACATCAGCGCGATCCTCGGCAAGCTCGGCGCCGCCAACCGGGTGCAGGCCGCCGTGCTCGCCCACCGGGCCGGCCTGGTGCGGCCCAAGCCCGGCGACGGGGCATGACGGCCGCCGACCAGCTGCCGTCCCGTCGGCTGCCGGCCTGGTGCACCGCGCCGTGGCTGATGCTGCTGCTGCCCGTCCTGTACTCCCTGATGGACACCGCGCTGGTGGCCCGGAACGCCACCTGGTGGCAGCTGTCCCTGTCCGCGCTGGCCGCCGTCGCGCTGTTCTGGCGCCGCCGCTTCCCGGTGACGGTGTTCCTGCTCACCATGCCCGGCAGCTGGGTCGAGTTCATCTGGCTGGCCCCGATCACCGCCGTCTACACGGTGGCCGTCGAGCGCTCGCGCCCCCGGCTGCTGATCCCCTGCGGGACCCTCTTCGCGCTGGTCTCCTTCTTCCACTGGCCGCTGCCCGACACCCCGATCGACCTGAGCCGGGCCAGCGCCCTGGACGCCATCCAGTCCGTGATGCTGGCCGCCGGTCCGGCCGCCACCGGGCTGCTCGCCCGCACCCGCCGGGAGCTGGCCGCCCGCCTGGAGGAGCTGACCCGCGGCCAGGAGCGGGAGAGCCGGCTGCTCGCCGAGCGGGTGCTGATCAGCGAGCGCGGCCGGCTGGCCCGGGAGATGCACGACGTGGTCTCGCACCAGGTCAGCCTGATCAGCATCCAGGCCGGCGCGCTCCAGGTGAGCACCGCCGACCCGGCCGCCGCGACGGTCGCCCGCACCATCCGCGAACTGTCCGTACGGACCCTGGACGAGCTGCGCCAGATGGTCGGGGTGCTGCGCGGCACCGGCGGTCCGCTGCCGGACGCCCCGCTCGCCCCGCAGCCGCGGCTGGCGGACCTGCCCCGGCTGATCGAGGAGAGCGGCCTGACCGCCGAGACCGAGCTCGACCCCGGCGACCACCCCTGGCCGGAGGCGGTCGAGCGGGCCGCCTACCGCACCGTCCAGGAGGCGCTCACCAACATCACCAAGTACGCCCCGGCGGCGGCGGTGCACGTGAGGGTCCGGGCGAGGGGCGGCCGGCTGCGGGTCGAGGTCCGCAACGAGGCGCCGCCGGTCCGTCCGTCCGAGACCCTGCCGGGCGGCGGCCACGGACTGGTCGGGCTGCGCGAGCGGGCCCAGCTGCTCGGCGGCACGCTCACCGCCGGCCCCACCCGGGACGGCGGCTTCGAGGTCCGCGCCGAACTGCCCGACACCCGCTCCTGAACCGGCCGCCCGGCCCGCGGCCCGCCGGCCCTTCGGCACCCGGCCCGCGACCCACCGGCACCCCGACCGCGGTGCCGGAGAACGAGAAAGCCCCGCAGATCCGAAGATCTGCGGGGCTTCGCTGTGCGCGAGGGGGGAGTTGAACCCCCACGCCCTTTCGGGCACTGGAACCTGAATCCAGCGCGTCTGCCTATTCCGCCACCCGCGCATGGGTGTCGTCTTCCGTGCCGACCTTCCCTCGGAGGTGCTCGGTACCATGTGGCCTTCGCACTTCCTCGGTCCGGCTTCCCTTCCGGGCGGCCCTTCCGACGTGGAAAACAGTAGCACGACCTGGGCGGCGGCTCCGAATCCGTATCCGGGGGAGACCGACCGCATCCGAACGGGTGCGCGACGCACGGACGGGGAAGGAGGAAGGGCGGCTCCGACCGGCACACCTGGCGTGCCGCACCCGGAATGCGTCACCCTGTGTGTCCGAGCCCACCCCCCGGGACGACGCGGTCCGGGAACCGTACGGAAGGGCCCGGCGTGGATACGATCAGTACGGAAGTACCGCAAGTAGGCGCGACCGACCCACCGCAGGACCGCTCCACGGAGGGATCCGGCCGGCAGGCAGGCGAACGAACCCTGGAAGGGGGTGCCCCATGGGAATGCTGAAGAAGTTCGAACAGCGACTGGAGGGTCTCGTCAACGGCACCTTCGCCAAGGTGTTCAAGTCCGAGGTCCAGCCCGTGGAGATCGCCGGCGCCCTGCAGCGCGAGTGCGACAACAACGCCAGCATCTGGAACCGCGACCGCACCGTCGTGCCGAACGACTTCATCGTCGAGCTCAGCCCGCACGACTTCGAGCGGCTCAGCCCCTACTCGGGCCAGCTCGGCACCGAACTCGCCGGGATGGTCCGCGAGTACGCCGAGGCCCAGCGGTACAGCTTCATGGGCCCGCTCCAGGTGAACCTGGAGAAGGCCGACGACCTGGACACCGGCCTCTACCGGGTGCGCAGCCGCACCCTGGCCGCCGAGGAGCCCCCGCAGTACGCCCCGCCGCAGCCCGGCTACGACCGCCAGCCGGCCGCCCCGGCCCCCGGCGCGCCGTGGCAGCAGGGCGGCGCCGGGCAGTACGACGCGCCCCCGCCGCCGCCCGCGCCCCCGGCGGTGCCCCCGGCCCAGCCCGCCGGCGGCAACGTCCGCGCCTTCCCCGGCGCCGGGCACGGCGCCTCGGTGCGCCGCTGGATCGAGGTGAACGGCTCCCGCCACCAGATCTCCGGCGCGGCCTGCGTGCTCGGCCGCTCGACCGAGGCGGACGTGCGGATCGACGACCCCGGGGTCTCCCGCAAGCACGCCGAGATCCGGCCCGGCACCCCGTCGATGGTGCTCGACCTGGGGTCCACGAACGGCATCGTGGTGGACGGGCAGCACACCCAGCGCGCTACGCTCCGCGACGGCTCCCGAATCGTCGTGGGCTCCACCACCATCGTCTACCGGCAGGTCGAAGGGTAGTGTCCGAGTTGTTCGCGCGCCTCGCTCACCGACTGGCGGGACGGTCATGTCAGAACTGACCCTCACGGTCATGCGGCTGGGCTTCCTCGCCGTGCTGTGGCTGTTCGTCATCGTCGCGATCCAGGTGATCCGCAGCGACCTGTTCGGCACCAAGGTGAACCCCCGCACCTCCCGCCGCGGCGCCGGCACCGCACCGGGCGCCGCCGCGGCCGCCCCGGCCGCCGGCCGCCAGGCACCCGCCGCCGGCGGGTCCGCCGCGGGCCAGACCCAGGGCGGCGGCCGCCGTCGGGGCGCCCCGACCCAGCTCGTCGTGGTGCAGGGCTCGCTGGCCGGGACCACCGTCGCACTGCAGGGCCAGACCATCACGCTGGGCCGCGCGCACGACTCCACCATCGTGCTCGACGACGACTACGCGTCCTCCCGGCATGCCAGGATCTATCCCGATCAGACTGGGCAGTGGACGGTCGAGGATCTAGGCTCCACCAACGGCACCTATCTGGACCGGCAGCGCCTGACCGCGCCCACCCCGCTCCAGCCGGGCACGCCGATCCGTATCGGCAGGACCGTCATCGAACTGCGGAAGTAGTAGCGCATGAGGGCAAGCATCCCGTCCAAGACCCAGAGGGGGGCACAGGTCGCATGACCCTGGTGCTGCGCTTCGCCGCCGGCTCCCACAAGGGACTGATCCGGGAGGGGAACGAGGACTCCGGCTACGCCGGGCCGCGGCTGCTGGCCGTGGCCGACGGCATGGGCGGTGCCGCGGCCGGCGAGGTCGCGTCCTCGGAGGTGCTCGGCTCGATCGTCCGACTGGACGAGGACGTGCCGGGCGCCGACCTGCTGACCCTGCTGGGTGACGCCGTCCAGGGCGCCAACGACCGGCTCCGGCAGATGGTCGAGGAGGACCCCCAGCTGGAGGGCATGGGCTGCACCCTGACCGCCATGCTCTGGACGGGCCAGCGGATGGGCCTGGTGCACGTCGGCGACTCCCGCGCCTACCTGCTGCGCGACGGTTCCCTGGTGCAGATCACCCAGGACCACACCTGGGTGCAGCGCCTGGTCGACGAGGGCCGGATCACGCCCGAGGAGGCCGAGACCCACCCGCAGCGCTCGCTGCTGATGCGGGCCCTGGACGGCCGCGGCCAGGTCGAGCCCGACCTGTCGATCCGCGAGGTCCGGGCCGGCGACCGCTACCTGATCTGCTCCGACGGCCTCTCCGGCCCGGTCAGCCACCAGACCCTCCAGGACACCCTCGGCAGCTTCTACTCGCCCGAGCAGACCGTCCAGGAGCTGATCCAGCTCGCCCTGCGTGGCGGCGGCCCGGACAACATCACCTGCATCGTGGCGGACGTCATCGACGTCGGCGCCACGGACACCATGAGCGGCCAGTTCAACGACGTCCCGGTGGTGGTCGGCGCGGTCGCCGACGCCCCGCCGTCCTCGGCCGCCGCCGACCGCTCGATCGCCGACACCCCGGCCGGCCGCGCCGCGGGCCTGGGCCGCGGCCCCCAGGGCTCGTTCGGCCCCGCCGAGGGCTACGAGGAGGGCTACGGCCCCGGCTTCGGCCCCGCGGAGGGCTACGAGGGCGGCTACGGCTACGGCTCCGCCGAACCGTCCGTGTACGGCACCGAGGACTTCGACGAGGAGCAGCCCGCCAAACGCAAGCGCCGGGGCCTGACCGTCCCGCTGGCCGTCCTGGTCACGCTCGGCCTGATCGGCGGCGCCGGGTACTTCGGCTACCGGTGGACCCAGGACCAGTACTACATCGGCGCGGAGGGCGACCACGTCGCGCTCTACCAGGGCATCAACCAGAACCTGGCCGGGCTGAGCCTGTCCTCGGTGGACACCGCGTACTCCGACATCCCGCTGAAGTGGCTGCCGCAGGACCAGCTCGCCCACGTGAACAAGACCATCTCCGTCGGCAGCCGCAAGGAGGCCGACACGACGGTGCAGGACCTCAAGGGCTGGGCGCAGCTGTGCCAGAAGGCCGCCGGCCTCACCACCACGGGCGCCGCGCAGGGCACCCAGCCGACCCAGGCGGCGCAGGCGACCCAGACCACCAAGGCCTCGTTCGTGGCCGCCACCCCGGCCGTCCCGGGCGAGAAGGAGAAGACCCCGCGCGCCCCGGGCGCCGCGGCCCCGACCACCACGCCGACCCCGACCACGCCGGCCACCCCGGGCACGGCCGCTCCGGGGACTTCCGCCCCGACGCAGAACGCCACGCCGCCGGCGGCCTCCCCGGGGGAGCAGGCCCAGCCGCCCCAGCTGAGCGACGAGGACCGCAGCCGGGCCGAATCCTGCCCGAAGCAGTGACGTCCGTGATCCGACATAGGTCCGCCCGCAGCGGGCCGGCCGGCCGTCAGGGAGCGGTCACCACGTGAGCAGCTACGACCTGAGCGGCGACACCGGTCGCACCGGCGGCCGGCGCCGGGCGGCGGCCGGACGCGCCGTGCCGCGGCGCCGGGGCAACACCACCATCTCCCTCCAGGGCGCACCGAACCGGCGCAACACCGAGCTGGCGCTGCTGGCCTTCGCCGTCCTGCTGCCGATGCTGGCCTACGCCAACGTGGGCCTGGCGATGGACTCCGAGCTGCCCGCGGGGATGCTCGGCTACGGCCTGGGGATGGGCTCGCTGGCCCTGGTCGCGCACCTGCTGGTGCGCCGCTTCGCGCCGTACGCGGACCCGCTGATGCTGCCGATCGCCACCCTGCTGAACGGCCTGGGCGTGGTGATGATCTGGCGGCTCGACAAGGCGGGGAAGCTGCTCAGCGGCAACTTCCCGGCGGCGAAGAACCAGCTGGTCTGGTCCGCCCTCGGGGTGGCCCTGTTCATCGGCGTGATGGTGCTGCTGAAGGACCACCGGGTGCTCCAGCGCTACACCTACATCTCGATGGTGGTGGCGCTGGTCCTGCTCGCCGCGCCGGCCTTCTTCCCGGCCCGGGCGGAGGACTTCGGCGCCAAGATCTGGATCCGGATGGGCAGCTTCTCCATCCAGCCCGGTGAGTTCGCCAAGATCGTCCTGACCGTGTTCTTCTCCGGTTACCTGATGGTCAAGCGGGACGCCCTGGCGCTGGCCAGCCGCCGCTTCATGGGCCTGTACCTGCCGCGCGGCCGCGACCTCGGACCGATCGTGGTCATCTGGCTGCTCAGCCTGCTGATCCTGATCTTCGAGAACGACCTCGGCACGTCCTTCCTGTTCTTCGGCCTGTTCGTGGTGATGCTCTACGTCGCCACCGAGCGGACCAGTTGGATCCTGTTCGGCCTGCTGATGTCGGTCGGCGGCGCGGTGGCGGTGGCCACGACCACCAGCCACGTGAAGGTGCGCATCGACGCCTGGCTCGACCCGATGGCCGCCTTCTCCCCGAACCCGCCCAAGGGCTCCACCGAGCAGATCGGCCAGTCGCTGATGGCGCTCGGCTCCGGCGGGGTGACCGGCTCGGGGCTGGGCCAGGGCCGGTCCTGGCTGATCAACTTCGCCGCGAAGAGCGACTTCATCCTGGGGTCCTTCGGCGAGGAGCTCGGGCTCACCGGCCTGATGGCGATCTTCCTGCTGTACGCCCTGCTGGTGCAGCGCGGCCTGCGCACCGCCATCGCCGCCCGGGACCCGTTCGGCAAACTGTTCGCCGTCGGCCTCTCCTCGGCGATGGCCCTCCAGGTCTTCGTCGTGGCCGGCGGGGTCACCGGACTGATCCCGCTGACCGGTATGACCATGCCGTTCCTCGCCCAGGGCGGTTCGTCCGTGGTCGCCAACTGGGCGCTGGTCGCGATCCTGCTGAAGATCAGCGACAGCGCCCGCCGCCCCGGGGCCGAACCGGCCCCGGCCACCGAGGGCCAGGGAGGACCCGTCCGATGAACAAGCCGATCCGCCGGGTCTCGATCTTCTGCCTCGTGCTGATCCTCGCCCTGATGGTGCGCACCAACTGGGTCCAGGGCGTCCAGGCCGACGCCCTGGCGACCAACAAGAACAACAAGCGCCAGCTGTACGACCGCTACGCCCACCCGCGCGGCAACATCATCGTCAGCGGCCAGCCGGTGACGAGGTCGGACTTCGTGAACGGCCTGCGCTACAAGTACAAGCGCTCCTGGGTCGACGGCCCGATGTACGCACCGGTGACCGGCTACTCCTCGCAGGCCTTCGGCTCCAACGGGCTGGAGAACCTGGAGGACGGCATCCTCTCCGGCACCGACGACCGGCTGTTCTTCCGCAACACGCTGGACATGCTGACCGGCGAGCAGAAACGCGGCGGCGACGTCGTCACGACGATCAACGCCAAGGTCCAGAAGGCCGCCTTCGACGCCATGGGCGACAAGAAGGGCGCGGTGGTCGCGCTCGACCCGAAGACCGGCGCGATCCTGGCCCTGGTCTCCACCCCGTCCTACGACCCGGGCACCATCGCCGGCAACGACGACGGGGACGCCTGGAAGGCCCTCAACGCCGACCCGAACAAGCCGATGGACAACCGGGCGCTGAAGTACACCTACCCGCCCGGCTCGACGTTCAAGCTGGTCACCGCGACCGCCGCGTTCGAGAACGGCATGTTCCAGAGCATCGACGACACCACGTCGACCCCGGAGCCGTACATCCTGCCGGGCACCCAGACCCCGCTGAAGAACGAGAGCCCGAACGAGCGCTGCGAGAACGCCACGGTCAAGTCCGGGCTGGACCAGTCCTGCAACACGGTCTTCGCCAAGATCGGTGCGGACCTGGGCAAGGAGAAGATGCGGGCGCAGGCCGAGAAGTTCGGCTTCAACAGCACCATCGACACCCCGGTCCGGGCCGAGAAGAGCATCTTCCCGAACAGCGCCAGCCTGGACGGCACCGCCCAGGACTCGATCGGCCAGCACGACACCCGGGCCACCCCGCTGCAGGTCGCCATGGTCTCCGCCGCGATCGCCAACAACGGCAGCCTGATGCAGCCGTACCTGGTCGACTCGGAGCGCTCGGCCTCGCTGACCACCATCTCCAAGCACACCGAGAAGCAGTTCTCCCAGGCGATGAGCCCGGCCACCGCGCAGAAGATGCAGGACCTGATGGTCTCGGTGGTCCAGGACGGCACCGGCAAGAACGCCCAGATCCCGGGGCTGCAGGTGGGCGGCAAGACCGGCACCGCGCAGCACGGCGAGAACAACTCCGCCCTGCCCTACGCGTGGTTCACCTCCTGGGCCAAGGCCCCGGACGGCCAGTCGGTCGCGGTCGCGGTCGTCGTCGAGGACGGCTCCGACAACCGCGACGGCATCAGCGGCGGGCGCCTCGCGGCCCCGATCGCCAAGGCGGTGATGCAGGCCGCACTCGGCAAGTAGGCCGCACCGCCGAGGGTGAGGCGAATGTCACGATCGGCACCCCCTTCCGGATACCGGTCTGATATCGGCCGACGGCTGACTCCGGTCCGGTGGGATGCGACCGGTAGCGTATCCGCCAGCAGCGGGTGTGCCCGTTGCCGCCCGCGAGGCCGCGCACGGCCCGGCCGGAGAACCGGCCGGAGCGCGCGCGGCGTCACCCAGAGCGTGCGGGGACACCTACGTCACAACCTCACCGGCGGGTGAGGGAGAGGGTCGGAACTATGGAAGAGCCTCGTCGCCTAGGCGGCAGGTACGAGCTCGGCGGCGTCCTCGGACGCGGCGGCATGGCCGAGGTGTACCTCGCCCATGACACCCGGCTCGGCCGTTCCGTCGCAGTGAAGACGCTCCGGGCCGACATGGCCCGGGATCCGTCGTTCCAGGCCCGCTTCCGCCGCGAGGCGCAGTCGGCGGCGTCCCTGAACCACCCCGCGATCGTCGCCGTGTACGACACCGGTGAGGACTACATCGACGGCATCTCCATCCCGTACATCGTGATGGAGTACGTCGAGGGGTCGACGCTGCGCGAGCTGCTGCACTCCGGCCGCAGGCTGCTGCCCGAGCGGGCGCTGGAGATGACCATCGGCATCCTCCAGGCCCTGGAGTACTCGCACCGGGCCGGGATCGTGCACCGGGACATCAAGCCGGCCAACGTCATGCTGACCCGGCAGGGCAACGTCAAGGTGATGGACTTCGGCATCGCCCGGGCGATGGGCGACGCCGGGATGACCATGACCCAGACGTCGGCCGTCATCGGCACCGCCCAGTACCTCTCCCCCGAGCAGGCCAAGGGCGAGCAGGTCGACGCCCGCTCCGACCTGTACTCCACCGGCTGCCTGCTCTACGAGCTGCTGACCGTGCGCCCGCCGTTCGTCGGCGACTCGCCGGTCGCGGTGGCCTACCAGCACGTCCGGGAGGAGCCGCAGCCGCCGTCCGTCTTCGACCCCGAGGTGCGCCCCGAGGTCGACGCGATCGTGCTGAAGGCGCTCGCCAAGGACCGCGACTACCGCTACCAGACCGCCGACGAGATGCGCGACGACATCGAGCGCTTCCTCGACGGCCTCCCGGTCGCCGCCGCCCAGCAGGCCGCCGCCTACGGCATGGGCGCCGGCTACGGCTACGACCAGAACGGCTACCCGCAGCAGCACGACCCGTACGGCCAGACCAACGTGCTGCCGCAGCAGCCCGGTGGCGGCCCGACGACCGTCCTGCCGCAGGCCTCCGCGCAGCCCGGCTACGGCCAGGGCGGCTACCAGGACGACGGCTACGGCCAGACCTACGGCGGCACCCCGGCCGGCGGCGGCCACGACGGCTACGACGACGGCTACGGCCAGGGCGGCGGCCGGCGCGGCGAGGACCGGCCGAAGAAGAGCAGCACCTCCTGGATCGTGCTGGCGGTGGCCGCCGTGCTGGTCCTGGTCGGCACCTTCTTCGTGGCCCAGGCCATGTTCAGCGACAAGGGCGGCAAGGACACCCCGAAGGTGGCCGTGCCGAACCTGGTGGGCAAGTCCCTGGCCGAGGCCAAGACGGCCGCGGGCGCCAAGCTCGTGGTGACCGAGGGCGACAAGATCGCCTGCCCGGACACCAACGTCAAGAAGGACCAGGTCTGCACCCAGAACCCGGCGGCGGGCGGCCAGGTCGCCGAGAACGGCACCGTCACGGTGCAGCTCTCCTCCGGCCCGGCCAAGGCCCAGGTGCCGAACGTGGTCGGCAAGACCAAGGACCAGGCCGCCAAGGCGCTCGCCGACGCCGGCTTCACCAACGTCACCACCGAGTACAAGGACGACGACACCGCTCCGCAGGAGAACGTCACCGCCCAGGACCCGGCGGCGAACGCCAGCGCCGACCCGAGCGCCCCGGTCAAGCTGACCGTGTCGCAGGGCAAGACCAAGCAGACCGTGCCGAACGTGGTGGGCGCGCAGAAGGAGGACGCGCAGTCCCAGCTGCAGAACCTCGGCTTCCAGGTCGACGCCTCCAAGACCACGCCGACCAACGACCCGACCAAGGTCAACCAGGTCGCCTCGCAGTCGGTCGCCCCGAACACCAAGGCCCCGGCCGGCACGAAGATCTCGCTGGTCGTCTACAAGGCGCCCGACAAGGCGACCGTCCCGCCGCTGCAGAACGTCAAGCTGTCGGACGCCATCAGCCAGCTCCAGAAGGCCGGTCTGAGCTACACCGTGGTCGGCCCGCAGGACCCGAACGCGATCGTCCAGATGAGCAACCCGGGCGCCGGCACCCAGCTGGACCCGAACACCCAGGTCCAGCTGTTCACCAGGGCGGCCGATCCGACCAAAGGGGGCGACCCCTTCTCCACACCCCCCAACCCCAAAGGGGGGAACGACCACTAAGCCCTGGTTCCCCTGGATCTGACGGGTCCCGCGGGTCCGGCGGGTCCCGCGGGTCCGGCGGACCCGAGGGACCCGGGACCGGGGGGACCCGGGGGCAGGTCGTCCGGAGCAGCAGCGCCCGAGGGCCCGTCGCGGTGATCGCGACGGGCCCTCGGGCCGTTCTCGGCCCGTCCTGGACCGACGGTGACGCCGCGTCGGCTGCGGCGCCTCAGGAGTGCCGCAGCTCCGGCGGCGGGGTGCGCTTGGCGTCCATGTCGTCCACCCGCACCAGGCTCCCCCAGACGGCCATCCGGTATCGCGAGGTGTACACCGGGGTGCAGGTGGTCAGGGTGATGTAGCGGCCCGGAGCGGTGTAGCCGGAGCCGGTCGGGACGGGCGCGACGATCCCGGTGTCGTACTTCGAGGTCTCCGGCAGGGTGTTGTCGACCTTGTAGACGTACCACTTGTCCCTGGTCTCGACGACGATCGCGTCGCCCCTGGAGACGGCGTCCAGGTCGTGGAACTTGGCACCGTGGCCGTCCCGGTGGGCGGCCAGCGCGAAGTTGCCCGTCTGGTCCCAGGGCATCGCGGCCCGGTAGGGCTGCTCGTAGACGCCCGCCACGCCCTCGTCCAGGACGTCGGTGGAGGTGCCCATCCGGATCAGCACCTGGAAGTCCCCGCCCATCGCGGGGACGTGCAGGAAGCCCACGTCGTCCCCGATCGCCGGCGCCGCGGCCGGCGCGCCGGGTGCGGGGGTGCTGCCGGGCGCGGGCCGGGGACCGGCGGTCGGACCTGCGGCCCAGGCGCCGCGCAGCTTGTCGGCGGCCGCCGCGGCGGCGCGGTCCGCCTCCACGTTGGTCCACCACAGCGAGTAGGCCACGAACAGGCCGAGCACCAGGCCCGCGGTGATCAACAGCTCGCCGAGGACGCCGAGCGCGGCCAGCGCCCGGCTCCGGGCATGCCGCGCCCGGCCTCCGCCGTCCGGTTGGGGGCCGTCCCCGCTCGGGGGGTCGGCCTCCCGGTCCGGCCCGGCCGGCCGTGCGGTCCCGTCGTCCTGCATCTGCGGTGCTCCCCCTCCGAACGGGATGCGGGCGGCTATCCGCCCGTGATCGCGGCCGGCTTGCCTTGGCTGCGCGGCCGTTCCTCGGTCATCTTGCCAAAGACGATGAGCCGGAACTTGGAGGTGAACTCCGGCGTGCAGGTGGTCAGCGTGATGTAGCGGCCGGGGCCGGTGTAACCGGAGCCGTTCGGCACCGGCTTGATCACGCTCACGTTGCTGGGGGAGGTCTCGGGGATGCCGCCGGTGATCTCGTAGGTGTAGTACGCGGTGGCGGTCTCCACCACGACCTTGTCGCCCTTGCTCAGCTGGTTGATGTACCGGAACGGCTCGCCGTGGGTGTTGCGGTGCGCGGCCAGCGCGAAGTTGCTCGCCTTGTCGCCCGGCATCCCGGTGTTGGTGTAGTGGCCGACCAGGCCCTTGTCGAGCACCGCCGACTTGTCGGTGCCCTCGGCGATCGGGAACTTCAGCCCCAGCTTGGGCAGGTAGATGATGGCGAAGCCCTTGCCGGGCGCGAACGCCTCGGGCTTGTTCGGGTCCGGCGCCGGCTGTCCCGGCTGGGCCGGCCCCTGGGCCGCGTCGAACTGCTGCTCCAGCTGGTCGCGGGCACTACTGGCGGCCGCGTCGGCCTGCACGTTGGTCCACCAGAGCTGGTAGGCGACGAACAGCAGCATCACCACGCCGAGCGTGATGCACAGCTCGCCGACGAACCGGGCGCCCACCACGACCGCGGACTCCTTGGGCCGCGCCCGTCCGCCCGCCCGGCCCTTCGCCCGCCGCCGACCGCCGCCCGAGCGCACCGAGGTGCGGCCCTGGGCGGCCCGTCGCCGCTCGGCCCGGCCCCCGGTCGGCGGGGCGGGTTCCGCGGCCGGACCGCCGTCGGCGGGCAGCCGCAGCTGAAGGGTCTGGTCGGGCAGCCACGGGTACTCGGGGCCGCCCGCGGCGGGCTCCCCGGCCTGCTCGTAGACGCCCCAGGCGTCCTCGGGCGCGCCCTGGACGGGGTACTGCTGCGGGTACGGCCCGTCGGCCGGGCCGCCGTCGTACGACGCGCCGCCGTACGGCCCGGCACCGCCGTCGGGGCCGGGCCCCGGCTGGTAACGCCCCTCCGGGCGCACCGCGGTCACGCCGCTCAGCCCCGGCCGATCACCGGGGCGAGCCCGGCCGACCGGTCCACGGCGTGCGGGTCGCCGCACTCCGCCAGCCAGTTGGCGAGCATCCGGTGCCCGCCCTCGGTCAGCACCGACTCGGGGTGGAACTGCACGCCCTCGACGAGCAGTTCACGGTGCCTCAGGCCCATGATCACGCCGCTCTCGGTGCGGGCGGTGACCACCAGCTCGTCGGGCACGGTGGCCGGGTCGACGGCCAGCGAGTGGTAGCGGGTCGCGGTCAGCGGCGAGGGCAGGCCCTCGAACACCCCGCCGTCCTCGTGCTCGACCAGCGAGGTCTTGCCGTGCAGCAGCTCCGGCGCCCGGCCGACCACCGCGCCGTAGGCGACCGCGATCGACTGCAGGCCCAGACAGACGCCGAACACCGGCAGCCCGACCGCGGCGCAGTGGTGCACCATCTCGATGCAGACCCCGGCCTCCTCGGGCGCCCCCGGCCCGGGGGAGAGCAGCACCCCGTCGAAGCCCTGCTCACCCGACCGGCGGACGGCGTGCTCGACGGTCACCTCGTCGTTGCGCACCACCTCGCAGGTGGCGCCGAGCTGGTACAGGTACTGGACCAGGTTGAAGACGAAGCTGTCGTAGTTGTCCACGACCAGGATGCGGGGCGGGGTCGGCTGGGTGGTCATTCGCGCGTGGTCTCCGTGGGTGCGGTGCATGGGGGAACTGCCGGGCCCGCCGGTCAGCCGGCCGCGGCTCCGTCGCCGCCGTCCACTGTGACGTCACCGAAGGGGAGCAGCGGTTCCGCCCACGGGAAGACGTAGGTGAAGAGGAGGTAGACGATCCCCAGGATCAGGAGCAGCGAAATGACGGCCCGGACCAGGGTGTTCCCCGGGAGGTGACGCCAGATCCAGCCGTACATGGTGCTCCCTCGACGTAGCGGACTGGGGTCAAGAGTAGACCCGCTATCCACAGCCGCGGGGCCGGTCCGCCACTCGGCCGCTACTGGCCCGCCACCGAGCGCAGGTCGACGGTGCCGGAGTAACCGGGCAGGGTCAGGTCGCCGCTCTCCTGGACCTTCCAGCCCAGTCCGTACGCCTGGACGTACTGCAGGTAGTTGCGGATGTCCGGGTCCGCCTCGACGGCGGCCCGCAGCGCGTCCGTCCTGCCCACCGCCCTGACCACGTACGGCGGGGAGTAGACCCGGCCCTGGAGCAGCAGGGTGTTGCCCACGCAGCGCACCGCGCTGGTGGAGGTCAGCCGCTGGTCCATCACCTGCACGCCCTCGGCGCCGCCCCGCCACAGCGCGTTGACCACGGCCTGGATGTCCTGCTGGTGGATGACCAGGTCGTTGACGCCCGGCTCGGGGACGCCGGGGATGCGCGCGGTGGCGTTCGGCGGGGCGTCGTTGAGGGTGACGGTCAGGCCGCCGCCCTGCAGCGGTTCCAGGGCCGCGCCGCGCCGCAGGCCGTCCAGCTGCGCGGCGTCGGCGGGGCTGTTGGCCTGCTGTTCGGTGAGGTCCTGCGCCCGGGCCTGGAGGTCGGCCAGCTGGGCCTGCGCCTGCTGGTTCTGCGAGCTGCGCTGGCGGATCACGTCACCGAGGCTGAGCAGCGAGTTGTCGGTCCGCAGGTCGGTGCCGCGGGCGGTCTGGGCGCTGACGTAGAAGAGCAGGCCGGCGAGTGCGAACACCGCGCAGGTCAGGGCACGTCCGACAATTCGGATGCCGGAGCGGCGGGTACCGGCCCTCCGGGGAGGAATCGACAAATTAGTCACCGTACCCTTATCTCCTCGAGACCCGCCGAGCCACTACGCTAACGGACGCCGGTGGCAGGTGGGGGAGCGGTCCCTGAGCGCTCCACGACCACCGCCGGCGTCCCACCCGCTGCACCTCCGCGCGGTCTCACAGCGCATCGACAGGAGAGCTCCTCGTGCCGAAGTCTCGACTCCGCAAGAAGTCCGACTACACCCCGCCGACGACGGCCGCGGTGAAGATCAGTTCGGGCCGCGGTTGGGTCGCGCCGCTGATGCTGGCACTGTTCCTGATCGGCCTGGTGTGGATCGTCACCTACTACGTGACCAGCGGCAGCTACCCGGTCGAGAGCTGGCGGAACTGGAACATCCTGGTGGGCTTCGGCTTCATCGCGGCGGGGTTCGGCGTCTCCACCCAGTGGAAGTGACGCTCCGCCCGTCCTGAGGCTCGGGTTCGAGCCGTTTTCCGCCGCTTCGGATCGCGGGTCCCGGAGCGGCGGTTCGGCGTGCCCGGGCGCGGCCCGCAGCGCCGTCTGCTTTCCCCACCATCACACAGTCGGGCTTATCCACATGGTTATCCACACTGGGGAAAAGTCCCCCCAGCCTGTGGATAACCTTTCCGGCCGCGGCCGTGCACAGCTGGGCACGATCCTCCGGCGGCACGGGATCCGCACAGCTGGACGCGCGTAGAACACCAGTCCACCGGACGTCCGGCGCACAGCCTGTGCACAGCCCCGCACCCGCTGTGGACAGCTGTGGACAATCATCCGGGGGCGTCACCCGCCGTAGAGGGCCATTCCGACGCCCAGCATCGCCGCCTCCACGGCCAGCGCACCCGCCAGGGTCAGCCCCTGCACCAGACCGCGGCGCGCCCGCGGGGCGTACATGAGGCCGAAAGCCGTCAGCGCGCCCAGGGCCAGGCCGCCGAGGTGCGCCCGCCAGTCGATGGTCGGGCGGGAGAAGGTCACCACCAGGTTGAACACCAGGAAGGCCACCGCCGGGCCGAGCGCGGCCCTGTTCCGCAGCTGCATCACGATCGTCGCGCCGATCAGGCCGAAGACCGCCCCCGAGGCGCCCAGCGACTGCATCCAGTCGCCCGCCACCAGGAAGGCGAAGGTGCTGCCACCGAGGCCCGCCACGAGGTACAGGGCCAGGAAGCGCACCCTGCCGAGCGCCTCCTCCAGCGGCGGGCCCAGCCAGAGCAGCACCAGCATGTTCGTCCCGATGTGCCACCACTCCAGGTGCAGGAAGGTGGCGGTCACCAGCCGGTACCACTGGTCGGGGCCGTCCGCGATGCCGTACGGGCCGCCGCTGACATCCCGCCCGGCGCTGGCCAGCGACCAGACCTCCGCCAGCCTCGGCCTCAGCACGTAGGCGGCCAGCACCCAGACCACCACGTTGATCCCGACCAGCACCCGGGTGACCAGCCCGCCGTGCTGGGTCAGCGCGCCGCCGAACCGGGTGGTCGCCCGGCGCGTCCCGGCGTGCCCCTCGCCGACGCACTCCGGGCACTGGAAGCCGACCGAGGCCGCCACCATGCACCGGGGGCAGATCGGCCGCTCGCACCGGGTGCAGGTGATCCCGGTGGCGGTCTGCGTATGCCGGTAGCAACCGGGCAGCCCGCCCTCCGGGGCCGGCCCCGTCGACTGCCGCGGCTCGTCCGGGAGCATCAGCGCTCGCCCCTTCCCGTACCCGACCACCGGAGCCGCCAGCCTACTGCGCCACCCCGCTCCCCCGGCCCAGCTCGGCCCAGCGCACCACACCCGCTCCCCGACCCCACCCCGGACCCGACCCGACCCGACCCCACCCCGACCCCACCCGGACCCCCACACCCGCCCCACCCACCACAACCGGCCGCCCCCACCCCACAAGCCCCCGCCCGGCCCAGCCCGGCGCAGCGCACCACACCCGCTCCCCGACCCCCCCTCGGGCGCCGCCCGAACCCCCACACCCGCCCCACCCACCACAACCGGCCGCCCCCACCCCACAAGCCCCCGCCCGGCCCAGCCCGGCGTGCCGAGTGGACAATTCAGGATGCATGATCAGCATTCAGGTGGATATGTGCAATAAAGGACGCCACCCAGGAGGAGAGACTCGTGAGCTTTTCGGACTCGGCCCGTGAGACGGCCACCCGGACCCGGGACACCGCCGTGCAGTTCGCGGACGGCGCCAAACAGCGCCTCGGGCCCGCCCTTGACGCGCTCGGGCCGAAGGCCTCTGAGGCAGCCCACCACCTCCGCGTCCACTACGACAAGCACCTCGCCCCACAATTCGGCCACGCCTTCGCCAGTCTGCCCCCGGAGGCCCAGCAGAACGTCCTGAAGGCCCTCCACCGCGCCCAGGAGGCCGCCCTGGCGGCTCGGCTCTCCGCCGGCCGCGCCGCCGACACGGCCCGCGCCACGGTCGCCCCGCGGGTCGCCCACGTGGTGGGGGACGCCCGCGCCGCGGTCTCCCCGGTCGCCCACGAGGCCCAGGCCCGCGGCGCCGCCGCACTGACCGCCCTCCACGGGAACGTCAGCGCGGCCGAGATCAGCCGGCTCGCCGCCCGGAACGCCAAGAAGTCCCGGTGCCGCGGCGGCCGCGGCACCGGTCTCGCGGTCGCGGGAGCGCTGGCGATCGCCGGCGGCGTCGTCGCCTGGCAGTGGTGGCGCCGGCACAGCAACCCCGAGTGGCTGATCGAGCCGCCGGCCCCGGAGTCCCGCCCGCCCGTCGGCGCCCACAGCACCACCGCCCCGGTGAACGGAGTCACCGCGCAGGACGCGGCCGAGTCCGTGGAACCCGCCGAGGACGACCGCCCGCAGGCGTAGCGGCGGGCCGGAAAGCAGAACGGCGGCCGACCTGGGAACAGGTCGGCCGCCGTTCAGGCGCTGTGGAGCATAGGAGACTCGAACTCCTGACATCTGCCTTGCAAAGGCAGCGCTCTACCAACTGAGCTAATGCCCCTCGACGGCACGCCCCGTGCCGACGGGCACTAGCGTACCGGTTCCGGCGCGATTCCCGGCGCCGTCCCCTCGGAAGAGTGTTCTCCCCGAGGGGCGGTCGGCCCGGTCGTGGGACCGGACCGACCGGTTGGGAGGCGCCTCAACGCCTCCGAAGATCTGCGATCGTCAGATCGTCCGGGCTCAGCGACCGGCCGGGACCGGGTCGGTGGCCTCGGTCCACAGGTCCTGCTCGGCGCGGTCCGCCTGGACCTGACGGTAGACAAAGAAGCCGCCGAGGGCGACCAGGGCGACCAGGAGGAGCTTCTTCACCGCGGGACCTCGTCCTTCTTGCGTTGGTGGACTCAAGAGCCGGTGTTCCGGCCGGGCTGACCGGGCCGACGAGTCCAGTTGTGTTTCGAGCGCGAACAGGGCGGTCGGGTGCCGGACAGCCCTTGCGGCCGATGATACACACCAGTTTCCCAATCGTGACCAGCCACCGGTGCTCAACCCGGCGGCCCGGTCGGAGGATTGACGCCGCACCTCCTGCTGTGCGGGGCGTCCGCCCCGGAAGCACGACGAGGGGCCCGGAGTGATCACTCCGGGCCCCTCGTGGCGGTGGGCCTAACAGGACTTGAACCTGTGGCCTCTTCCTTATCAGGGAAGCGCTCTAACCGTCTGAGCTATAGGCCCGCGCTGCACACAGAGCGTACCCGATGCGGCCCGGTCCTGGAAAACGCCGAAGGGCCCGGAGTGATCACTCCGGGCCCTTCGCGGTGGTGGGCCTAACAGGACTTGAACCTGTGGCCTCTTCCTTATCAGGGAAGCGCTCTAACCGTCTGAGCTATAGGCCCTTGCCGCACTGAAAGATTAGCGGACCGACCGCCGATCCCCCAAATCCTCGGCGGTCCGGGTCGCGGCAGGGACCCCGGCGGCCGGGCGCAGCAGCCACTCCTCGCGGGTGGGCGGCAGGCCCGCCGCGCCCTCGTCGGTGCTGCGGACGGCGAGGACCTGGTTCACGCCGATCCGGTTCTGCTCGAAGGCGAGCGCGGAAGCGGCCATGTACAGCCGCCAGACCCGGGCGCGGCCGCGGCCGACCAGCCGGACCGCCTCCGTCCAGTGCGCCTCCAGGTTGGCCACCCACTCGCGCAGGGTCAGCGCGTAGTGCTCGCGCAGCGCCTCGACGTCCCGCACCTCGAAGCCGGCCTCCTCCAGCCGGGCCACGGTGGAACCGACCGGGGAGAGCTCGCCGTCCGGGAAGACGTAGCGGTCGATGAAGGGGCTGGTGCGGTGCGGTTCACCGGGGTGGTCGGGGCGGCGGGCGATCTGGTGGTTGAGCAGCCGGCCGCCGGGCACCAGCAGGCCGTAGAGCCCCTCGGCGTAGACCCGGTACTGCTGGGAGCCGACGTGCTCGGCCATCCCCACGCTGGAGATCGCGTCGAACGGGCCGTCGGTGATCTCCCGGTAGTCCTGCAGCCGGACCTCGATCCGGTCGGCGAGGCCGGCCTCCTCGACCCGGGCCCGGGCCAGCGCGACCTGCTCCTTGGAGATGGAGACGCCCACCGCGGTGACGCCGTAGTGCTTCGCCGCGTGCAGCAGCAGCGAGCCCCAGCCGCAGCCGACGTCCAGCAGCCGCATCCCGGGCCGCAGGCCGAGCTTGCGGCAGATCAGGTCGAGCTTGGCCTCCTGGGCGGCCTCCAGGCTCTTCACCTCGGGGGCCCAGTAGGCGCACGAGTAGACCATGGACGGGCCGAGCACGAGGCCGTAGAAGTCGTTCCCCACGTCGTAGTGGTGGCTGATGGCCGCGCGGTCCCGGCTGCGGCTGTGCAGCCGCCCGTGGGGCTTGCGGACCTCCTCCGGGGGCGGGGTGGGCTCCGTGCCGATCGCCCCGGCCCGCAGGGCGGCGGCGAGGACGCGGCGGCCCTTGGCGCCGACCACGTCGCGCGGACGGATGGCCAGGTTGCGGATCTCCGGCAGCTCGGCGAAGCGGGCGACGGCGGAGAGCGTCTCGTACAGGTCGGTGCCCGGGGCGAGCTCGAGGTCCCCCGCGACGTAGGCCCGGGCCAGGCCGAGCTCGTCCGGCTGCCAGATCAGCCGGCGCAGCGCCCGGCGGTTGCGCAGGACCACCGTGGGCGCTCCGGGCGGCCCCGCGACGCTGCCGTCCCAGGCCTGGACCCGCAGCGGCACCGGGATCCCCAACAGCCCGTTCAAAGCCTCCACCAGCTGACCTGCGAGCTTCGCCACCGCGCGCCTCCGTCCAGTCGTCCTGCGGAACCTCACCTGACCCGGTCGACCGACCGGGGGGCGGCCTGCGGCACTCCCAGGCGCGGGAACGGGCGGCGTCCAGCTAAGCCCACCGCGGCCGACCCGATTCCGGACGGCACGCCGCGGGCGCCGGCTGTCACCCGAAATGCCGACGAGCCCCGCAGACGGCAACGGCCTGCGGGGCCCGGGCATTCCGCACGGAGGCGGGGAACTGACCGGTGGTCAGTATTCGGCCAGGAATCAGTCCTCTTCGGCCAGGGTCAGCTCGACGCCGCCGGTGAATCCGGCCGCCGCGTTGTAGATGAAGGCGGAGAGGGTGGACAGCGCGGTCAGCAGCACGACGTCGACCACGGCGATCAGCGTGGTGAACATCATCACCTTGCCGAAGCCGATGTAGTCCATCAGGTTGAGCTGGCTGCTGGCGTTGTCGGCGCCGCCACCGGTGACGTCCTTGAGCGTCTTGGTCAGCGAGTCGAAGACGCCCAGGGAGTCCAGCGTCATCCACAGCACCGCCGCGGCCACGATGATGATGATGCCGACGGCCAGCGACAGCAGGAAGCTGACCTTCATCACCGACCACGGGTCGACCTTCGTCACCCGCAGCCGTGCCTTGCGGGTCCGGCCGATCGGCCCGCCGCCGGTCGGGGCCCCGCCGCCGGGGCGGCGCGCCGCCCCCGGGACGGGGGTGCCGCCGGCCGGGGTGTTGCCGCCGGTCCGGGTGCCCCGGGCCGGGGTCGGCTGCCCCTTGGCGTAGGTGGTCGGCTGCGAGAAACCGCCCGAGCCGGCGGGCGCGCCGCTCGGCGGAGGCGGCGTCTGGCCCCCGTACGTCCCCCCGCTCTGGCCCGCTGCGCCGACCGGTGGCATCAGCGAGGTGGACGCGGCCGAGTGCTCGGTCGGCGGCTGCGGCACCCCGTACGCACCCCCGCCCTGCGCGCCCGGACGGCCGCCGGAGGGTCCTCCCGCAGCACCCGTGGCTCCACTCACCTGGTCCTCCCGCACTTCCCACCAGGGCGGCGCCGCCCTGATCCGTCACTCGTCATCCAGCGCCCGGCGGGATTGCCCGGTACTGGTCGGCGGCCGGTGCCGCCGCGCCCACCCTGGGGACGCCGCGGCACCGGTCTGCGGTTCGGGTCAGGCCTCGGCGTCGCCGCCGACCGCCGTCTCCGCACCCTCGGCCGTCTCGGTGGACTCGGTGCCCGCGACCTCGTCCTCCGCCGTCTCGTCCTCCTCGGCCTCCGCGTTGCGGGCCATGCCCACGACCGCGTCGCGCTTCCCGAGGTTGATCAGTTGGACGCCCATGGTGTCACGTCCGGTTTCACGAACCTCGGAAACCCTCGTGCGGATCACCCCGCCGGACAGGGTGATCGCCATGATCTCGTCGGTGTCGTCGACCACCAGCGCACCGACCAGCGAACCCCGGCCCTCGACGATCTTCGCCGCCTTGGTGCCGTAGCCGCCGCGTCCCTGGACACGGTACTCGTCCACCGCCGTGCGCTTGGCGTAGCCGCCGTCCGTGGCGGTGAAGACGTACGTGCCCGGGCGGACGACGTTCATCGAGAGCAGCTCGTCGTCCTCGCGGAAGGCCATGCCCTTGACGCCCGAGGTGGCGCGACCGGTGGGCCGCAGGGCGTCGTCCGTCGCGGTGAAGCGGATCGACTGGGCCTTCTTGGAGACCAGCAGCAGGTCGTCCTCGGCGGAGACCAGCTCGGCGCCGATCAGCTCGTCGTCCCGGCCCTCCTCGTCCTGGCGCAGGTTGATCGCGATCAGGCCGCCGGAGCGCGGGGAGTCGTAGTCCTTCAGCGGGGACTTCTTCACCAGGCCGGCCCGGGTGGCGAGGACCAGGTACGGCTTGTCCTCGTAGGTCCGGACGGCCATCACCTGGGCGATGTGCTCGCCCGGCTGGAAGGCCAGCAGGTTGGCGACGTGCTGGCCGCGGGCGTCGCGCCCGGCGTCCGGCAGCTCGTAGCCCTTGGCGCGGTAGACCCGGCCCTTGTTGGTGAAGAACAGGATCCAGTTGTGGGTCGTCGTCACGAAGAAGTGGTCGACGATGTCGTCCTGCTTCAGCTGGGCACCGCGCACGCCCTTGCCGCCGCGCTTCTGCGAGCGGTAGAGGTCGGAGCGGGTCCGCTTGACGTAGCCGCCACGAGTGATCGTGACGACGATGTCCTCCTCCGCGATGAGGTCCTCGATCGAGAGGTCCCCGTCGGACGGGATGAGGGTGGAGCGCCGGTCGTCGCCGTACTTCTCGACGATCGCGGTGAGCTCCTCGGAGATGATCCCCCGCTGGCGGACCGGCGAGGCCAGGATCGCGTTGTACTCGTCGATCTTGCGCTGCAGCTCGTCGTGCTCGTCGGTGATCCGCTGGCGCTCGAGGGCGGCCAGTCGGCGCAGCTGCATCTCGAGAATCGCGTTGGCCTGGAGCTCGTCGATGTCGAGCAGGCCCATCAGGCCGGTGCGGGCGGCGTCCGCGCTGGCCGAGGCCCGGATCAGCGCGATGACCTCGTCGATCACGTCCAGCGCCTTGAGCAGCGCGCGCAGGATGTGGGCGCGCTCCTCGGCCTTGCGCAGCCGGAAGGTGGTGCGCCGGACGATGACCTCGACCTGGTGGTTGACCCAGTGCCGGATGAAGGCGTCCAGCGAGAGGGTGCGCGGCACGCCGTCGACCAGGGCCAGCATGTTGGCGCCGAAGTTGGTCTGCAGCTCGGTGTGCTTGTAGAGGTTGTTCAGCACGACCTTGGCGACGGCGTCGCGCTTGAGCACGACCACCAGGCGGGTGCCGGTGCGGGACGAGGACTCGTCGCGGACGTCGGCGATGCCGGCGATCTTGCCGTCCTTGACCAGGTCGGCGATCTTCAGCGCGAGGTTGTCCGGGTTGACCTGGTACGGCAGCTCGGTGATCACCAGGCACTGGCGGCCCTGGATCTCCTCGACCTCGACCACGGCGCGCATGGTGACCGAGCCGCGGCCGGTGCGGTAGTAGTCGTCGATCCCGCGGCGGCCGACGATCAGCGCGCCGGTGGGGAAGTCGGGGCCCTTGATCCGCTCGATCAGCGCGTCGAGCAGCTCCTCGTTGGAGGCCTCGGGATTCTCCAGGTACCACAGCGCGCCGGAGGCGACCTCGCGGAGGTTGTGCGGCGGGATGTTGGTGGCCATGCCGACCGCGATGCCGGTGGCACCGTTGACCAGCAGGTTGGGGAAGCGCGCGGGCAGGACGGTCGGCTCCTGCGAGCGGCCGTCGTAGTTGGGCGCGAAGTCGACGGTCTCCTCGTCGATGTCGCGCATCATCTCCATGGCCAGCGGCATCATCTTGCACTCGGTGTAGCGCATGGCCGCGGCCGGGTCGTTGCCCGGGGAGCCGAAGTTGCCGTTGCCGTCCACCAGCGGCATCCGCATCGACCACGGCTGGGCCAGGCGGACCACGGTGTCGTAGATCGAGGTGTCGCCGTGCGGGTGGTAGTTGCCCATCACGTCGCCGACGACGCGGGCGCACTTGTAGTACCCCTTCTCGGGGCGGTACCCGCCGTCGTACATCGCGTAGAGCACGCGGCGGTGCACCGGCTTGAGGCCGTCGCGGACCTCGGGGAGCGCACGGCTGACGATCACGCTCATCGCGTAGTCGAGGTACGAGCGCTGCATCTCGGTCTCGAGCTCGACCGGCTCGATCCGCATCGTCGCCTGGGCGGTGCCCTCTTCGGTCTCGGGGGTCTCGGGCTGCTCGCCGTCGGGACGGTTGTCGTCGACCACTGCTGGTCAGTTTCCTTTCACGCGGACTGGTACGTGCGGGGCCTGGGGTGCAGGCGTCACACGTCCAGGAAGCGGACGTCCTTGGCGTTGCGCTGGATGAAGGAGCGGCGGGCCTCGACGTCCTCGCCCATCAGCACGGAGAACAGTTCGTCGGCGCGGGCGGCGTCCTCCAGGGTGACCTGGAGCAGCAGCCGGTGGGCCGCGTCCATGGTGGTGACCCGGAGCTCCTCGGCGTTCATCTCGCCGAGACCCTTGAAGCGCTGGATCGCGTCGTCCTTGGGCAGCCGGCGCCCGGCCTCCACGCCGGCGGCGATCAGCGCGTCGCGCTCGCGGTCGGAGTAGGCGTACTCGAAGTCGTCCTTGCCCCACTTGATCTTGTACAGCGGCGGCATGGCGAGGTAGACGTACCCGGCCTCGACCAGCGGCCGCATGAAGCGGAACAGCAGGGTCAGCAGCAGGGTGCGGATGTGCTGACCGTCGACGTCGGCGTCCGCCATCAGGACGATCTTGTGGTACCGGAGCTTGGCCTCGTCGTAGTCCTCCTGGATGCCGCAGCCGAAGGCCGAGATCAGCGCCTGGACCTCGGTGTTCTGCAGCACCTTGTCGATCCGGGCCTTCTCGACGTTCAGGATCTTGCCGCGGATCGGCAGGATCGCCTGGGTGCGCGGGTCGCGGCCCTGCTTGGCAGAGCCGCCGGCGGAGTCACCCTCGACGATGAAGATCTCGCACTCGGACGGGTCCTTGGACTGGCAGTCGGAGAGCTTGCCGGGCAGCGAGGCGGACTCCAGCAGGCCCTTGCGGCGGGTGAGGTCGCGGGCCTTGCGGGCGGCGACGCGCGCGGTGGCGGCCTGGATGGACTTGCGGATGATGTCCGCGGCCTCGTTGGGGTTGCGGTCCAGCCAGTCGTTCAGCTGCTCGTGGACGACCTTCTGGACGAAGGTCTTGGCCTCGGTGTTGCCGAGCTTGTCCTTGGTCTGGCCCTCGAACTGCGGCTCGCCGAGCTTGACCGAGATGATCGCGGTCAGACCCTCGCGGATGTCCTCGCCGGAGAGGTTGTCGTCCTTCTCGCGGAGCAGCTTCTTGTCCCGCGCGTAGCGGTTGACCAGGCCGGTCAGCGCGGCGCGGAAGCCCTCCTCGTGGGTACCGCCGCCGTGGGTGTGGATGGTGTTGGCGAAGCTGTAGACCCCCTCGGTGTAGGAGGAGTTCCACTGCATCGCGATCTCCACCGAGATCGCCTTGTCCTTGTCCTCGGCCTCGAAGTCGATCACCGAGGGGTGGATGACCTCGCCCTTGCGGGAGTTGAGGTGGGCGACGAAGTCGGCGATGCCGCCGTCGTACTTGTACGTGACGGTCAGCGGCTTGCCCTCCTCGTCCACGTGCTCGGGGCGCTCGTCGGTCAGCGAGATCGACAGGCCCTTGTTGAGGAAGGCCATCTCCTGGAAGCGCCGGGAGAGCGTCTCGAAGGAGTAGACGGTGGTCTCGAAGATGTCGGCGTCGGCCCAGAAGGTCACCGTGGTGCCGGTGCGGTCGGTCTCGGGGCCCTTTGCCAGCGGGGCGGTCGGGGCGCCCGCCTTGTAGTCCTGGGTCCAGATGTGGCCGTCCTTGTGGATCTCCACCGAGAGCCGGGTGGAGAGGGCGTTCACCACGGAGACGCCGACGCCGTGCAGACCGCCGGACACGGCGTAGCCGCCGCCGCCGAACTTGCCGCCCGCGTGCAGGACGGTGAGCACGACCTCGACGGCGGGCTTGTCCTGGCCGGGGACGATGTCCACCGGGATGCCACGGCCGTTGTCGACGACGCGGATCGCGCCGTCGGCCATGATCGTGACGTCGATGGTGTCGGCGTACCCGGCCATCGCCTCGTCGACGGAGTTGTCCACGACCTCCTGCACCAGGTGGTGCAGGCCGCGCTCACCGGTCGAACCGATGTACATGCCGGGGCGCTTGCGGACGGCGTCGAGGCCTTCCAGCACCTGGATGTTGCTACCGGTGTAGGAAGCCTGGTCGGTCTGGTCTGGGGTCTGGCTGGGGTTGCCGGAATCGGCCACGAAGCGCCCTCTCTGGCACAGCACGGGCCGCATGCCCTCCCCGTACGGGCGGGCGTGCGACCACAGCGTTTCGACTCGGTTGCCACTAGCAACAGTGTTTGGCTCCCAGTCTACCGGTACGACTGACAGAGATGGGCGTTTGGCAGCCCTTGAAGGCAGATACGCCGCCCTGAATCCCCTCGGCACGTGTCCCGATACTCGACCGGGGGGCCGGGGGCGCCTGGAAGGGCCGTCAGGGGTTCCGGAAGATCGCGATCCGATCCCGGCGGCGGGAGACCGCTCTAGCCCCAGGTGTCGCCGGGGCCCTTGCTGCCGGGGGCGCGCAGCCGGCCGTAGCCGCGGGCGGGCGCGGCCGGGCCGAGCACCTTGATGGTCCGCACCGTTCCGTGGCCCAGCTCGTGGTTCAGACGAGCCACCAACTGCCTGGCCAGCCACCGCAGTTGCGTCGCCCAGGCGGTGGAGTCGCACTGCACGGTGAGCACCGCCTCGGCCTCGTCGAAGGAGGAGGGGTGGCAGTGCGCGGCGATGTCCGGACCGACGATCTGCGGCCAGCGGCCCATCACCCCGCCGACCGCGGCGGAGGACTCCCAGCCGCGCTCGGTGAGCAGCCGGTTCAGCGCGGCGCCCAGCGGCACCGGGTCGCGGCCGTCAGACCGGGCGCCGCTGCGCAGGCCGTGCCGCTTCGCCTCGCGCTTCTGCTGGACCTGCTCCCCGCGCTGGCGGGCCTGGGCGCGGGCGGCCCGCAGGGCGGAGCGGGCGAGGTCGGCACCGGTGGGCTCGGGGCCGGCGGGGGCGGGGACGACCGGGCCGGAGCCGGCGGGACGGGAACCGGCGGGGCCGGGAATGGTGGGGAAGGGCGAGCGCTCCGCCGACTCGCTCACGGCGATCTCCTTCCCCAGCCTGTGGACAACCGATGAGCCGTCCAGCCTACGGGAGCGGTCGGACGCCGGACGGCGGGACGTGCCCGGAGGGCGGTCGGTGTGACGAGCGGCTCAGACGGCGGACGGGATCGCGGGCGGACGGGCGTCCGGGCCGGCGCGCAGGCCCGCAGCCGTACGGGCGGGTCGGCGGTTTCAGGCGTCGATCCGGCGGACCCCGCCGTCGGAGACCGCGAACCGGGCGCCGGCCAGCGCCTTCGGCACGTCCTCGGCCACCGCCGCGGTGACCAGCACCTGCTCGCCGTCGGCCACCAGCTCGGCCAGCCGGTCCCGGCGGGCGGCGTCCAGCTCGGCGAAGACGTCGTCCAGGATCAGCACCGGCTCGCCGCCGTCGGCGCGCAGCAGCTCGTACGACGCCAGCCGCAGCGCCAGCGCGAACGACCAGGACTCGCCGTGGCTCGCGTAGCCCTTGGCGGGCATCGGGCCGAGCTTGAGCACCAGCTCGTCGCGGTGCGGACCGACCAGGGTGACCCCGCGCTCGATCTCCTGCTTGCGGGCCGCCTGCAGCGCCCCCAGCAGTTGCTCCTCGGCCTGCTCGCGGCTGGTCGGCAGCTCGCCCTCGAAGGAGCTGCGGTACTCCAGCGAGGTCTCGCCGCCGCCCGGGGCCAGCTGCCCGTAAGCAGCCGTCACCAGCGGCTGCAGGGCGGAGGCCAGCTGGATCCGGAAGGCCGTCAACTCCGCCCCGGCGCGCGCCAGGTGACCGTCCCAGACCTCCAGGGTGGACAGGTCCGCGCCCTTGCCGCCGCCGGCCCGGCGGGCCATCGCGGCGGTCTTCAGCAGGGCGTTGCGCTGCTTGAGCACCCGCTCGTAGTCCTGCCGGACCCCGGCCAGCCGGGGGGCGCGGGCGGTGAGCAGTTCGTCCAGGAAGCGGCGGCGCTCGCCCGGGTCGCCCTTGACCAGGCTGAGGTCCTCGGGGGCGAACAGCACGGTCCGCAGCAGGCCCAGCACGTCGCGCGGGCGGACGTTGTCGGAGCGGTTGATCCGGGCCCGGTTGGCCTTGCCCGGGGTGAGCTCCAGCTCGACCAGGGTGGAGCGGCCGCGGTCCACCACCGAGGTGCGGATCACCGCCCGCTCGGCGCCGAGCCGGATCAGCGGGGCGTCGGTGGCGACCCGGTGGCTGCCCAGGGTGGCGACGTAGCCGATCGCCTCGACCAGGTTGGTCTTGCCCTGGCCGTTGGGCCCGACGAAGGCCGTCACGCCCGGGTCGAGAGGGACCTCGGCCCGGGCGTACGACCGGAAGTCGGCGAGCGACAGGTGCGCGACGTGCATGGCGGTGGACTGCGCTCGCCTTCTGTCAACAGACTGTGGACGGCCGGGTGTCCGGTGGACCACCCGGCCGGGGGGACTACTTCGACTCGACCGCGTGGCCGCCGAACTGGTTGCGCAGCGCGGCGATCATCTTCATCTGCGGCGAGTCGTCCTGGCGGGAGGCGAAGCGGGCGAACAGCGAGGCGGTGATCGCCGGCAGCGGCACGGCGTGGTCGATCGCGGCCTCGACGGTCCAGCGGCCCTCGCCGGAGTCGGCGGCCCAGCCGCGCAGCTTGGCCAGGTGCTCGTCCTCGTCCAGGGCGCGGACGGCCAGGTCCAGCAGCCAGGAGCGGATCACGGTGCCCTCCTGCCAGCTGCGGAAGACCTCGCGCACGTCGGTCACCTCGGGCGCGGCCTCCAGCAGCTCCCAGCCTTCGGCGAAGGCCTGCATCATCGCGTACTCGATGCCGTTGTGGACCATCTTGGCGAAGTGGCCGGCGCCCACCGCCCCCGCGTGCACCGAGCCGAAGTCGCCCTCGGGCTTGAGCGCGTCGAACACCGGCTGGACGAGGGCGACGTGCTCGGCGTCGCCGCCGTACATCAGCGCGTAGCCGTTCTCCAGGCCCCAGACGCCGCCGGAGACGCCGCAGTCGACGAAGCCGATGCCCTTGGCGGCCAGCGCCTCGGCGTGCTTGACGTCGTCGGTCCAGCGGGAGTTGCCGCCGTCGACCACCACGTCGCCGGGGGAGAGCAGTTCGGCGAGCTCGTCGACGGTCGCCTGGGTCGCGGCACCGGCCGGGACCATCACCCAGACCACGCGGGGGCCCTGGAGCTTGCTGACGAGCTCCTGGAGGCTCTCGACGTCGGAGATCTCCGGGTTGCGGTCGTAGCCGACGACGGTGTGGCCGGCGCGGCGGATCCGCTCGCGCATGTTGCCGCCCATCTTGCCGAGACCGATGAGGCCGAGCTCCATGACCAAATCCTTACTGTGGGGACGTGCCTGCCGGCGGCGCCGTTGCCGCACTCTCCGAGCCTACGCTTCCGGCGGTGACGGACTCTGCGCGGTCGGTCCGACCGGGGGAGACGTCCACAGGCTGTGCACAGCGGGTGTGCACAGCCTGTGGACGGTCACGCGGAGAGCGGGATCAGCCGGCCGGATCAGCCGGAGAGGCGGACCGGCATGATGAGGTACTGGTACGCCTTGTCCTCCTCGGCGTCCACCGAGACCTTGCCGCTGAGCAGGGCCGGCTTGGTCGGGGTGGTGAAGCTCAGCTGGGCGTAGGCGGAGTCGATGGCCTTGAGGCCCTCCTCCAGGTAGCCCGGGTTGAAGGCGATCGAGATGTCGTCGCCCTCGAGGTCGGCCTCGATCCGCTCGGTGGCCTGGGCGTCGTCGCCCGAGCCGGCCTCCAGGGTCAGCACGCCCTGCTCGAAGTTCAGCCGCACCGGGGTGTTGCGCTCGGCGACCAGCGAGACGCGCTTGAGCGCCTCCAGGAAGGGCTGGGTCTGGATCGCGGCGACCGCGCTGAACTCGGTCGGGAAGAGGCTGCGGAACTTGGGGAACTCGCCCTCCAGCAGCCGGGTGGTGGTGCGGCGGCCGGCGCCCTCGAAGCCGATCAGGCCCTCGCCCGCGCCGCCCGAGGAGAGCGCGATGGAGACGGTGTCGCCACTGCCCAGGGACTTGGCGATGTCCTGCAGCGTCTTGGCGGGCACCAGGGCGACCGCGGAGATGTCGGACTGCTCGGGCTTCCACAGCAGCTCGCGGACGGCGAAGCGGTAGCGGTCGGTGGCGGCCAGGGTGATCCGGTCGCCCTCGATCTCGACCCGGACACCGGTCAGCACCGGCAGGGTGTCGTCCCGGCCGGCGGCGACCGCGGCCTGGCTGACCGCCGAGGCGAAGACGTCCCCGGAGACGGTGCCGGTGGCGGTCGGCATCTGGGGCAGGGCCGGGTACTCGTCCACCGGGAGGGTGGGGAGGGTGAACCGGGAGCTGCCGCAGACGACGCTGACCCGCTGGCCGTCGGTGGAGATCTCCACAGGCCTGTTGGGAAGGTTGCGCGAGATGTCGTTGAGCAGTCGGCCGGAGACCAGGACGGTGCCGGCCTCCTCGACGTCCGCCTCCAGCTCGACCCGGGCCGACACCTCGTAGTCGAAGCCGGACAGCGCCAGGCTGCCCTCCTGCGCGGTCAGCAGCAGGCCGGCCAGCACCGGCACCGGCGGCCGTGCCGGGAGGCTGCGGGCAGCCCAGGCCACCGCCTCCGCGAGGACGTCACGCTCCACCCGGAACTTCACCGGTAACCGCCTCCTGGATCGAGCGCTCCCGCTCGCACTCTGGTTCGTCTGATCTTGATCGTCGGTTCCGCTGTCCGCCGAGCTCTGCCGCTCCGCTTCCAGCTGCAAAGGACAGTCTGACGTACTCCGCCGACAGACGGGGCAGACGGGCGGAAGCGAGGCCGAACAGATGTCGGGGAGCGGTTGTCCACAGATTTCGGGCCCACCCACTTTGAAAGCAGGTCCCAGGTCTATCTGTGTAGCGGTAGTAGTAGGGCCTGTGGAAACCGTGGATAACCCCGTTTCCGCAGGTCAGCGCCCGAATTTTGTCCACAGTGGGTGTGGACGGCGGCTGTGGACGGACAGGCCGCGCTGTGGACGGCCGAGCGTTACCCACAGGGCACGCAGCGTATCCACAGGTTATCCCCAGGACTGTCCCCAGTTCCGGGCCCGGTTATCCACGGACCCCGGTCAACTTTTCGTGACGCCTTTCACACCAGGGCGTGAACGCCAGTTCACGGTTGTCGAACTGTGGACGCTGCTGTGGACAACCTGGGGATAACCGCCCCGACCTTGGGGACAACCGGTGGACAACCC
Organism: Kitasatospora sp. NPDC048194; assembly: GCF_043202455.1. Classification (NCBI taxonomy): domain Bacteria; kingdom Bacillati; phylum Actinomycetota; class Actinomycetes; order Kitasatosporales; family Streptomycetaceae; genus Kitasatospora; species Kitasatospora sp. NPDC048194. The sequence goes on from NZ_JBIDAK010000003.1 coordinate 340,053, forward strand.
GAACGGCCCACTGGCGGCCCGTCAACTGTCCACAGCCTGTGGATAACCGTTGTGCACAAGTCCACAGGCATCTGACCTGCGCGGAAGAGCGTAGCGGCGACGCGCCTGTGGACGAATTCTGGATAACTCCGGACTCCCCGGCCTGTGGATCGCGCGGAAGGGGCCGCACCTGTGGACAACGGCCTTGCGCGCCCCGCCTTTTCGAATGCCCGGTCAATTGTTCGCCCCCTGGCGCGGACCGGCGGCGGATCCGTCGACGGCATCCCTGCCCCAGCACCGCCCGCCGCACACCTGTGGACGACGAAAAAGGGCGTCAGGATCGCTCCTGACGCCCCGTGGAGGCCCGCCGTCCGCCGGTGCCACCGGCCGGACGCGGCTCAGCTCTTGATGCGGTTGGTGAGTTCGGTGACCTGGTTGTAGATCGAGCGCCGCTCCGCCATCAACGAGCGGATCTTGCGGTCCGCGTGCATCACGGTGGTGTGGTCGCGGCCGCCGAACTGGGCGCCGATCTTCGGCAGCGAGAGGTCGGTGAGCTCCCGGCACAGGTACATGGCGATCTGCCGGGCCGTCACCAGCACCCGGCTGCGCGAGGATCCGCAGAGGTCGTCCACGCCCAGGCCGAAGTACGCGGCGGTCTGCTGCATGATGACCTGTGCCGTGATCTCCGGCCCGGCGTCCTCGTCCCCGCCGGGGATCAGGTCCTTGAGGACGATCCCGGCCAACTCCAGGTCCACCGGAGCCCGGTTGAGGTTGGCGAAGGCGGTGACCCGGATGAGCGCGCCCTCCAACTCCCGGATGTTGCGGGTGATCCGGGACGCGATGAACTCCAACACGTCGGCGGGAGCGTTGAGTTGTTCCTGGATCGCCTTCTTGCGCAGGATCGCGATCCGGGTCTCCAGCTCCGGCGGGGTGACGTCGGTGATCAGTCCCCACTCGAAGCGGTTGCGCAGCCGGTCCTCCAGCGTGGTCAGCAGCTTGGGCGGCCGGTCCGAGGAGAGCACGATCTGCTTGTTCGCGTTGTGCAGGGTGTTGAAGGTGTGGAAGAACTCCTCCTGCGTGGACTCCTTGCTCGCGAGGAACTGGACGTCGTCCACGAGCAGGATGTCCATGTCCCGGTAGCGGCGGCGGAAGGTGTCCGCCTTGCCGTCCCGGATCGAGTTGATGAACTCGTTGGTGAACTCCTCCGAGGACACGTAGCGCACCCGGGTGCCCGGGAAGAGGCTGCGCGAGTAGTGCCCGATGGCGTGCAGCAGGTGGGTCTTGCCCAGCCCGGACTCCCCGTAGATGAAGAGCGGGTTGTACGCCTTGGCCGGGGCTTCGGCCACCGCCACCGCCGCCGCGTGCGCGAAGCGGTTGCTGGCGCCGATCACGAAGGTGTCGAAGAGGTACTTGGGGTTCAGCCGGGCCGCCGGCTCGTCCTTGCGCGAGCCCCCGGCCGGAGGGGCGCCGGGCGGGGCGGGCACCCCGGGGACGGCGGGGCGGTCGGTGCCGCGCTCCGCGGCGGGCTTCTCGGCCGGGCGGCCGCCGGTGGGACGGGAGCCGGGCGACCGCCGGCCGGCGCCGGTGCGCGGCTGCTCGCCGGGGCCGGGGCCGTACGCCCCGCCGAACAGGTCGCCCTGGGTGGTCGAGGGCGGGCTGGGCAGGTGGCGCGGCGCCGGGCGGGGCGCCGGCTCCTCGGACTCCCGGTAGGGCTGCTGCGGCTCCTGGTAGCCGGAGTCCTGGTAACCGGACCACGGCTGGCCGGACTGGCCGCCGTAGGAGGCGGGGCGCTGTTCGTAGCCGCCGCCGTCGTCGTAGCGGGGGCGGTCGTAGTCCTGCTGGTAGGACTGCTGGTGGTAGTCCTGCCCGCGGTAGCCGTCCGGATCCTCCTCGGCGGGGCCCGGGTAGGGCTCCGCGGGGGCCTGGGCGGCGGGCGCGGGGGTGGGCACGGCGTTGGCGTCGACCATCACGGCGATCCGCACCGGCCGGCTGAGCTCGCGGCTGAGGGCGTCGGTCAGCTGCGGCAGCAGTCGGCCCTCCAGCACCTGCTTGGCCCGCTCGTTCGGGGTCGCCAGCAGGGCGGTGTCGTGCATCATCCACATGGGCTGGGTGCGCTGCACCCACTGTTTGTCCATCTCCCCGACGTCGGGGTCGCTGACCAGCCGCTCGACGACCCTCGCCCAGACCGGGACGAGGTCGCTGTTGACATCAGCCACTGGTGCACGCTTTCAGAGAACAAACCAGACAAGTTCTGCAACGGTAGTCAGCGAACAGAGACGGATCAAGTCGTTGTCCACAGGCTGTGGGTAAACCTGCCGCAGGGGGCTGGTTTGACCCTCGGACCCCGTCCCGCGTACCGTAACCAGGTCGAGTTGTCGATGGCCGCTGCCGCATGTCCGCGGGTCCACCCGCTCCATAAGGCGCGCAGCACGGGCGCCGTGGATTGCCCCAGACCCCAGCCGAACTGGGGCGACGGGCCGGATTTCCGAATCAGGGGAGATCACGCGGACGCACGGTGACGGCCAAGCGACCCCCCGTCATCCTACGATTCACCTCAGGAGCCCCCGAGTGAGCAAGCGCACCTTCCAGCCGAACAACCGTCGTCGCGCGAAGACCCACGGCTTCCGGCTGCGTATGCGTACCCGCGCCGGCCGCGCCATCCTGGCCGCCCGCCGTGGCAAGGGCCGCGCCAGCCTGTCCGCCTGATCCACGACAGAGTCTGTTGTGCTGCCCTCCGAGAATCGGCTGCGGCGGCGCCAGGACTTCGCGACCGCGGTGAAACGCGGTCGCCGGGCCGGCCGGCCCCTTCTGGTCGTCCATCTCAGCAGAGAGGGCGACCTCCAGGGGCCGACCGACCGGACCAGCGACTCCCGCCCGCACGTCGCCGAGGGGACTCCTTCGGCGCGTGCGGGTTTCGTCGTGAGCAAGGCCGTCGGCCCGGCGGTCGTCCGCAACCTGGTCAAGCGCCGGTTGCGCCATCTCATCCGTGATCGTCTGTCCCGGCTGCCCGCCGGTAGCCTGATAGTGGTGCGTGCGCTGCCCCAGGCCGCGACCGCCTCGTACCAGGATCTCGAACGTGATCTTGACGCGGCGCTGAAGCGGTTGCTGAGGGTCGAGCCCGCCGCCTCGGCACCGACGGGAGCAGGGCGATGAAGTACCTGCTGATGGGTCTGATCAGGGTCTACCAGTGGACCATCAGCCCGCTGCTCGGTCCGGTCTGCCGTTATTACCCCTCCTGCTCGCACTACGGCTACGAGGCCGTCAGGGTGCACGGGGCGGTCAAGGGCGGCGGACTGACCGTATGGCGCATCCTGCGCTGCAATCCGTGGTCGCCCGGCGGGGTGGACCACGTACCGCCGCGCAAGCACCCGGTGTGGCACCGCCGGCTGCGCGATCTGCTGAGCCCCAAGAGCGGGACCGCCGAGCCGGAGCCGGTGGCGAAGCCCGATGCCCAAGGAGTCTGACCGGTGACCTTCGGTTTTCTGAGTCCCCTCTACACCGCGGTGTCCTGGATCATCGTCCAGTTCCACTCGCTGTACAGCCACATCTTCGACCCGGACGGTGGCTGGGCCTGGGGTCTGGCCATCGCCTCGATGGTGGTCGTCATCCGGATCTGCCTGATCCCGCTCTTCGTGAAGCAGATCAAGGCGACCCGCGCCATGCAGGCGATCCAGCCGAAGATGAAGGCGATCCAGGAGCGCTACAAGAACGACCGGCAGCGCCAGTCGGAAGAGATGATGAAGCTGTACAAGGAGGCGGGCACCAACCCGTTCTCCAGCTGCCTTCCGATCATCGTGCAGGCGCCGTTCTTCACCGCCCTCTACGGCGTGCTCGCCAAGGTCGCCAAGGGCCAGGACATCGGCGTCATCCACGGCAGCCTGCTGGTCAGCGCCGGCAAGGCGCACATCTTCGGTGCCCCGCTCTCCGCGACCTTCCTCGGCAGCAGCGAGACCAGCGTCAAGATCGTCACCGCGGTGATGATCATCATGATGTCGCTGTCGCAGTTCATCACCCAGCGCCAGCTGATGACCAAGAACGTCGACCTCACGGTGAAGACGCCGTTCATGCAGCAGCAGAAGATGCTGATGTACGTCTTCCCGGTCATGTTCGCCGTGATGGGCATCAACTTCCCGGTCGGTGTCCTGGTCTACTGGCTGACCACCAACGTCTGGTCGATGGGCCAGCAGCTGATCGTCATCCACAACAACCCGACCCCGGGCAGCAAGGCCTTCCAGGAGCGCCAGGCGCGGCTGAAGAAGGCCGGTCGACTGCGTCCGGACGGTACGGAGATCAAGGGCGCGCTCTGGGGCCTGCTGCCCCCGTCCAAGGAGGCCCTCGCCGAGGCGTCCTCCGCGGCCGCCGTGGTCGAAGAGTCGGTGCAGGTGCGCCGCCAGCAGCCGCGCCGGCAGACCAAGGCGCAGCGCCAGCAGGCCGTCGCCACCGCCCAGGGGGAGGCGGACGCGTCCGGGGCGAGCGAGGGCAGCAAGGACGGGCAGCCGACCGACACCGTCCCGGCCGAGTCCGGCCCCAAGCCCACGGCGGCCAAGCAGCCCGCAGCCAAGTCGGGCGGTCCCCGGCAGGGCGCCCGCCAGCAGCCCAAGCGCGGCGGCCAGCGACCGAAGAAGAAGTCCTGACCGACCCCTGCCCCGCTGTGGCACCCCAGAGCTTCGTTCCCGGCCCGCCCGACGGGCCCAACTCCGAAGGAGTCCATCAGTGACGGAAGGCACCACCTCCGCCGTCGAGGCCGAGGCCGCCGCCAGCGCCGACGAGAGCCTCGTCGCCCGCCTCGAGCAGGAAGGCGACATCGCGGCGGACTACCTGGAGGGTCTGCTCGACATCGCGGACCTCGACGGTGACATCGACATGGACGTCGAGGGCGACCGCGCCCTGGTCTCCATCGTGAGCGACGGCAACGACCGCGCGCTCCAGCGCCTGGTCGGCCAGGACGGCGAGGTGCTGGAGGCCCTGCAGGAGCTGACCCGGTTGGCTGTCCACCGGGAGACCGGCGAGCGCAGCCGCCTCATGCTGGACATTGCCGGCTTCCGGGCCCGCAAGCGGGAGGAGCTGGCGGCCCTCGGCGCCAAGGCGGCGGAGCAGGCCAGGACCAGCGGCGAGCAGGTCAAGCTGCGGCCGATGACGCCGTTCGAGCGCAAGGTCGTCCACGACGCGGTCGCGGCCGCCGGTCTGCGCAGCGAGTCCGAGGGCGAAGAGCCCCAGCGGTGCGTGGTCGTGCTGCCGGCCTGAGGCCGACGGGCGACGTCCGGCCGCTGCGGCGGCCGGTGAGCTTCACCGGACGCGACCCCGTCCGCCTCGTGCGGGCGGGGTCGTCGTCCCTTCCGCGGGGTTCGGCCCGGCGGGGATGTTTCACGTGAAACGGTGCGTTGAGCGGGTCGGTGGATCCGGGGATCGGAGAGGTCGAGATGGACACGGAGAGCGGGGCCGCCGGCCGTCCGGGGGCGGACGTGGATCCGGACGCTGAGGGGCGGGCGGCCGAGGCGCCCGAGCTGGACGTGCCGGGCGACGCGCCTGCCGCGGCCCGGGAGGTCTTCGGTGACCGCTTCGACGCAGCCGTCCGCTACACCGAGCTGCTGGCCACCGCGGGCGTCCAGCGCGGACTGATCGGTCCGCGCGAGGTGCCCCGGCTGTGGGACCGCCACGTGCTCAACTGCGCGGTGCTCGCCGAGCTGCTGCCGGCCGGCTCGACCCTGTGCGACGTCGGCTCCGGTGCCGGGCTGCCCGGCATCCCGGTGGCGCTGGCCCGTCCGGACGTCTCGGTGACCCTCCTCGAGCCGCTGCTGCGCCGGACCACCTTCCTGGAGGAGGTCGTCCGCGAGCTGGCGCTGGAGAACGTCACGGTGCTGCGGGGCCGCGCCGAGGAGATGGTCGGCAAGCTCGCGGTGGACGTGGTGACCGCCCGGGCGGTGGCGCCGCTGGACCGGCTGGCCGGCTGGGGGCTGCCGCTGCTGCGTCCGCACGGGCAGATGCTGGCGCTCAAGGGCGACAGTGCCGAGCAGGAGCTGGCCGACTCGCGCGCCGGGCTGACCAAGCTCGGGGCGGTCGAGTGGAGCGTGATCTCGGTCGGCGAGGGCACCCTGGAGACCTCGACCCGGGTGGTCCAGGTCAAGGCCGGGGAGAGCCCCGGCGGTGTGCGGGCCGCGACCCGGCGGGCCAAGATGGCTCGGGCCGGCCGCGGCGCGAACGCGAAGGGCGGCGAGCGCGGTCGGGGCGGGCGGCGCCGCGGCCGCTGAGGCCGGGTGCCACCGAAGACCTGTCGCAGCGGGCGGGCGGTCCTCCAGAACGGGGGAACCGTCCGCCCGTCGTCATTCAGGTGACGGCTGGGCCGATGATCGGACACCGGAGTGTCGCAACGTCAGATTTCCGGCATAGCGGGCATGGTGTTCGACGTGAAACGTCGCTCCTTGCTCTCCGGAATCCTCCGTCGTGACCGGGCGGCGACTGTTGCCGCTCCGGTTTCACGTGAAACACTGAGCCCCATGCAGGACTCGGAGACCATCGACCAGATCGATGACACGCCCATCGCCCGGGCCGCCCAGGCTGCGGTCCAGGCGATCGGCCGAGCGGGGGAGGGGCTTCCCCGGCCCGCCACCACCCGGGTGATCGTGGTCGCCAACCAGAAGGGTGGGGTGGGCAAGACCACCACCACCGTGAACATGGCCGCCTCGCTGGCGATGCACGGACTGCGCGTCCTGGTCGTCGACCTCGACCCCCAGGGGAACGCCTCCACCGCCCTCGGCATCGACCACCACGCCGACGTGCCGTCCATCTACGACGTCCTGGTCGAGGGCAAGCCCCTGGCCGACGTGGTGCAGCCCGTCGTGGACGTCGAGGGGCTGTTCTGCGTCCCCGCCACGATCGACCTGGCCGGTGCGGAGATCGAGCTGGTCTCGCTGGTGGCCCGGGAGAGCCGGCTGCAGCGCGCCATCGCCGCCTACGAGCAGCCCTTGGACTACATCCTGATCGACTGTCCGCCCTCGCTGGGCCTGCTGACGGTCAACGCCCTGGTGGCGGGCCAGGAGGTGCTGATCCCCATCCAGTGCGAGTACTACGCGCTCGAGGGCCTCGGCCAGCTGCTGCGCAACGTCGATCTGGTGCGCGCCCACCTCAACCCCACGCTGCACGTCTCGACCATCCTGCTCACCATGTACGACGCCCGGACCAGGCTGGCCGCCCAGGTCGCCGAGGAGGTCCGGACCCACTTCCAGAACGAGGTGCTGAGCACGGCGATCCCGCGCTCGGTGCGCATCTCGGAGGCGCCCAGCTACGGGCAGACGGTGCTCACCTACGACCCGGGCTCGACCGGGGCGCTCTCCTACCTGGAGGCCGCCCGCGAGCTCGCGCTGCGCGCGGTGGGTCCGGGTGGAGCGCAGGTGGGGCAGCAGCGGGACGGCCAGCAGGGGCACGGAGCCCCGGTGGTACAGCACGGCACGACGGAGGGTCATCGGTGAGCGGTCGCAGCAGGGGACTTGGGAAGGGGCTGGACGCGCTGTTCGGCGGGGCGGCACAGCCCGCGCCGGCCGCGCCGGCGCCGCCCTTGGTGACGGCCACCGGAGGGACCTCGCCGACCGAGGTCCCGACGCTGCCGGCCGACCGCAGCACGGTGGCGGCCCGGGTGGCCGCGGGCAAGCGGGTCATCGAGCAGCCGAAGCCGGCGCCGGTGCCGGGTGCCTTCTTCGCCGAGCTGCCGGTGGACTCGATCGAGCCCAACCCGCGCCAGCCCCGCGAGTACTTCGACGAGGACAAGCTGGCCGAGCTGGTCGTCTCCATCAAGGAGGTGGGCCTGCTCCAGCCGGTGGTGGTGCGTCAGACCGGTCCGGAGGCCTTCGAGCTGATCATGGGCGAGCGCCGCTGGCGGGCGTCCCGTGAGGCCGGACTGACCCTGATCCCGGCGATCGTCCGGGCCACCGAGGACGACAAGCTCCTGTTGGACGCCCTCCTGGAGAACCTCCACCGGGCGGAGCTGAACGCGCTGGAGGAGGCCGCCGCCTACGACCAGCTGCTGCAGGACTTCTCCTGCACCCACGACGAGCTGGCGGACCGGATCGGCCGCTCCCGCTCGCACGTGACCAACACCCTGCGCCTGCTGAAGCTGCCCCCGGCCGTCCAGAGCCGGATCGCCGCCGGGGTGCTGTCCGCCGGACACGCCAAGGCACTGTGCAGCCTCACCGACCCGGAGGACCAGGAGAAGCTGGCGGCCCGGATCAACCGTGAGGGCCTCTCGGTGCGGACCACCGAGGAGATCGTCAAGACCATGAACACGGAGGTCAAGCCGAGCCGTCCGGCACCCAAGGCCGGCAAGCTGCTGACCCCGGCGTTCAACGACCTGGCGAGCCGCCTCTCGGACCGGTTCGACACCCGGGTCAAGGTCGAGGTGTCGCAGCGCGGCGGGAAGCTGGGCAAGGGCAAGGTCGTGCTGGAGTTCGGCTCGGTGGAGGACCTCAACCGGATCCTGGACAGCATGGCCCCGGGCGAGGACGGCCTGCGACTGTCACAGGGCTGAGCCGGCCGGAGGCGACGACCCGATGGGTGCGTGTTGCACGTGAGCGCAGTTTCACGTGAAACATGCACCCATCGGCGTTCACGGGGGAATGCTCGACCGTGAGAGGGAGGAGGAGGTACGGGCCATGGGACGCCGGATAGCCCCGCTGACACTGGACAACCTCGCGGATCTTCCGATCGGGTGCCGCTCCTGCGTGTTCTGGGAGCTGGACCCGGTCAGCGCGAAGGAGGCGGTCGAGTCCGGGAAGCCGGAGCAGGAGAAGGAGGGGTGGATCTCCGCGGTGCTGCTGGAGTGGGGGTCCTGCGGCCGGATCGTCTACGTGGACGACCAGCCCGCCGGCTTCGTGCTCTACGCGCCGCCCGCGTACGTCCCCCGCTCGCAGTCCTTCCCGACCAGCCCGCTCTCACCCGACGCCGTCCAGTTGATGGTCAGCCGCGTCCTCCCCGGGTACCAGCGGCAGGGCCTCGGGCGGGTGCTGGTGCAGACGGTGGCCAAGGACCTGCTCGGGCGCGGGGTCCGGGCCATCGAGGCCTTCGGATCGGCGGGCCGGACGCCGACCAGCTGCGTGCTACCGGCCGACCACCTGCTCGCGGTCGGCTTCAAGACCGTACGACCGCACCACCGGTACCCGCGGCTGCGGTTGGAGGCGCGGACCACGCTCTCCTGGCGGGGCGACGTGGAGGTCGCGCTGGAACGGCTGCTCGGCGGCGGGCGCAAGGAGCCGGCCCTGCGGCCGTTCTGAGCGGGCGCGCCGGGGCCGTGACGGAGCGCTGAGCCGCGGGAGCGGGGCCGCGGAGCGGCAGAACGACGGCGGCGGGGCACCCCGGTTGGGGAGCCCCGCCGCCCGTGCGTTCGGTGACCGGCGTGCCTAGATCAGGCCGTCCAGCTCGCGCATCAGCGCGGCCTTCGGACGGGCGCCGGTGATCTGCTTCACCGGCTGGCCGCCCTTGTAGAGGATCAGGGTCGGGATCGAGATGACGTTGTACTCGGCGGCGGTCGTCTGGTTGGCGTCCACGTCGAGCTTGGCAACGGTCAGCTTGTCGCCGTGCTCGGCCGCGATCTCCTCCAGGACCGGGGCGACCTGGCGGCACGGGCCGCACCAGGTGGCCCAGAAGTCGACCAGTACGGGCTTGTCGCTCTCCAGGACGTCGGACTTGAACGTCGCGTCGGTGACGGTGGTGGTGGCGCCGGCCACGGGAACTCCTCGGGTTCGGACGGAGGGGGCTGCCAGGAGAACAACGGGCGGGCCGTTTCTGTTTCTGCCTGGCCGGGGCGGGGGCGTTCCACGTGGAACGCCCTCGGGGGGTTCGGTCGGTCGCGAGTGGGTCAGACCGCCACGACGGCGGCGGCCTTGGACTCCAGGTCGTCCAGGGCGGCCAGGTAGCGCTCGGCGTCCAGGGCGGCGGAGCAACCGGTGCCGGCCGCGGTGATGGCCTGGCGGTAGGTGTGGTCCACGACGTCGCCGGCGCCGAACACGCCCTCGATGTTGGTCCGGGTCGACGGGGACTCGACCTTGAGGTAGCCCTCGGCGTCGAGGTCCAGCTGGCCCTTGAACAGGTCGGTGCGCGGGTCGTGGCCGATCGCGATGAACAGCCCGGTGACGGCCAGCTCGCGGGTCTCGCCCGTGGTGGTGTCGCGCAGGGTGACGCCGGTCAGCTTCGGGTCGCCGTGGATGGCCTCGACCGCGCTGTCCCACTCGAAGCGGATCTTCGGGTCGGCGAAGGCGCGCTCCTGCATCGCCTTGGAGGCGCGCAGGGTGTCCCGGCGGTGGATGATCGTGACGCTCTTGGCGAAGCGGGAGAGGAAGGTCGCCTCCTCCAGGGCGGTGTCGCCGCCGCCCACCACCGCGATGTCCTGGTCGCGGAAGAAGAAGCCGTCGCAGGTCGCGCACCAGGAGACGCCGCGGCCGGAGAGCTTGTCCTCGTTCGGCAGGCCCAGCTTGCGGTGCTGGGAGCCGGTGGTGACGATCACGGCGCGGGCCTTGTGCACGTTGCCCTCGGAGTCGGTGACGGTCTTGACGTCACCGGTGAGGTCGACCGCGACGATGTCGTCCGGGACCAGCTCGGCGCCGAAGCGCTCGGCCTGCGCCCGCATGTTGTCCATCAGCTCCGGGCCCATGATGCCGTCCCGGAAGCCCGGGAAGTTCTCGACCTCGGTGGTGTTCATCAGGGCACCACCGGCGGTGACGGCCCCCTCGAACACCAGCGGCTTGAGGGAGGCACGGGCCGTGTAGAGCGCAGCCGTGTACCCGGCCGGGCCGGAACCGATGATGATCACGTTACGGACGTCGCTCACTGCTTCTCCTGGTTCGCATCGCGACCCGCGTTTGCTGCGGGGAGGGCGGTCCTGCTCCGCCGCCCGGGACAACGACTGACCAGTCTCCCGCATTCCCAGGCTGATCAGTACCAGGCGCCCGGAGTTCGGGAGCGGCGTCGCGTCCTGGGCGTCGATCGCATGGGAACGACCCAGCGGCCGGCTGGGAACGCTGGTCAGCCCTCGGGGACGGACTGCTGCGACACGACGGGTCCGCAGTCCGGCGAGCGGAAGTAGACGTCCACGAACCCGGGTCGGCCCGGGGAGGGGTAGACCAGCACCTCGACCGGGGCTCCCCGGTAGCTGCCGCGGTCGGTGGCCAGCGGGGTGCCCGGGGCGGGCGGGGGGCAGGAGGCCGAGGGGGGCTGGACGGTCGGGGAGGCGGCGGCGGTCGGTGAGTCGGGTTGCGGCCGCAGGCCCTCCGCGGGTGCCGCGGCGTCGGACTTGGCGTGCCCGGTGGCCCCCGGCCCCGGGGCGGTGCCCGCGCGTGCCAGCAGCTGCTGGATCTGGGCGGCGAGCCCGTCGTCCTGGTAGGCGGTGCCCGGACCGGCACTGCGGGGCGTGCGGGCGCTCTGCTCGGCGGCGGACGTGCTCGCCGGGGCGCCCGCCGTGATCGCGGGGCGGTCATTCGGCGTGGAGGGGGCCAGCAGCAGCGCTCCGCCGAGCCCGAGCGCTGCCAGGGCGGTGGCCGCGCCCAGCAGCAGACCGGCCCGGCGCCGCCGGCGCGGATGGGCGCGGCCGGGGCCGGCGGCCGTGGCGGGGCGGGACGGGGGGGCTGAGGGCCGCGTGGCCGGCCGCACGGACGGCGCCGGGGCGGACGCCCGGTGAGGGTCTCCGACGGCCTTCTGGAGGCTGCGCGCGGCGTCGGCGGCCTCGGCGGGGCCGGCGGGGTCGGTGACGGCAGCGGGGTCGGGGGTGCCGGCGGTGTCAGCGGAGGCGGCGGCGTCGGCGGGCGCCTCCGCGCCGGATGCCCGGGCGGGGGTGCCGGCGTCGATGTGGGCCGCCTCGGGGCGGGCGGTCTGGGCCAGGGCGGCGTCCAAGCGGGCGGCGACGTCGGCGGGCATCGGCTCGGGTGCGAGGGCGCCGAGCAGCGACTGCACCTCGCCCAGCGCATCGACGGTCGCCCGGCAGTCGGCGCAGCCGTCCAGGTGCCGGTGCATGGCCTCGGCGGCCGCGGCGGGCTCGACCAGTCCCTCGGCGAGGTCGGCGAGCTCCTCGACGGAGGGGTGGGACCCGGCGGGACGACGGGAGGAGAGGTGGGCGGTCACGTGCTCGCGTCTCCTTCCAGCGTCGTCCGACCGGCGGTCGGGCCTGTCCCTGTGACGGTGCGGGGCCCCGTCGGGTTCCCCCGGGCGTCGGGGGGCGGCGGTGGGGCCGCGTCGGTGCTGCCCGTGGTCTCCGCCACGGGCCCCGCTCCGGCGGGTGTCCCGCGTGCCGGCGTCTCCCGCGCGGGGGCCGGCCGCGCGGTGGCGGTAGCGGGTGTCCCTCGGTCCGGCGTTCGGCGGACCGGTGTTCCTCGGTCCGGTGTTCGGCGGACCGGTGTTCCTCGGTCCGGTGTTCCTCGGACCGGCGCTGCGCGATCCGGTGTTCCACGTGGAACACCGGTGCCGCCGTCCGCCTCGCGCAGGTGCCGGACCAGGGGCAGCAGCCGGGCCCGCCCGCGTGCGCAGCGGCTCTTGACGGTGCCCACCGGGACGCCCAGCAGCTCGGCGGCCTCGGCGACCGGGTAGCCCTGCATGTCGACCAGGACCAGTGCGGCCCGCTGCTCGGGGGGCAGTTCGGCGAGCGCCGCGGTGACCTCGCGGTGCACCTCGGCGCGGACCACCGGGGAGTCGGCCGGCTCGGCGGGGCCGACCAGGGTGTCCAGCCGCTGGGGGTCGTCGTCCAGGGGCGTGGTGCGGCGCCCGGCGCTGCGCCGGGCGCGGTCCAGACAGGCGTTGACCACGATCCGGTGCAGCCAGGTGGTGACCGCCGAGCGCCCCTGGAAGCCCGCGGCGGCGCGGAAGGCGGAGACCAGGGCGTCCTGGAGGGCGTCCGCAGCCTCCTCGCGGTCGCCGAGGGTGCGCAGCGCCACCGCCCAGAGCCGGTCGCGGTGGCGGTTCACCAGCAGCCCGAAGGCCTCCCGGTCCCCGGCGACGTGCCGGGCGAGCAACGCCGCGTCGTCCTCCGCCACTGCCACCCCTTGCCGCTGTCGTCCGGTGTGCGAAGGGGCGCCGTCAGCCGAAGACCTTCACCTCGGCCACCTGTCCGCGCCACCTGCCTTCGGCGTCCTTATCCTTCGGCAGGCTGGTCAGCCAGATCAAGAGGTAACGCGTGTTCGTCGGGCTGCTCAGGGTGAAGTCGACCGTGGTGCCGGTCTGCTTGTCCAGCACGTTGTACGCCTCCGGCTGGGCGCCCTGCGGGCTGACGGCGGCCTGGGCGTTGGGCACCCGCAGCTCGGCGGTGGTGGTGCCGACGAACTGGACGTTCACCGAGCTGACCGCCTGGGCCGAGCCGAGGTCGATGAGCAGGCCGGTGCCGTCCTTGAGCGGTGGCTTGCTTCCGAAGGGGTCGAGGTACTGCTTGGTCGACCAGGCCGTGTTCGGGTCGCCGTCGAAGACCTTCGGCAGCAGGTAGGTGGACTCCGGGGAGTCACCCCGCGGGTTGTAGGAGAAGGCGTCCCTGATCGGGATCGGCACCGGGCTGTGGGTGCTGGCCTGCGGGCTCGGCGCGGCGCCGCTGGCGGAGGTCTGCGGAGCGGCGTGGGCGGGCCCGGTGTTGCGCAGGTTGTCGACGAACTGCCAGGAGGCGACGCCGATCGCGCCCAGCGCGACCGTCCAGGCGGTGGCCTTGATCACCCGGCGCAGCCGGCGCTTGGTGCGGCGGGAGGCGGTCGGCCGGGACGAGGCCGGCAGCGGGGCGACCTCCGGGTCGGCGACCCGGGTCGGGATGGGCGCCGTGGGCAGCGCGTGGGTGTGGTGCCGGGGCGGGGCCTGGAAGGCGGGCAGCTCGGGCTCGGGCTGGCGGATCTTGGGCATCCGGGCGATCGCCCGGACCAGCTCCTCCGGCGTGGTGATCGGCTCGGCGTGGTGCGGCGGGTGGTCGAACAGGGCCCGGGCGGCGAGCTCGGACAGCCCCTTGTGGACGCCCGCGCGGACCTGGTCCGGCGCGGCGTTCTGGAGGCCCTTCGGCAGCCCCTTGAGGTCGTAGCGGTCCTCGGGGTACGGCCAGCGATGGGTGAGCGCCGCGAACAGCAGCGCGCCGATCGCGCGGGTGTCGGCACGCTGGGCGTCGTCGGTGGAGTCCTCGTCGGGCAGCCCGCGCAGGGCGGCGTCCACCGCGATGCCGTTGATCCGGTACTGGCCGCTGTCGGTGCGCAGCACGCAGCGCGGGGTGAGCCTCAGGTGCGCCTGGCCGCGGCGGTGGGCGGCGGCCACGGCGTCGGCGACCTGGCGGACCATCTGGTAGGCCTCGTGCGGCTCCATCGGGCCGTCGGCGAGCAGCTTGGCGAGGTCGGAGGCGTGCGGGAGCCACTCCCGGACGACGTAGACCAGCTCGCCCTCCTGGACGGCGTCCAGGACCTGGACGAAGCGCGGGTCGCCGAGCAGGGCGGCGGACTTGGCGGCGGCCAGCACCTTGCGGGCGCGCTGGTGGCCGGAGGCCATCAGGTGCACGCCGACGGCCCGGCGCAGCTTCTCGTCGACGGCGCGCCAACTGCTGAAGGTCTCGGTCTGGGAGATGCACTCCTCCAGCCGGTACCGGTGGCCGATCCGGTCGCCGCTGTGCCGCATCGGCGCCGGGAGCGTGCGCGGGAGGGTGGCGGTGTCGCGCGGGTCGACCGTGGGCTGGGGGTCGGTGGGGAGTCGCTTGGGGGCGGCAGCTTCGGGGGCGGGGGCGGGGCCGGGGCCGGGCTTCTTCCGGGCGGTGCCGGCGGCCAGTTCGGCGGCGATCTCCTGGACGGAGAGCGGGGCGGTGATCTCGGAGGTCTCCTCGCCGACGGCGGCCTCCCGCCCGGGGCCGTCCTGGCCGTCCTCGTCGTCGGTCCCGGGATCGTCCTCGTCGTCGGCCTCGGGGGCGTCCGCGGAGGAGGCGTCGGCGGCGTCCGCCGGGGCGGTCTTCCCGTCCCCGAGCCCGTCGATCGCCGCGGCCAGCGCGGCCTCGTCCGCCGCCGCGTCAGCTGCTGACGTGTCGACGACCGCCTTGGTGCCATCAGCCACCGTGGTCCTGCCTCCCCTTGTGTCGCCCCGGCCTGAGAGAGTCGCTGGAGCCCGCGGATTGGCGTCCTGTGCTCCAGGACAATTGTGCCCACTCTTCTCCACCGGGTACGACCGCTGAAAGGTCGGCTCGGTTGCCTACCGGTGGAGAGATGTGGTGCAGATCCGACACCGGGCCGCCACCTTGTGGGCCCGGGAGGCCCGGGCGGAGGCAGCGGCACGGCATTCGGCCGGACGGGCGGAGGCGGTGGGTCGCCCCGGTTGACGTCCGGTCAGGACGCCCGCCCGTCCGGCCGGTTGGCGCGGTGGTCAGCGACCCAGTCGGCCGCGGACCATGCCCAGCATGGCGTTCATCTCCTCGATCCGCAGGCGCTTTGCGATGAACACAAACACCACCAGCTGGAGGCCGCCGGCCAGGACCACCGACAGCACGCTGCCCGCCCAGCCGCCGAGCACCTGCTGGACCGCCAGGCTGACGCCGAGGCCGACCGCCGCGGCCGGGACGCAGGCGGCGGCCAGCCGGCTGTACGTCTTGCCGATCCGCTTGGTGTCCAGCCCGCCGATCTTCTTCTTCAGCTTCGGCACCGCCACCGTCACTCCGACGGCGTAGGCGAGGCCGTAGCCGAAGGCCATGCCGGTCACCGTCCACTGCGAGGGCAGCGCGACCCAGCAGGCCAGCGAGAAGCCGGCCTGGCAGACGGCCACCCAGACGGTGTTGGAGAACGGCGTCCGGGTGTCCTCGTAGGCGTAGAAGCCGCGCAGCATCACGTACTGGGCCGAGTACGGGATCAGCCCGAGTGCGAAGGCCGAGAGCATCAGGCCGACGTTGGTCGCGTTCTCCAGGGCCTTGTCGCCGCCGCCGACCGCGTAGATCGAGCGGCCGATCGCCGGGCCGAGCGCCAGGAACAGGAAGGCCGCCGGGACGACCGCCACCGCGGTGGTGCGCAGCCCGTACGACAGGTCGTCGCGGACGGCGCCGGCGTCCTCGTCGGCCGCCGCCCGGGAGAGCCGGGGCAGCACCGCGCTCATGATCGAGACGGTGATGACGGCCTGCGGGAGCTGCCAGATCAGCAGGGCGTTGGAGAAGGCCGACAGGCCGACACCGCCGTGACCGCCCCGCTCGGCGGCGCTGCCGGCGGCGGTGGCCAGCTGGGTGATGACCAGGTACCCGGCCTGGTTGGCGAGCACGAAGAAGAAGGTCCACTTGGCCAGCCGGGCGGCCTTGCCCAGGCCGTGGCCGCGCCAGTCGAAGCGCGGCCGGAAGCGGAACTCCGCGGCCCGCAGGTACGGGATCATCGCCAGCGACTGGACCACCAGGCCGAGCAGGGTGCCCAGGCCGAGCAGTCGGACGCCCTCCGGGGAGATGTTCTCCGGGGTGACCTGGGTGCCGTCGTAGCCGCCGTAGACCCAGATGTACGCACCGAAGGTGAAGATCACCACGATGTTGTTGAGGACCGGGGTCCACATCATCGCGCCGAACCGCCCGCGGGCGTTCAGGATCTGGCCCATCACGACGTGGACGCCCATGAAGAAGATGGTCGGCAGGCAGTACCGGGCCAGCGCCACCGTGGTGTCGGCCCGGGCCGGGTTCGACATCATCGGGTGCGCGATCAGCTGCACCAGCAGGGGCGCCCCGAGCACCGCCAGGAACACCACGCCGCCGAGCCCGACCATCACCAGGGTGAGCAGCCGGCTGGCGTAGGCGGTGCCGCCGTCCTCGTCGTTCTTCATGCTGCGCACCAGCTGCGGCACGAAGACCGCGTTCAGCGCGCCGCCGCCGATCAGGATGTACAGCAGGGTCGGCAGGGTGTTCGCCGCGTTGTACGAGTCACCCATGACCGCGATGCCGATCGCACCGGCGATCACCATCGTCCGCAGGAAGCCGGTGCCCCGGGAGACCAGGGTGCCGGCCGCCATGATCGCGCTGGAGTTCAGCAGGCTGGCGACCTTGCCGCCGCCCCCGCCGGAGGCCTGGGCCTGCTCCTGCGGCCGGGCCGCGCGCTCCTCGGCGTGGTCGCGGTGGTCGTCGAGCGGCTCGACCGCCGGGGGGACCGCCACGGCGGCCACCTGCATGGTGGCCTCCTCCTCGGAGAGCGGGGGGTCGAACTCGATCGGGGGGACGAACGGGCGCTGCCCCTCCGGGCCGCCGTACAGCGGCTGCCCGGGGTAGCCGCCCGCCGGCGGGTACAGCGTGGCCGGGGGCACGGGTGCGGTCGGCTGGGCCGGGGCGGGCTGGGGCACCGGCGGCTGGGCCGCCGCCTCCGCCTGGTGGCCGCCGAACAGCGCGTCCACCCCGACGTACTCGGTGGTCTCGCTGTCCCAGGCCGAGTGCGCCGGGCCCGGCGCCCACTGCGGTCCGGGCTGCTCGGCGCTCCCCCACGGGCCGCCGGCCGGGGCGGTCGGCTGCTGCTGCGGCCAAGCGGCTTGCGGGGCGGCCTGGGCCGTCTGCGGGGCGGCCTGCGCCGGGGTGTCCCAGCCGGGCTGCACCGGGGGCACCGGGGGCGTGAACGGGGCCGGCGCCGGGGGCACCGGCGTCGGGTAGCCGCCGCCCTGCGGCGGAAGCTGCGGCGGCACGTCGTACGCGGTGGCCGGCGGCTGCGGCGCCGCGGGCCGGTCGGCCCGCAGGCCGTACGGGTCCTGGTCGTCCTGCGGGGTCCCGTACGCCTCGGCGGCGTACGGGTCCTGGGCGTAGGTGTCGGCCACGTACCAGTCGCCGGACGGCGACTCGGCGCCCGGCCGGCTCTCACCGCGGCCCGGCGGCCGCTCCTCGCTGCGCCCGGTCATGTCACCTCTTCGCTGTCGTGGGGGGAGGCCGGCCCGGCGTTGCGGGGGGTCGGCGGCATCAAGGACCAACCTTCTCATCACTGGCGGCCCGATCCCGGCCATCCGGGCTGCTGGCGCGCGGTGTCTGCGTGGGACCGCCCTCGTCGGTGTCCTGCCCCGGGCGTCCCGTCGGCCCTTCCTCCGGCCCCTCCCCCGGAGCCTCGGACCCCGCCTCGGCGGCGGCGCTCCCGGCGCCGTCCGGCGCGGGGCCGTCCCCGACCGGCTGGTCGCCGTCCTCGTGCGGCTGCCCGCCGCGGCGCTTGCGCTGGCGGACGAAGCGCAGCGCGGCCAGCAGCAGCAGGACCCCGGCACCGGCGAAGACGTACAGCACCCCGTTGGTCACCGAGGTGACCTCGACCGGGAAGGTCGCCGCGGGGCCGTACTTCTGCGGGTTGGGGCCGGTGGTCCAGAGCTGGGCGGTCATGGTGACCGGCCCGTTGTTGCGGGCCGCGGCCTGGAACCGCAGGGTGACGCTCTGCGAGGCCGGGATGACCAGTTCCTCCTCCTTGCTCACCGACAGCCTGTTCGGCTGGGTGGACGTGAGCACCAGCTTGAGGTTGGTGACCGTCTGGGTGAGGTCGTTGGTCACGCTGACCTGGAGCAGGCCGGTGTTCCCGGCGAGGGTGACCGCCGTCTTCTGCGGCACCTTGACGGCGTTGGTGAGGTCCGCCAGGTAGGTGGCGACGCCCTCGCGGTAGGCGTCGCCCGCGGCTCCCGTGGTCCGCCACTCGGTGGACAGCGAGCGGACCATGGCGGCGCTGAACGGGCCGCGCACCCGCTGCGGCAGGGTGAGCACCCGCATCAGGGTGTCCAGGTCGCGCTGGATCTTGTCGGTGCCGCTCAGGTCGAAGGCCGACAGTTCGCTGGCCCGGACCTGGGTCGGGTAGTCGGTCGGGGAGGGGACGGTGGTGTTGGCCTTCGGATCCGGCGCGGACTGCGCCAGGGTGTCCAGCTTCACCGGTGCCAGCCACTTGTCGCCCGCCGTCTGCAGCGCACCGGCCAGCACCTTGGCGGTGGCGGCGGACAGCTCGCGCGGGGGCATGATCAGCAGTCCGCGCTGGTTCTGCGGCTGCTCGTGGGTGATCGTGAAGGTCTCGGCGAGGAAGCGCTGGGTCGCCTCGGTCTGGTCCTTCGGGCTCGTGAGGTCCTTCTGGAAGAGCGCGGAGACCGTCTCGTCGGCGACCAGGGCGTTCTGCCCGTTGCCGATCGGGCGCACCGCGGTCGGGGTGTAGTTCACCGAGTCCGGCTCCGGCATGCTCGCGCCGTTGACCAGCACCAGCCCGCTGCCGGCCTGCCGGGCGATGCCGGTGATCTGCTGGTCGACGTAGCCCTGGTACGGCCAGGACACGTCGGAGCGGGTGTCCGCCGACAGCCGGCCCTCGACGGTCAGCCGGCCGGCGGTGGCGGCCTTGTTCAGCGCGGTCGCCATCCCGGCCAGGTCGGCGCCGTTGTGCGCGATCGAGGCGAGGTCGGGGTCGGCGTAGGGCAGCGCGACCACCTGGTTCCCCGGCTTGGCGACGGCCGCGCGCAGCTTGTCCAGCCAGGCCGCGGCGGCGGCCGAGCCGGTGCCGGCGACGGTGTTGTCGTCCCGGGCGGGCTTGCCCGCCGCCGCGCCCGGCTTCTGCACCCGGTACTGCTTGTTGGTCATCGCGAACGCGGCGTCCAGCAGGTCCGGGTCGACCACCCAGGTGAGACCGGACAGCTTGGCGCCGGTGTCCACCAGCTCGTACAGCCGGCCGCCCGGGGCGAAGTCGGTGGCCAGGCTGTCGTCGCGCAGCACCGGAACGGTCTGGTCGTTGTCGGCGACGGTCTGCGCGGCCAGCACCGGCGCGTGCACCAGCGGCCAGAGCGCGGTGACCTTCGTCGGCTGGGCGTCGCCGCCGCCCTGGCTGTACGGCAGGTAGGTGCGGGCGACGCCCAGCATCCGGTCGTGCGGGTTGTCGGCGGTCGCGCCCCAGGCGTCGACCGCGAGCTCGTAGACGCCGCTGTCGGACAGCCCGAGGTCGCTCACCGCGACGCTCAGGGTGTACGCCTGGGTCTGGCCGGGGTTCAGCTCCGGCAGGGCGTACTGCGGGCTGTCCAGCTCCACGCCCGGGGCGTTGCGGGTGGTCATCAGCTGCAGCTCGCTGCGTCGCTGCATCGGCTTGGCGGCCGGCTTGCGGATCGCCGCGTGGGCGCCCTTGAGCGCCGACTTGCCGCCGTTGGTGACGTGCCCGCTGATGGTGACGGTGCCGTTCGGGGCGGCGACCTGCGGATTCACCGACTCCATGGTCAGCACCACCGGGGAGTCGGCGGTCGCCGTGGCGTCGCCGCCGGCCGGCAGCGCCGTCGCCGGAGCCGCCGCGAACAGGGCCAGCGCGGCCCCGAAGGCGGCGGCGAGACGGCGGGCGCGGCGGCCCGGACTCCGTCCGTCGGCGGAGCCGCCCGCAGGGGGTTCGGCGGGGCCCGCGGCCCGTCCAGGCTGTCGGTGCGCCCCCAGGCCCGAGTGCCGTGCCGGCTCACTCACTCGTTTCGCCCTCGCCGTTCTCGATCGATCGCTCGCTGCTGATGCTGTCCGCCCGGCGCTGGCGCCCGGCGTTCCCCGCTCGACGTACTTCGCTTGACGTACTTCGCTGACGTACTCCGCTTGACGCTGCTCGCCGCACTGCCGCCGCGGAGGGTTCCGTCGGCTCCGGCGGCGCGCGACACCGCATCCCCGGTCCGGTGCGCGAGACTCGTCCACCGGCATGGTAACGATCCAGCCAGGCGTGCAGTGTTGCGGGCTGTGAGCTGAGACGCCCAAAACGCGCGGGCGGTTGACCTTCCGGGGCACGTACCCTTGTGAGCCGTGTCCACTGCCAATGAGTCCACCGCGCGCACCGACCGTTCCGACACCGCCGTCCAGGTCGTCCCAGGCCTGAGCGAGGCCCAGACCCTCGGGCTGCAAGAGCTGCTGCGGGTGTCGCCGGTCGCCGACGAGATCGCCCGGCGGTTCCAGGGCGCCGGTCACCGGCTGGCGCTGGTCGGCGGCTCGGTGCGGGACGCGCTGCTCGGCCGGCTGGGCAACGACCTGGACTTCACCACCGACGCCCGCCCGCAGCAGGTGCTCAAGCTGGTCAAGGGCTGGGCGGACGCGGTCTGGGACGTGGGCATCGCCTTCGGCACGGTCGGCGCCCGCAAGGACACCCCCGAGGGCTCCTTCCTGATCGAGATCACCACCTACCGCTCCGAGGCGTACGACCGCACCTCCCGCAAGCCCGAGGTCACCTACGGGGACACCATCGAGGAGGACCTGGTCCGCCGGGACTTCACGGTCAACGCGATGGCCGTCGACCTGCCGGGCCGCGGCTTCGTCGACCCGCACCACGGCCTGGAGGACCTGGAGGCCCGGGTGCTGCGGACCCCCGCCACGCCCGAGGAGTCCTTCTCCGACGACCCGCTGCGGATGATGCGGGCCGCCCGCTTCGCCGCCCAGCTGGACTTCGACCCGGCACCCGAGGTGGTCGCCGCGATGACGGCGATGGCCGAGCGGATCACCATCGTCTCGGCCGAGCGGGTGCAGGCCGAGCTGAACAAACTGCTGCTGGCCAAGCACCCGGTGAAGGGGCTGCGGCTGCTGGTCGACACCGGCCTGGCCGAGCACGTGCTGCCCGAGCTGCCCGCGCTGCGGCTGGAGCGCGACGAGCACCACCGCCACAAGGACGTCTACGAGCACTCGCTGACCGTCCTGGAGCAGGCCGTCGCGCTGGAGCAGGACGGCCCGGACCTCACCCTGCGCCTGGCCGCGCTGCTGCACGACATCGGCAAGCCGCGCACCCGGCGCTTCGAGCCGGACGGCCGGGTCTCGTTCCACCACCACGAGGTGGTCGGCGCCAAGATGACCCGCAAGCGGATGCGGGAGCTGAAGTACTCCAAGGAGCTCACCGAGGACGTCTCGCGCCTGGTCGAGCTGCACCTGCGCTTCCACGGCTACGGCGGCGGCGAGTGGACCGACTCCGCGGTGCGCCGCTACGTGACGGACGCGGGGCCGCTGCTGGAGCGCCTCCACAAGCTGACCCGCTCGGACTGCACCACCCGCAACCGCAAGAAGGCCGCCGCACTGTCGCGCACCTACGACAGCCTGGAGGAGCGGATCGCCGAGCTGAAGGCCCAGGAGGAGCTGGACGCCGTCCGCCCCGCGCTGGACGGCAACCAGATCATGGAGCTGCTCGGGCTCAAGCCCGGCCCGCAGGTCGGCAAGGCGTACAAGCACATGCTGGAACTGCGGCTGGAGCACGGCCCGATGGAGCACGACGAGGCGGTGGCGGCGCTGCGGTCCTGGTGGGCCGCGCAGCAGGGCTGACGTCCGGTCACGACACGAGGGGTGGCCCCGGCACTCGGCCGGGGCCACCCCTCGCGTCGCTCGGGCGCCGAGCTTCTAGGTGAGCTGCTTGAGGCAGAGCACGTAGTCCAGGGCCGGCAGGTTGGGGTGCTTGCTGGTGTACCAGCTGTCCGCCTTCGGCTGCTTCTCGCAGACCTTCTCGTCGGAGGTGGCGAAGTACTTGTACACCACCTTGTACTGGGCCTTGGAGTCGGTGCAGGGCAGCACGCTGACCTTGGGGTGGTTGTCGGTGGTCTCGCTGGTGCCGTTCTCGTTGCGCAGGCAGTCGCCGACCTTGGCGGAGTCGGGGGCGCCGTCCGAGGAGTCGCTGGGGGTGGTGACCGGCGGCACGGTGATGCTCGGCATCGGCGGCAGGCTGAAGCTCGGCGCGGGGAAGGTCGGCGCGGTGAAGGTCGGCATCGGCAGCGGCTTCGACGAGAACGTGAAACCCGTCGGCGCCGGCCCCGGGTACGCGGTGTCGTGGTCGTTCTTCGGGCCGAGCGCACCGGTGGCCGCCAGGAGCACCGTGACCACCAGCGACAGCGGGACCAGCAGCCCGACCAGGTGCGGCCGCCGGCCGAGCGGGACGCCCGGGTCGAGCTGCGGGCCGTGGGTGCCCGGGACGGGCGGGGGCAGCCGCTTGATCCGGCCGTTCGCGGCCAGGTTCATCAGCAGGGTGATCGGCGCCAGGATCAGCGACGCCGGGCTCCACCAGCCCTGGGCCATGGTCCGGGCCGACATGTCGCGCACGGTGGCCGTGCCGCAGGTGCGGCAGAACGGGCCGTGCATCCGCAGCATCCGGTAGGCCAGGACGAGGCCCTGGTGGCCGCGGACGGTGGCGTTCACCGCCGGGTAGCCGCCGCACAAGCGGCAGGTCCGACCGTCCGCCGGGCCCGGCGGCGGGTACCCGTAGCCGTAGCCGGGCGGCTGGGCGCCGTACGGCTGCTCCGGCGGCGGGGCGCTCGGGTAGCCGTACCCGGGCTGGCCCGGCGGCGGCGGTGGGGCGGGCGGGCCGTACGGGCTGCCGCCGGCGTAGGGGTTGCCGTCGCCCGGCGGGGGGCCGTACGGCATCTGGGGCGGAGGCGGAACGGACAAGTGGTCCCCCCGGGAAGGGTGTTGGTTGACGGTGTCAGGACTTCTTCACCGGCGGGTTGCCGGTGGTGCTGGGGCCGGTGGGGGTCAGCGGCCCGAGGCAGAGCACGTACCGCGTGGTGTTCCAGCGGCGGCCGCTCTTGCCCGAGACGGTGCTCGTGGTCTGCGGCGTCTGCCGGCAGCGGGTCACGTCGGTGGTGCCGGTGAACTTCGCCAGCACCCGGTAATTCGCCGCGGGGTCCGTGCACTTGACGATCTTGACGTCGCTCCGGCCGCTCGCCCGGACGCAGTCGCCGACCTTGGCGCTGCTGACGCTCGGTCCGGCCACGAAGTAGGCGGCGGCCAGGGCGGCGCAACCGCCGACGGCGCCGACGATCCGCAGCTTGGACCGGGCGCCGCGCTTGGCGGGCGCGGCCGGGGGCGTCGGGCCGGCCTGCGAAGGGCCGTACGGCCCGGCGTACGGCTGCTGCGCGTACGGCTGCTGCGGCGGGTACGGCTGCGGCTGTCCGTAGGGCGCCTGGGGGTACGGGGCCTGCCCGTAGGGTGCCTGGGCGTAGGGCTGCTGCCCGTAGGGTGCCTGGCCGTAGGCCGGCGGTGGCGGCCCGAAGCCGGGCGGCGTCGCCGGGGCAGGCGGCGGTGGCCCGTACGGGCTGGGCGGTGTGCTCATCAGTTCGTCCCCCGAGACCAAGTGCTGTCGTTCCGACAGGTCTAGGTACCTTAGCGACAGAGTCGGACGCAATCGGCCGACGGGTTGCGGGGGGACTTCGGGACCGGGCGGTTTCGATTCCGGGACACGACGGTTTCAGAGCGGCCGGTCACCCGGCAGCGGACCGGACCGCCGGGCGGCCCGCAGGTAGAGCGCCGCGGTGAGCGCGTACACCGCCGCCACGCCGGCGACCACGCCGGCCGAACGGCCGGACAGCGGCAGCACCAGCGCGGTCACCAGGGCGGCGGCCACGAAGGCGACGTTGAACAGCACGTCGTAGATGGCGAAGACCCGGCCGCGGTACTCGTCCTCGACCGACTCCTGGACCACGGTGTCGGCGCAGATCTTGGTGCCCTGGGTGACCACCCCGAGCAGCAGCGCCGCGATCAGGCAGGGCACCGGGGCGAAGAACAGGCCCAGCGCGGGCACGAAGACGACGGGGGCGACCAGGCAGACCGTCATCCAGCCGGCCAGCCCCAGCCGCCGGGTGCACCAGGGGCTGACCACGGCGGCGGCGAAGAACCCGGCCGCGGACAGCCCGACCGCCTGGCCGAGGGTGGCGAGCCCGGCCGCGCTGTCGGCGGGGTCGTTGAAGGTGTACCGGGCGAGCATCACCACCACCACGATCAGCACGCCGTAGCAGAACCGGGCGGCGGTGACGGCGGCCAGCGCGTGCACGGCCGTCCGGCAGTCCCGGCGCAGGTGCCGCACGGCGGCGCCCAGTTCGACGGCGGCCCGCACCAGCGCCTGGCCGAGCGCCGGGTGGTCACCCTGCTTCTCCGGGCCGAGCAGGTCGCGGTCCATCCGGCGGGCGGCCAGCGCGGCCGACAGGTAGAGCAGCGAGGCGACCGTGACCAGGGCGGCGTCCGCCCGCGGACCGGGGGCCATCACCTGGTGCAGCAGGAACCCGATCCCCCCGCCCGAGGCGGCGGCGACGGTGCCGAGGGTGGGCGAGAGCGCGTTGGCGGTGACCAGCTGGTCCTGCTCCACCACCCGGGGCAGGGCGGCGGACAGCCCGGCCAGGATGAACCGGTTGAGCGCGGTGACCAGCAGCGCGGAGGCGAAGAACAGCCAGGTCGGTGCCTGGACCAGGAGCAGCGCTCCGGTGCCCAGGCCCAGCCCGAAGCGGGCCAGGTTGCCGAAGTAGAGCACCTGGCGGCGGCGCCAGCGGTCCAGCAGCACCCCGGCGAACGGGCCGATCACCGAGAACGGCAGCAGCATCACGGCCAGCACCGAGGCGATGTCGGCGGGGGAGGACTGCTTCTCGGGGGAGAAGACCACGTAGGCGGCGAGCGAGACCTGGAAGACGCCGTCCGAGAGCTGGGAGAGCACCCGGGCGGTCAGCAGTCGCCGGAAGTCCCGGCCCCGGAGCAGACCGAGGAGCGTGGCGCGGTGCGCGGACTGGTGGGTGCTGCCGTTCTCGGTGATCGCCACCCGCCCAGGGTGCCATGGAACGGGGGACCGTTTCACGTGAAACATTCGCTGCGGAAACGTGAAGGGCTCACGATCCGGTGATCGTGAGCCCTTTCCGGGAGCTATGAGCAGTCAGCTCACGTGCTCAGCGCTTCAGCGCTCGACCTCGCCGCGGATGAACTTCTCGACGTTCTCCTTGGCCTCGTCGTCGAAGTACTGCACCGGCGGGGACTTCATGAAGTAGGAGGAGGCCGACAGGATCGGGCCGCCGATGCCGCGGTCCTTGGCGATCTTCGCGGCGCGGACGGCGTCGATGATGACACCGGCGGAGTTCGGGGAGTCCCAGACCTCGAGCTTGTACTCCAGGTTCAGCGGGACGTCGCCGAACGCGCGACCCTCCAGGCGGACGTAGGCCCACTTGCGGTCGTCCAGCCAGGCCACGTAGTCCGAGGGGCCGATGTGGACGTTCTTGGAGCCCAGCTCGCGGTCGCGGATCTGCGAGGTGACGGCCTGGGTCTTGGAGATCTTCTTGGACTCCAGGCGCTCGCGCTCGAGCATGTTCTTGAAGTCCATGTTGCCGCCGACGTTCAGCTGCATGGTGCGCTCGAGGATGACGCCGCGGTCCTCGAAGAGCTTGGCCATCACGCGGTGCGTGATGGTGGCGCCGACCTGCGACTTGATGTCGTCACCGACGATCGGCACGCCGGCCTCGGTGAACTTGTCCGCCCACTCCTTGGTGCCCGCGATGAACACCGGCAGGGCGTTCACGAAGGCGACCTTGGCGTCGATGGCGCACTGGGCGTAGAACTTGGCCGCGTCCTCGGAACCGACGGGCAGGTAGCAGACCAGGACGTCGACCTGCTTGTCCTTGAGGACCTGGACGACGTCCACCGGGGCCTCGTCCGACTCCTCGATGGTCTCCCGGTAGTACTTGCCCAGGCCGTCGAGGGTGTGGCCGCGCTGGACGGTCACGCCGGTCGGCGGGACGTCGCAGATCTTGATGGTGTTGTTCTCGCTGTTGCCGATGGCGTCGGCCAGGTCGAAGCCGACCTTCTTGGCGTCGACGTCGAACGCGGCGACGAACTCCACGTCACGGACGTGGTAGTCACCGAACTGGACGTGCATCAGCCCGGGGACCTTGCCGGCCGGGTCGGCGTCCTTGTAGTACTCGACACCCTGCACCAGCGAGGCGGCGCAGTTGCCCACGCCGACGATGGCTACGCGAACCGAACCCATTTCCGGTTGCTCCCTGTGATCTCATGAGGACCGCCGGAACCGGCGGTACTCGTCCTGCATGTTCGATGACTGCTTGTACGGGCGCGAGGCGCCCACTCCTGCCGCGCGGCACAGGGCTGACGCGGTGTCAGCGCTCCTGGGAGGAGCGCCCCGGGCGGTCGTACGGTGGCCCGGACGGGTCCGGGGACCCGATCTCCTGGCCACGGCCGTCCGAAGTCTTCTGGGGTCCGGCGGCGCCGCCGGTGGCGGATCCGGTCCGGCCGGTGCGGTTGGCCCGCTCGGTCTCGATCAGCTCGTTGAGCCACCGGACCTCGCGCTCCACCGACTCCAGTCCGTGCCGCTGGAGTTCGACGGTGTAGTCGTCGAAGCGTTCGCGGGCGCGGGCGAGCGAGCTGCGCATCCGCTCCAGGCGCTCCTCCAGCCGGCTGCGGCGACCCTCCAGGACGCGCATCCGGACCGCTCGGTCGGTCTGGCCGAAGAAGGCGAAGTGGACGCCGAAGCGCTCGTCCTCCCAGGCCTCCGGCCCGGAGTCGGCGAGCAGCTCCTCGAAGCGCTGCTTGCCCTCGGGCGAGAGCCGGTAGACGATCTTCGACCGCTTGCCGTTGAGCGCGGTGGCCGGGACGTACTCGACGTCCGGGTTGTCCTCGACCAGGAAACCCTGGGCGACCAGGCTCTTCAGACAGGGGTAGAGCGTTCCGTAGGAGAGCGCCCGCAGCGCTCCGAGCAGGATGTTGAGCCGCTTGCGCAGCTCGTAGCCGTGCATCGGGGCGTCGTGGAGCAGCCCGAGAACGGCGAACTCCAGCACTCCTGAGCGCCTGCCCACTGCCGTCGTCCTCCTCCCTCTCGACCCGCTCCCGGCCGCTGCATCCGGCGGTATGCCGTTTCGATGTATCGGCTCGATATATCGAGAACAGTAAACCCGACCCCCGGAACCGGCAAGGGGGGCACGCGTGAATGTGATCACAAGCCGACGCGCGGGTGGGCTTGGCAACGGGCGTGTAATGATCTGTCGCCGTTTTGCGGTTATTAGCGATTGATGCCCGATTAGTTGTGTTTCCCCGCTGCGTACGCTGTCGCGTGTGCACGAGGACCAACCTCCGGGGTTAGGGCGGTCCGGGCATCGGACGTGAACCCTGCCTTCAGGCTGGAAAGGCCTGGCGAGGAGTGGCTGGAACATGAGCGAGCGACGGCGACGGACGCCCAACCCGGGCGGTGACGGGCAGCAGCCCCCGGGGGGCGGTGGCCGTCGGGGTGGACCCGGTCCCGACGAGCTGAGCTCGGACGGACTCGGCCGCCGGCGCCCGCCGGGCGTCCGGGAGACCGCTCAGCAGCCCCGGATGACCCGTGCGGAGATGCGCAAGGCCGCGCAGAAGAAGGGCAAGGGAGGCGGTGGCCGGCGCGGTGGTGCCGGCGCCTCCGCGGCCGCGGCCGCCGACCCCGGCAAGAAGCGCTTCATCGACTACCCCCGGTGGGGCAAGACCGGCGTCCGGCGCTGGCTGCCGTCCTGGAAGCAGTGGCTGAGCGCCTTCCTGCTGTTCTTCGCCACCGGCGTGGGCGTCGTGTTCTACCTGTACCAGACCACCGAGGTCCCCCAGCTCAAGGACCTGGTGAAGGAACAGAACACGATCTACTACTGGGCCGACGGCAGTGAGATGACCCGCAAGGGCGACACCAACCGCCAGATCGTCGAGCTCGACGACATGAGCCCCTACCTCCAGAACGCCGTCATCTCCGCGGAGAACGAGACGTTCCGCACCGACAGCGGCATCGACCCCAAGGGCATGCTGCGCGCCGTCTACAACATGGCGAAGGGCGGTGAGACCCAGGGCGCCTCGACCATCACCCAGCAGTACGTCAAGAACGCCTACCTGAGCCAGGAGCAGACCCTCAGCCGCAAGCTGAAGGAGTTCTTCATCACGCTGAAGGTCAATCAGCAGATGAGCAAGAACGACATCCTCAAGAGCTACCTGAACACCAGCTGGTTCGGCCGCAACGCCAACGGCGCGCAGGCCGCCGCCCAGGCGTACTACGGCGTCAACGCCAAGGACCTGAACCTCTGCCAGAGCGCGATGCTGGCCGGCCTGCTGAAGGGCGCGAACTACTACGACCCCTCCAAGCCGGCCAACCACGACCGCGCGGTGGACCGCTGGAAGTGGATCCTGGACCGGATGGTGGCGACCAAGAACGTCAGCGCGGAGGAACGGGCCAAGTGCACCACGTTCCCCGAGCCGATCCCGGTCAAGCCCAGCTCCAACATGAACGGCGAGATCAGCTACCTGGTCGACACCGTCAACCAGTACGTGATGGCCACCGACAAGACGATCACCCAGCAGATGATCGACAAGGGCGGCCTGAAGATCTACACCACCTTCGAGAAGGACAAGGTCGACGCCCTCAAGAAGGCCGTCGACGACGTCAAGGCGGAGAACCTCAACCCGCAGAAGCGCCCGGACAACGACACCTTCATCCAGTTCGGCTCGGCCAGCATCCGCCCCGGTGACGGCGCGATCGTCGCCCTCTACGGCGGCGACGGCGTGGAGAACGGCCACTTCGACAACAACGCCAACGCCACCGGCGTCCAGGTCGGGTCGACCTTCAAGCCGTTCGTGCTGGCCACCGCGATGCAGGTGGGCGTGCAGACGGCGAAGGGCGACGACGGCAAGCCGAAGCGGATCAACGCCGACAGCCGCTACCTCTCCGACGACCTCTCCGAGATCCGCAAGCCGGACGGGTCGCTGGTGATCGGCGACGACGGCAAGCCCTACCGGCAGAAGAACGAGGACAGCGGCAAGCGCGGCTACGTCTCGCTCCGGCAGGCCATGCAGTACTCGTACAACGTGCCCTTCGTCCAGCTGAACCAGGACGTCGGCGGCTCGAACGTCGCCGACATCGCCGTGCAGATGGGCATCAAGCGGGAGAGCCTGGCCGACCCGAAGACCCTGACCTTCCCGCTCGGCACCTCCACCATCAGCCCGATCCGGATGGCCACCGCCTACGGCACCTTCGCGGCCAGCGGCAAGGAGGCCGAGCCCTACTCGGCCACCAAGGTCGAGGTGGACGGCAGGGAGCGCCCGGGCTTCGGCAAGAAGGACACCAAGGTCGCGCTGGAGCCCGCCGTCGCCGACAACGTCACCGACGTGCTGGTGAACGTGGCCAAGAACGGTACGGGTACCAAGACCAACTCGCTGGGCCGCCCGGTGGCCGGCAAGACCGGTACCACCGACCAGAACAAGTCGGCCTGGTGGGTCGGCTACACCCCGCAGCTGGTGACCAGCGTCGCGATGTGGCGCGAGGACCCCGCCAAGCACGACCGGCTGTCGCTCAACGGCACCGGCGGCAAGGAGTCCATCCACGGTGGTGACATCCCGACCGACGTCTTCACCCGGTACATGAAGGCCGCGCTGGCCAACGAGAAGAAGCTGGACTTCCCGAGCCCGCAGCCCGTCGGCACCGAGGTGGACTCCTCGGGCGCGCCGTCCACGGCCACGGCCACGGCGACCCAGGCGCCGACCGAGACGCCGTCGGCCCCGGCGCAGACCCAGACCCAGCCGGCCCAGCCGCAGCCCAACCAGCCCCAGCCGCCGCAGCCCACCCAGGGCGGGGGCTGCGTGCAGGGCGTGGACTGCCCGCCGACCCAGCCGCCGACCCACCCGGGCAGGCCGACGCCGACGGACACCTGCTTCATCCTCAGCTGCACGACGCCGACCCCGACCGGCAGCTCGGGTGGCGGCGGCAGCGGCAAACCGACCGGCAAGCCCACCGCGACCAGCACCGGCGCGGCCCAGGGCGCCGGGGCGGGCGGGTAGCGGCCCGAGCGCGGACGGCGCGGCGGCGCCCGGTACGGCGCTACGGCCCGGCGACGCGATCACGACGGCGGTGGCGGTCCTCCACGGAGGGCCGCCACCGCCGTTTCGTCACGTTTCGCCGGCCGCGCCCCCTCCGTACCACCCGTACCGCCAGGGCCGCCGCGGGGTCCTCCTCGTCCCGGCGCATCCGGTGCGGCAGGATGTCCGGCATGACGTCGAGCGATCGTGACGAAACCGCGGGCCCGCACGGGTCCGGCGCCGCCGCAGGGCCCACCCCGGCAGCCGTCGCCACGCCCGCGCCGCCGGCCAACACCGTGGTCGTCCCGGCCGACGAGGACCGGGTGGCGGCGGCCGGCAGTGAGGTGTTCGGCGGCCCGCCCGGCCGCCGGGCGCTGCTCGGCGTCTCCTGGTGGATCCCGGCGCGCTTCCTGGCGCTCGTGGTGATCGTGGTCTCCGTGCTCGGCATGGTGCACGACCTGCCCTGCTACCAGCAGGCCTGGTTCCAGCCCGGCTCGCCGCAGTACATCCACGCCTGCTACAGCGACATCCCGCACCTGTTCTCCGGGCGCGGCTTCGCGGCCGGGCTGCACCCCTACGTGGACCGCATCCCGGGCAGTTCGGGGGACCTCCAGTACCTCGAGTACCCGGTGCTGACCGGCCTGTTCATGCAGGTCGCGGCCTGGCTGACACCGGGCGGCGGCACCCAGCAGGACCAGGAGCAGTGGTTCTGGGCGATCAACGCCGGGCTGCTGATGGCCTGCGCGGTGGTCGCCGTGGTGGCGCTGTCGCGCACCCACCGCCGCCGGCCCTGGGACGCCCTGCTCTTCGGGCTCTCGCCGGTGCTGCTGCTCAACGGCACGGTCAACTGGGACCTGCTCGCCGTCGCCCTGGCGGCCGTGGGGATGGCCTGGTGGGCAAGGTCCCGCCCGGGCTGGGCCGGGGTGTTCATCGGCCTGGCCACCGCGGCCAAGCTCTACCCGCTCCTGCTGATCGGCCCGCTGCTGGTGCTCTGCTGGCGGGCCGGGAAGTGGCGCGAGTTCCGGGTGGCGCTGGGCGGTGCGGTGGGCGCCTGGCTGGTGGTCAACCTGCCGATCATGGCGGCCAACTGGCAGGGCTGGTCGACCTTCTACGTCTTCAGCGAGCACCGCGGCGAGGACTACGGCTCGTTCTGGCTGATCCTGATGCAGAACCGCGGCGTGGGGCTGGCCGACCTCGACCTCTACATCGGGGTGCTGATGGTGCTGGGCTGCGCGGCCATAGCGTGGCTGGGCCTGTCCGCACCCCGGCGGCCGCGCTTCGCGCAGCTCGCCTTCCTGGTGGTCGCCCTGTTCGTCCTGGTCAACAAGGTGTACTCGCCCCAGTACGTGCTCTGGCTGCTGCCGCTCGCGGCGCTGGCCCGGCCGCGCTGGCGGGACGTCCTCGTCTGGCAGGCCTGCGAGGTGCTGTACACCCTGGGCATCTGGTCCCACCTGGGCTTCGTGACCGGGCCCAAGCAGCACGGGATCGGCGAGTCCTGGTACCACTTCGCGATCGTGCTGCACCTGCTCGGCACGCTCTACCTGGTCGGGCTGGTGGTCCGGGACGTCCTCCACGCGGACCGCGACCCGGTCCGCTGGGACGGCAGCGACGACCCCTCCGGCGGGGTGCTGGACCGCGCCCCGGACGTGACCGTGCTGGGGACCGCCCGACGGCTGCGCGAGGAGGAGAGCTACGCCGCCTACGCGCCGGCCGGCCCCGAGCAGTGGCTGGAGAAGCCAGGACCGTCGGAGCCGGCCGAGCGGCCGTGAGCGCGCTGAGCACCCCCGAGGGGGATGCTCAGCGGTCCACCACGCGGTCGAAGTGGGTGGTGGTGTGCCGGACCTGGAGGCCCAGCTCGTCGCCGATCGCGGGCGGCTCGGTCTCGCCGTCCAGGAACAGCAGGGAGACCTGCATGTGCGGCGGCTCGGCGAACCAGAGCTGCTTGCCGGCCCAGTGGAACGGCGACTTGGTCTTGTTGACGGTCGCCAGACCGGCCCGGGCGATGCCCTTGGCCCGGGCGCCCATGCTCGCCACGTACTTGGGGGCCTCCAGGCCGATGCCGTGCGCGGTGCCTCCGGCGACCACCAGGATGTGGCCGTCGGAGGGCGCCGGGTGCTGGCGGTAGCCGTAGCGGTCCCCCTTCCTGACCGGGGTGACGTCCAGCACCGTGGCCCGGACCTCCAGTGCGGCGTGGTCGCCCAGCCAGAGCCGGGTGCCGATCCGGGCCCGGAAGACGGTGCCCGGGTATCGCTGGGCCAGCTGGTCCATGCCGGCCGCGCCGAGGTGGCTGACGAAGACGGTGTGCACCGGGATGCCGGCCGCCCGGGCGGTGTCCACCCAGTACGCGACCTCCTCGACCGGGCTGGAACCGTCCGGCCGGTCCATCGGCAGGTGCAGCGCCAGGCCCTCGAAGGAGACCCCGTCCAGCTCGGCGGCCACCGTCCGCAGGTCGTCCGCGCTCACGCCGTGCCGGCGCATGGTGGTCATGCACTCCAGCACCACCCGGGCGCCGTGCAGCGCGCGCAGCGCGTCCACGCTGGCCACCGTCCGGATCACCCGGGCGTGCGGCAGCGGGAGCACCTCCTCGCCGACCCGGTACGGGGTGAGCACCAGCAGCTCGCCGCCGTACCACTCGGCGGCGTCGGCCGCCTCGTAGGCGGTGCCGACGGCCAGCACACCGGTGCCGAGCAGTGTCGCCTCCTCGGCCAGCCGGTGGTTGCCCAGCCCGTAGCCGTTCCCCTTGGCGACGGGCACCAGGCCGGGGAACTCGGACAGCACGGACCGCTGGTGGGTGCGCCAGCGTTCGGTGTCGAGGTAGAGCGACAGTGTCATCGGGTCAGTCTCCTCAGCGGCGGGACATGTAGAGGTCGAGGGCCTTGTGCAGCAGCTTGTTCAGCGGGAAGTCCCACTCGCCGAGGTACTCGGCCGCCTGGCCGCCGGTGCCGACCTTGAACTGGATCAGACCGAACAGGTGGTCGTTCTCGTCGAGGGTGTCGCTGATGCCGCGCAGGTCGTACACACCGCCGCCGAGGGCGTAGGCGTCGCGCATCATCCGCCACTGGATCGCGTTGGAGGGCTTGACCTCGCGCTTGTGGTTGGCCGAGGCGCCGTAGGAGTACCAGACGTGCTCGCCGACCACCAGCATCGTGGTCGAGGCCAGCGGCTCGCCCTCGTGGTAGGCGATGTAGAGCCGCATCCGGTTGGGGTCCTCGGCGTTGAGGGCGTTCCACATCCGCTGGAAGTAGGCCAGCGGGCGCGGGGTGAACCGGTCGCGCTCGGCGGTCACCAGGTAGAGCTGGTGGAAGATCGGCAGTTCGTCGTAGCCGCCCTGGACCACCTCGACGCCGCTCTTCTCGGCCTTCTTGATGTTGCGGCGCCAGAGCTGGTTGAAGCCCTTCTGGATGTCGTCCAGCGAGCGGTTGGCCAGCGGCACCTGGTACACGTAGCGCGGCTGGACGTCGCCGAAGCCCGCGCCGCCGTCCTCGCCCTGCAGCCAGCCGGCCTTGCGCAGCCGGTCGGCCACCTCGAAGGCGCGCGGCTCGTACCAGTCGGCCTCGATGTCGCGCAGGCGCTTGGCCTGCTTGGCGGCGATGGCCTCCTTGATGGTGGGGGCGTTCCACCGGCGGATGACCACCGGCGGGCCCATCTTCACGGAGAACGCGCCCTGGGACTTCAGGTGGGCCAGCATCGGGGAGAGCCAGCGGTCGAGGTCGCGGTCGAACCAGTCGATGACCGGGCCCTCGGGCAGGTAGGCGAGGTAGCGCTTGACCTTGGGGAGCTGGCGGTAGAGCACCAGGCCGGCACCGACCAGCTGGTTCTGCTCGTCGAACCAGCCGATCGACTCGGAGCGCCACTCGGCCTTCACGTCGCCCCAGGCCGGCACCTGCATGTGGCTGGCCGAGGCGCGGCTCCTGATGAAGGCGAGGTGCTCCTCGCGGGTGATCGTCCTCAGGCGCAGGCTCATTGCTCGGTGCTCCTCGTCGGTCGGGCTGCGGTGGCCCCAGGTTCTCGGGCTGACCTTATCGTCCGGGACCCGCCGGCCCGCCGCTGCGGGCACGACGGCGCCCCCGTCGCGTACCTGTCTTCTCTGCAGATACGCGACGGGGGCGCCGAGGGTTCCTGGGCCGGGCCCGAACGGGGTTCCGCACGGGCTCCGACGGGCCTCAGCCCACCAGGCCGCCGCGGGCGATGCCGAGGTAGAAGCCGATCGCGGAAGCGCCGAGCGTGATCATCAGGACGAAGCGCTCGGCGGTGGTCACCGAGACGAACATCCCCCAGAGCCCGGTGACGATCCCGGCGAGGCCGGTCCACGAGGTCAGCACGTGCAGGTTGTAGAAGAACGACGTGGTGAAGGCGATGACTCCCAGGACGGCGGTGAGCGCCACCAGGGTGTTCTCGCGGGGGTGCGGGTGGCCGTCGGTGTTCAGCGTGAGCGCGGGCATGCGATGGACGGACTGGGCCATGAATCCCACCTCCTGGCGTGGAGACGAACGGGCAGGAATCCCGTTCCGTCCAGATTGCGGCGGTTGGGTCGCTCTCACAACCCCTATGCGTTTTGTTCGGCCGTCCGGGTGCAGGTAGGCTGTGCCGTCTGCACTGGTGTAGTTGTGCCCCCTTGCGCCCTCTTCCGGGTGACACCCGATCCCGGGTGTGCGGGGCCGACTGTCGGACCCGGCCGCTACGGTGAGCCGGTGTCGTCACCGCCGGTGCCGACGCAACGCACAACCCTCCTGCCACGGAGAGACCGTGGCCGCTGAGTCCAAAGGAGGTGGGTTACTCATGCGTCACTACGAGGTGATGGTCATCCTCGACCCCTCGGTCGAGGAGCGCGCTGTCTCCCCCCTGATCGAGAACTTCCTCACCGTCGTCCGCAACGGCGGCGGCAAGGTGGAGAAGGTCGACACCTGGGGTCGTCGCCGTCTGGCTTACGAGATCAACAAGCAGTCCGAGGGCATCTACTCAGTCATCGACCTGAAGGCCACGCCTGAGGTCGTCAAGGAGCTCGACCGCCAGATGGGCCTGAGCGAGTCGGTTCTGCGGACCAAGGTCCTGCGCCCGGACACCCACTGAGCCACCTCTGAGGCCTTCGGGTCTCGGGTAGCTCGCGACCGCTGTTTCACGTGAAACAGCGGTGAACGGACATCTTCCCGAGAGGTCATCACCACCATGGCAGGCGAGACCGTCATCACCCTCGTCGGCAATCTCGTCGACGACCCCGAGCTGCGCTTCACCCCGTCGGGTGCGGCGGTCGCGAAGTTCCGTATCGCGTCCACCCCCCGCACCTTCGACCGCCAGACGAACGAGTGGAAGGACGGCGAGAGCCTCTTCCTCACGTGCAACGTCTGGCGTCAGCCGGCGGAGAACGTGGCCGAATCGCTGCAGCGCGGCATGCGCGTCATCGTGCAGGGCCGACTGCGCCAGCGGTCTTACGAGACCAAGGAAGGCGAGAAGCGGACGGTCTTCGAGGTCGAGGTCGACGAGGTCGGCCCGAGCCTGCGGTCGGCGACCGCGAAGGTCACCCGGGCCAACCGGTCCGGCGGCCCCGGTGGCGGCTTCGGCGGCCAGCAGGGTGGCGGCCAGGGCGGTTGGAACGGCGGTGGCGGCCAGCAGGGCGGCGGCGGCTGGGGTGGGAACTCCGGCGGCGGTCAGTCCGGCCCCTCCGACGACCCGTGGGCGTCCAGCGCCCCGTCCGGCGGCAACCAGGGCGGCGGCTGGGGTGCCCCGTCCGGTGGCGGCTACTCGGAAGAGCCCCCGTTCTAAGAGCTGACAGATTTCGTGCGGCCCGGCCGCCGGCGTCCTCGGACGCCCGCCGGGCCGTGAACCCCAAATGGAGCACACCATGGCGAAGCCGCCTGCTCGCAAGCCGAAGAAGAAGGTTTGCGTCTTCTGCAAGGACAAGGTCAACTACGTTGACTACAAGGACACGAACCTGCTGCGGAAGTACATCTCCGACCGCGGCAAGATCCGTGCCCGCCGGGTGACCGGCAACTGCACCCAGCACCAGCGTGACGTCGCCACGGCCGTGAAGAACAGCCGTGAGATGGCGCTGCTGCCCTACACCAGCACCGCGCGCTAAGAGAGGGTGACCGAGTAATGAAGATCATCCTCACGCACGAGGTGCCGGGTCTCGGCTCCGCCGGCGAGGTCGTCGAGGTCAAGGACGGCTACGCCCGCAACTACCTGGTCCCGCGCGGCTTCGCCATCCGCTGGACCAAGGGCGGCCAGAAGGACGTCGACGCCATCCGTCGCGCCCGCAAGATCCACGCGATCCAGACCCTCGAGGCCGCCAACGAGGTCAAGGGTCAGCTCGAGGGCGTCCAGGTCAAGCTGGCCGTCCGCTCGGGCGACGCCGGCCGCCTGTTCGGCTCGGTGACCCAGGCCGACGTCGTCGAGGCCATCAAGGCCGCCGGCGGCCCGGTCGTGGACAAGCGCGCCGTCGCGATCGCCTCGCCGATCAAGACCGTGGGCTCCCACAAGGTCTCGGTCAAGCTGCACTCCGACGTCGTGGCCAACCTCGACGTCGCCGTCGTGGCCGCCTGAGTCCCGTAGCAGTGGCCCGAGGGCCGGACTCCCCCCGGGGAGTCCGGCCCTCGGTCGTTCCCGGAACCGGCGGTCAGGAGCGGACGGCCCCGGTGACCAGCCAGCGGCCACCGCGGGCGCGGGCCACCAGGAACACCGCGCGGACCAGCATGAACAGGTTCATCGCCCACCAGAGCCCGGCCAGCCCGGTGCCGGTGGCCGGCACCGCGACCGCCACCGGGACGAAGACCGCCAGGGTGGCGAGGGCGGCCCGGGCCAGGTACGGCCCGTCCCCGGCGCCCACCAGCACGCCGTCCAGCACGAAGACCAGGCCGGACACCGGCTGGCTGAGCGCGAGCAGCAGCAGGGCGGTGTCCAGCTGCCCCTGCACCGCCGGGTCGGGCGTGAAGAGCGGGACGTACAGCGGCCGGGCGAGCACCACCAGCAGGCCCAGCACCACCCCGGAACCGATGCCCCACTCGACCATCCGCCGGGTCGCCGCCCTGGCTCCCGGCACGTCCGAGGCGCCCAGGTAGCGGCCGATGATGGCCTGCCCGGCGATCGCGATGGCGTCCAGCGCGAAGGCCAGGAAGTTGAACAGCGTCATGGTGATCTGGTGCGCGGCCACCTGGTCGTCGCCGAGCCGGGCGGCCACCGCGGTGGCGATCATCAGCACCGCGCGCAGGCTGACCGTCCGGACCAGCAGCGGGCCGCCCGCCCTGGCGCCGGCCCGGATGCCCGCCGCGTCCGGCCGCAACGACGCCCGCTCCCGGCGGGCGCCGCGGACCACCACGGCCAGGTAGACGGCGGCCATCCCGGTCTGCGCCAGCACCGTCCCCCAGGCCGAGCCGGCCACGCCGAGCCCGGCACCGTACACCAGCCCGGCGTTCAGCCCGATGTTGGCGGCGAAGCCCGCGACGGCCACCAGCAGCGGGGTGCGGGTGTCCTGGAGGCCGCGCAGCACGCCGGTGGCGGCCATCACCAGCAGCATCGCCGGGATGCCCAGCGAACTGATCCGCAGGTAGGTCACCGTGTACGGCGCGGCGGTGGGCGAGGCACCCAGCAGGTCGGCCACCCAGGGGGCGAGCAGCAGGGTGAACAGGACCACCGGGACGGCAAGGCCGAGGGCGAGCCACAGTCCGTCGACGCCCTGCTGGACGGCGCCCCGGCGGTCCCCGGCGCCGATCCTGCGGGCGACCGCGGCGGTGGTGGCGTAGGCGAGGAAGACGAACACCCCGGTCGCGGTGGAGAGTGCGGCGGAGGCCACGCCGACCCCGGCGAGCTGGGAGGTGCCGAGGTGGCCGACGATCGCCGAGTCGGCCAGCAGGAACAGCGGCTCGGCGACCAGCGCGCCGAAGGCCGGCACGGCCAGGGCGAGGATCTCGCGGTCGTGCCGGCGGCCGGGGCGCGGCACGGTGGGGGCGGCGGTCATGGGCTCCAGGGTACTCATCCACAGGTAACGACCGCTAGCCATTGGCAGTCATTACTCGAAACCTTGAGCGAGGAGCTTCGGCCGCCGGGCGCCCACAGTCCCCCGGTGGCGTGTGAAGAATTTCTCATGCACAGGCCCGGAAAGAGGTAACCGCAGGTCAGCCGGTTGACAGCGGGGCGATCGTCCGGTTATCCACAGACCCTTCCACAGGGGTGTCCACAGCTTTGCGGCAGTTTTCCACAGGCCAGGGCCGCTCATCCACACCCCCTGTGGATAACCGCCTTGGCGCAGGGGCTTCCAGCGCCTTAGCGTGGGCCGTCCGCCCGACACTCCCACCGCCCCGGCGTCCGATTTGTCGGTGCCGTGGCGTACAAAGAGGAGCGGCTCCGCTCCACCCAGCCACCGGCAAGGCCCAGCTCCAACTCGCACGACTCGCTGATCGGGGAACACGCGTGACCGGCCCCCAGTACGACGACCACGACGCCCCGCCGCCGGAGGAGGACTGGCCGACCGCAGAGGACCCGTTCCCGGTGAGCGCGTTCGACGGCGCACCCTTCCCGGACGGCCCGAGCGACCGGCTCCCCGTCACCCGCAACCGGAGCGGCCAGGGCGGCGGCCGGGACGAGGGCTTCCGCAAGGGCGGTGGCGGCTTCAACAACAACGGCTTCAACAACAACGGCAAGAAGGGTGACCGCCGGGAGGACCGCGACCGCCGCGAGGACGGTGGCGGCGGCGTCGACGGCTTCGAGCGCGTCCCCCCGCAGGACCTCGCCGCCGAGCAGTCCGTCCTGGGCGGCATGCTGCTCTCCAAGGACGCCATCGCCGACGTCGTCGAGGTGCTCAAGCCCGCCGACTACTACCGGCCCGCGCACGAGCTGATCCACGGCGCGATCCTCGACCTCTACGCCCGCGGCGAGCCGGCCGACCCGATCACCGTGGCCGGCGAGCTGACCAAGCGCGGCGAGCTGCAGCGCGTCGGCGGCGCCTCCTACCTCCACACCCTGGTCAACTCCGTCCCGACCGCCGCCAACGCCGAGTACTACGCCCAGATCGTCCACGAGCGGGCCGTGCTGCGCCGGCTGGTCGAGGCCGGCACCCGGATCGCCGGCATGGGCTACGCGGCGGAGGGCGACGTGGACGAGATCGTCAACGCCGCCCAGGCGGAGATCTACGCCGTCACCGAGCAGCGCACCAACGAGGACTACGCGCCGCTGTCGGACATCATGGAAGGCGCCCTCGACGAGATCGAGGCGATCGGCTCCCGGCAGGGCCAGATGTCCGGCGTGCCCACCGGCTTCGCCGACTTCGACCAGCTCACCAACGGACTGCACCCCGGCCAGATGATCGTCATCGCGGCCCGCCCCGCGATGGGCAAGTCCACCCTCGCGCTGGACTTCGCCCGGGCCTGCTCGATCCACAACGGCCTGCCGAGCGTGATCTTCTCGCTCGAGATGGGCCGCAACGAGATCGCCATGCGCCTGCTCTCCGCCGAGGCCCGGGTCGCGCTGCACCACATGCGCTCCGGCAACATGACGGACGACGACTGGACGCGGGTCGCCCGCCGGATGCCGGACGTCTCCAACGCCCCGCTCTACATCGACGACTCGCCGAACCTGTCGATGATGGAGATCCGCGCCAAGTGCCGCCGCCTCAAGCAGCGCAACGACCTCAAGCTGGTCGTCATCGACTACCTCCAGCTGATGCAGTCCGGCGGCTCCCGCCGGGCCGAGAGCCGTCAGCAGGAGGTCTCGGACATGTCCCGGAACCTCAAGCTGCTGGCCAAGGAGCTGGAGATCCCGGTCATCGCGCTCTCCCAGCTGAACCGTGGCCCGGAGCAGCGCACCGACAAGCGGCCGATGGTCTCGGACCTGCGCGAGTCCGGCTCGATCGAGCAGGACGCCGACATGGTCATCCTGCTGCACCGCGAGGACGCGTACGAGAAGGAGTCGCCGCGCGCGGGCGAGGCCGACCTGATCGTCGCCAAGCACCGCAACGGCCCGACCGCCACCATCACGGTGGCCTTCCAGGGCCACTACTCGCGCTTCGTCGACATGACCCGGGACTAGGGAACCTCCGGCGGTTCCCGCCGGGCGCTTGCGGGGGAACGACCGTGCCCGATGGACTACTGTCCCTGCCGTGAAGACGATACGACAGCTGACCGTCCGCCGGGCCGGGGGAAGCACGAAGGCCCGGGCCGGTGGATCAGCCGCCAGGCTGGGCTGGCTCGACGCGCTCCGCGGTGTGGCCGCCCTCGTGGTCGCCCTGCACCACTTCGACGTCCTGAAGATGCTGCCGGAGCCGGTGGCCGCCTTCATCTGGTGGCACGGGGACCTCGGCCTCTACGGGGTCATGCTGTTCTTCCTGGTCAGCGGCTACATCATCCCGGCCTCCCTGGAGCGCCGGGGGGACGTGCGGGCGTTCTGGATCGGTCGGCTCTTCCGGCTGTGGCCACCGGTGATCATCGCCATCGCGGTGGCGCTGGCCATCATCCCGAAGGGTGACGGCTCGGTCGCGCTCTTCGCCACCGGGCACAACTACGTGGCCGTGGCCGCCAACGGCATCATGCTCCAGGACCTGCTGGGCGTCTGGAACGCCCTGAACGTCACCTGGACGCTCTGCTACGAGATGGTCTTCTACTACCTGGTGACCGCCCTGTTCACCATGGGCTGGCACCGCCGCAGCGGCCCGATCGCGGTCGGCTTCGCGGGGGTGGCGCTGCTCCTCGGCACGGCGATCGCGCCGATGACGCTGACCCGGGACGTCACCTCCACCCGGGGCCTGGTCTGGTCGGCGACCCTGATCGTCCTCATGGGCTTCGCCTGCATGCTGAGCGGGCGCCCCGCGCTGACCCGGATCGGCGCGGTGCTGCTGGCCGGCCTCGGGCTGGTGCTCGTCTACAACAACAGCCGGGCCCCCGCCTTCGAGTCCTTCATGATCTTCGCGACGATGTTCGCCGGCACCGTGCTGTACCGCGCCGAGCACCGGCAGGTCGACCGGCTCCAGGCTTGGCTCTGCTGCGGCTTCGTCCTCATGGCCGGGGTCGCGGTCGGCTGGATGTACAACCGCGACGGCATGGAGCAGCACACCTGGACCTCCGGCTGGATGGCCTGGTCGGGCGCCTACCTGGCGGCCTGGGTCACCTTCGGTGCGGCCATGGCGCTGCGGCGGAAGCGCTTCCCGCGGGCGCTGACCTGGCTGGGGGCGGTCAGCTTCTCGGTCTACCTGCTGCACATCCCGCTGGTGCGGACCATCCAGCCGCTGCTGCACGTGGCCAAGGTGCCGCCCACCACCGGCGGGAAGGTGCTCTGGACGGCCGAGTACCTCGCCGTGGTGCTGATCGCGAGCTACCTGCTCTACAAGCTGGTCGAGATGCCCGGGCAGAAGCTGGGCCGCAAGGTGCTGAAGGCCGTCGAGCGGCGGTGGCCGACGGAGGACCCGGTACGGCCGGCCGGTGCGGCCGGGGACGCCGCCGTCCGCGCCGTGGAGCCCGAGCCGGTGCCGGTCGAGGTCGGCGCGTCCGGTCCGGGGCCGCGGGGCCGCTGACCGGATGCGCGAAGGGCTCGCCCCCTGCTCGGGGGCGAGCCCTTCGTCGTACCGGCGCTGGTGCCGCGGTCAGACGGTGACGGTGGCGCGGAAGAGCGTGCTGCCGGTGCCGCGGACGCGGGTCGGGGCGCCGGTCGCCGGGAGGAAGGCGGACTGGCCGCGGGCGAGGTCCAGGGTGGTGCCGTCGGCGGCGGTGAGCCGTACCGCACCCTCGGTGCAGAGCAGGATCTGCGGGGTGCGGCCGTCGATCTCGCGCTCGACGCCGTCCAACTCGAAGCGGGAGAGCCGGAACTCGTCGATCGGGACGGGGTAGAGCTGCTCGCCGGGGGTGGCGTCGACCGGGACGGGCCGGACGATCCGGGCGGCGTCCGGTTCGAAGACCACGACCTTCAGCAGCTCCGGCACGTCGATGTGCTTCGGGGTGAGGCCGGCCCGCAGCACGTTGTCCGAGTTGGCCTGGAGCTCGACGCAGACGCCGGAGAGGTAGGCGTGCGGCACGCCGGCGCCCAGGTAGAGCGCCTCGCCGGCGCGCAGCCGGACGTGGTTGAGCAGCAGGGCGGCGATCAGGCCGCGGTCCTGGGGGAAGTCCTCGGCGATCCGGGCGTACGGGGCGTAGTCGGAGTCCGGATCGGCGGTGTCGCGCGCCGCCAGTGCCTCGGCCGTCTCCCGGACGGTCTTCGCGGCGGTCCCGTCGTCCATGGTGAGGACGGCGGCCAGGGTGGCGCGCAGCGCCTCGGACTCGTCCTCGACGCTCAGCAGGTCGATCAGCGGGTCCAGCCCCGGCGCCGCGAGCCCGGCCATCAGCCCGGCCGCCTCGGCGGGGCGGCGAAAACCGCACAGGCCCTCGAACTCGCCGAGCGCGCAGACCATTTCGGGCTTGTGGTTGTCGTCGCGGTAGCTGCGCTCGGGGGCGTCCAGCGGGATCCCGAGGGCGTTCTCGGCGGCGAAGCCGGCCCGGGCCTGGTCCGGGGTGGGGTGGGCCTGGATGGACAGCGGGGCGCCGGCGGCGAGCACCTTGAACAGGAAGGGCAGCGTCGGGCCGAACTTGGCCACGCTCGCCGCGCCGAGCTCGCCCTCGGGGTCGGCCGCGATCAGCTCGTCCAGCCGCTGCGGGCCCGCGCCGCGGTCGGCTCGGGACGGGTCGCCGGGGTGGGCGCCCATCCACAGCTCGGCCTGCGGTTCCCCGGTCGGCTCCTGTCCCAGCAGCTCGGGCAGGGCCGTGAGCGACCCCCAGGCGTACGGGCGGACGGTGTTGACGAGCCTGTCCATGCGCGCGGTCCTACTCCTTCGCTGTCTGGGCGGGTGTGCCGGGTCGCCGGGGGCGGCCCGGCGGTGCGGGCGGGTCCGGGCACGGGCAAAAGGGCAAGGGCATCGACCCTAGCCCACCCGCTCCTCGTGCGGGGAAACGGTCGTCGTCGGGTGGGAGTGCCGTGGCCGGACGGGCGGTTCCCGGGCGCGGTAGTAGGATGCCAGGACGCAGCAGTCCCCGCCCCGCACAGCGTGTCCACCGTGGTCGACCCGTCGGCGGCTGTCGGCGGGGCCGCGTTCCAGAGTGCGGGCGACGGTGTTCTGATGCCCCCCGCCATCGGCCGAGAGGTTTGTACGTGACCGTGAACCAGCAGAGTTTTGCTGATCTCGGCAGGGTCCTGGTGATCATCCCGACCTACAACGAGGCGGAGAACGTCGAGCGGATCGTCGGCCGGGTCCGTGCCTCGGTGCCCGAGGCGCACGTGCTGGTCGCCGACGACAACAGCCCCGACGGCACCGGCGAGCTGGCCGACAAGCTGGCCGCCGAGGACCACAACGTCCACGTCATGCACCGCAAGGGCAAGGAGGGCCTGGGCGCCGCCTACCTCGCGGGCTTCCGCTGGGGCGTCGACAACGGCTACGACGTCCTGGTCGAGATGGACGCGGACGGTTCGCACCAGCCCGAGGAGCTGGACCGGCTGCTGAGCGCGCTGCGCGGCGCCGACCTGGTGCTGGGTTCGCGCTGGGTGCCGGGCGGCCGGGTGGTGAACTGGCCCAGGTCGCGGCTGCTGCTCTCGCGCGGCGGCTCGACCTACTCGCGCCTGATGCTGGGCGTGCCGATCCGGGACGTCACCGGCGGCTACCGGGCCTTCCGCAGGGAGACGCTGCTCGGGCTGGGCATGGACGAGGTGGCCTCGGCCGGGTACTGCTTCCAGGTGGACCTGGCCTGGCGCACGGTGAAGGCCGGGTTCAAGGTCG
This sequence comes from Kitasatospora sp. NPDC048194, assembly GCF_043202455.1. Classification (NCBI taxonomy): domain Bacteria; kingdom Bacillati; phylum Actinomycetota; class Actinomycetes; order Kitasatosporales; family Streptomycetaceae; genus Kitasatospora; species Kitasatospora sp. NPDC048194. The sequence continues at coordinate 384,209 of NZ_JBIDAK010000003.1, forward strand.
CCGAGGTGCCGATCACCTTCGTGGAGCGCGAGCTGGGTGCGTCCAAGATGAGCCGCAACATCGTGTTCGAGGCGCTCTGGCGGGTCACCGCCTGGGGCGTGTCCGACCGGGTGGCCCGGCTGCGGGGTGCCGCGGCCGCTCGCTGAGCCCGAATCTCCAGCAGAGCCCGTTCGCCGTTCCGGCGGACGGGCTCTGCTGCGTCTGCGGTGCGTGCGCCGGCCGTCCGGGGCGGCGCCCGGTGAGCCGGGGGCGGGAGCGAGCGGTCAGCAGCCGCCCCTGAGGGCGGTCTCCGGCAGGTAGCGGTCGGCCCAGACGGCCAGCTCGGTGAGCGCGGGCTTCAGCGCGGCGCCGCCTTCGGTGAGCCGGTAGCTGACCCGCAGCGGGGGCCCCGCGTCGACCTCGCGGACGACCATCCCGGCCTCGGTCAGCTCGGTCAGCCGGTCGGAGAGCATCCGTTCGCTGATGCCCGGGATCGCGCGGCGCAGCTCGGAGAAGTAGGCGGGGCCGCTCTGGTTGAGCACGGCCAGCAGCAGGCCGGTCCAGCGCTTGCCGAGCAGGGTGAACACCCGGGTCAGCGCCAGCTCGACGTTGAAGCAGCCGGCCTGGTCCCCGCCGGCGCACGCCGCCGCGGCGGTCGGCTCCCCATCGGTCACTACCTCGTGCTCGGCCATGGCACCAGCGTACTCGACCTGCCCGTAGTGACTATAGAAAAGTAAGCTGCTACGTTAGTTGCAGCTACAGACGAAAGAGTAGAGACTAACTCTCCGGAGGCTCCGCCATGCCCACGCTCCTGCACCTCGACTCCTCCGCGGTCGCCGACGGCTCCGTCTCCCGCGAGGTCACGGCCGCCTTCCGGGCCGCCTGGCTGGCCGAGCACCCCGACGGCACCGTGGTCTACCGGGACCTCGCCGCCGACCAGCTGCCCCACCTCGACATGGACGGCATCAGCGCCGCCTTCGTCCCCGCCGAGGGCCGCACCGCCGAGCAGGCCGCCGCCTTCGCGCTGCGCGAGGAGCTGATGGCCGAGCTCGAGGGCGCCGACGCCGTGGTGATCGGCACCCCGATGTACAACTTCACGATCCCGTCGACCCTCAAGGCCTGGCTGGACCAGGTGATCCTGGTCGGCCGCACCGCCGGCGACGCACCCTCCGCCAAGGGCACCCCGGTCACCGTGGTCGCTCCGCGCGGCGGCTCCTACGCGCCCGGCGCCCCGCGCGAGCCGTACGAGTTCGTCATCACCTACCTGGAGAAGGTGCTGACCGGCATGCTCGGGCTGGAGGTCGACTTCATCGTCCCGGAGTTCACCCTGGCCGGGAAGGTCCCGGCGATGGCCGACTTCGTCCCGAAGTCCGTCGAGTCCAAGGCGCAGGCGCTCGAGCTGGCCGCCCGCCGCGGCAAGGAGGCGGCCGCCCGCACCGCGGCGTGAGGCTCCCCCGAAGGCGCGCCCCATCGGGCGCGCCTTCCGCGCATTCGGCCGCCGGTGCTCCCATGCTGTAGGGCGCAGGGAGTCCGACCGCCGACCAGAGGGAGCAGCCCGTGACGTCGTCCCCGCGCGAGGAGAGCGCCCCGCCGCTGGAGGTCGCCGTCTTCACCGGTCCCGAATCGGCCTTCTTCACCACCTCCACGCTGATCCTCGGCGAGCGGACCGCGATCCTGGTGGACGCCCAGCTCACCCGCAGCGCCGGGCGGGAGCTGGCCGAATGGGTCGCGGGCAAGGGCCGCCGACTCCTCGCCATCGTGGTCACCCACCAGCACCCCGACCACTACTTCGGCGCCGAGGAGGTGCTGCGACTCTTCCCGGACGCCCGACTGCTGGCCGCACCGGCCGTGGTGGAGGGCATCCGGCGGACCGTCGCCGCCAAGGTCGCCCAGTGGAAGCCCGTGTACGGCGACGACATCCCGGACCACCCGCTGGTGCCGGCCCCGCTGCTGCCGCAGCCGCTGATGCTCGACCGCCAGGTGATCCCGGTGCTGCTGCTCGGCCAGGCCGACTGCGGGGAGTCCACCGTCGTCCACGTGCCCAGCACCCGGACCGTCATCGCCGGGGACTTCGTCGGCAACGGCACCCACCTCTGGACCGCCGACACCACCCCGGCCCAGCGCACCACCTGGGGCCACAACCTCCGCCGGATCGCCGAGCTCGGCGTGGACCGGGTGATCGCCGGGCACCGCGCTCCCGACCAGGGTGACGACGCGGCCCGGGTGCTCGCCTTCACCGGGGCGTACCTGCGGGACTTCGACCTGGCCCTGGCCGCGCACCCGCACGACCCGGAGGGCCTGGTCACGGCGATGAACGAGCGGTACGGGGAGCTGACCCTGCCGTCCTTCCTGGAGCTGGGCGCGGCGGCGAACACCGCCCGGGCGGCGGCCGCGGAGGCGGAGGACGGGATCATCGACGCGGAGATCGTCGAGGACGAGCCGGCCGGGGACGAGCCGGACCGGTAGCGCACCGGGCAGCTCGGCCCCGGAGGGCGAGCAGGTCCGGACGGGCCCGGGGCCCCGACGCGCAGCGCTCCGACCGGTCCGTCCCAGACGCACGGGGCACCGGCGAGCAGGTCCGGACGGGTGGCCGGGCGGCGCGCGGCCCGGCCGGACGGATACTGGCCGCATGACGCCGTACGACGTGATCGTCCCGGCGGGCGGCGCCGCCCGCCGCCTCGGCGGGGCCGACAAGCCCGGTCTGAGCGTGGGCGGGACCACCCTGCTCGACCGGGTGCTCGCCGCCTGCACCGGCGCGCGGACCACCGTCGTGGTCGGCCCCGCCCGGCCGACCGCCCGCACCGGGGTCCGCTGGACCAGGGAGCAGCCGCCCGGCGGCGGCCCGGTCGCCGCCGTCGCGGCCGGGCTCGGCCTGGTCACCGCGGACACCGTGCTGCTGCTCGCCGCCGACCTGCCCTTCCTGGACCGGCGGACGGTGGACCGGCTGGCCGGCGCCCTCGACGCCGCCGGGCCGACCGTCGCGGCCGCCGTACTCGTCGACGCGGGCGGCCGCGACCAGCCGCTCGCCGCCGCCTACCGCACCGCCCCGCTGCGCACCGCGCTGGCCGCCCTCGGCGATCCGGCCGGCCTCCCGCTGCGCCGGCTCGTCGGAGGGCTGCCCCGGCTGCCGGTGGCCGACACCGACGACGTCGCGCACGACTGCGACACCTGGGAGGACCTGGAACGGGCCCGGGAGCGGGAGCGGTCGTAGGGCGGGCGCGCGGAGCCGGCGGGGTCTCACCGGTCCCGGCCGGAGCACGGCCTCACCGGTCCCGGCCGGGGCGCGCCCTCACCGGACCGGGCCTGAACGGGCCCTCACCGGCCGTGCCACCGGCCCGTGCGGGAAACGACGCGCGCCGCGCACGGGGTGAACACACGGGGGAAACCGCCGATCGGGCAGCATGGGCGCATGGAGCGCACGCTGGAAGACTGGATCGCCGAGGTCAAGGCCGACCTGGGCATCGACCTGGACGTGGACGTCCGGGGCCTGCTCGACGGAGCCCGGGTGGTCGCGCACGGGGTGGCCCGGCCGGCCGCGCCGCTGACCGCCTTCCTGATCGGCTACGCGGCCGCGCAACGGGGCGGCGGGGCGGAGGCCGTGGCCGAGGCGTCCCGGCGGGTCGCGGCACTCGCCGAGCGCTGGCCCGCCGCCGGCCCGGACGAGTCGTGAGTGCGGCCGGGCGGACCGCCGCGGCGGCACCGTCCGCCGGTCCCGCCACGCTGAGCTGGCCGCGGGCCCGGGAGACCGCCCGCCGCGCCGGGCTGGGTCCGCTGCCGGCGGTCGGGGTGCCCCTGGCCGAGACCCTCGGACGCACCCTCGCCGAACCGCTGGCCGCGCTGACCGACCTGCCCGCCTTCGACACCTCCGCGATGGACGGCTGGGCCGTCGCCGGCCCCGGGCCCTGGCGGGTCTGCGGGCGGGTGCTGGCCGGCCGCGCCGAGGTGGAGCGGCTGGCCGACGGCTACGCCGTGGAGATCGCCACCGGAGCCCAACTGCCGCCCGGCGCGACCGCCGTACTGCGCCGCGAGCACGGGCGGGCGGACGGCACCCTGCTGTACGACCGCGGCCCGCAGCCGTTGACCACCGGCCAGGACGTCCGCCCCCGCGGTCAGGAGTGCCGCAGGGGGGAGGAGTTGCTGCCCGCCGGGACGGTGATCGGACCGGCGGTGCTCGGGCTGGCCGCCGCCTGCGGCCACGACCGGCTCGCCGTCCGGCGCCGTCCAGTGGTCCAACTGCTGGTGCTGGGCGATGAGTTGATGGACACGGGGATTCCCGGGCCGGGACTGGTCCGGGACGCGCTCGGTCCGCTGCTGCCGCCCTGGCTCCGGGCGGCCGGCGCGGAGGTGGCCGACGTCCGGTGCGTCCGGGACGACTACGGGCTGCTGCGGGACGCGCTGCGGCACTCCACCGCCGACGTCACGGTGACCACCGGGGGGACGGCCGCCGGGCCGGTGGACTTCCTGCACCGGGCACTCGCCGAGGCCGGCGCCCGGCTGCTGGTGGACGGCGTCGCCGTGCGGCCGGGCCACCCCATGCTGCTGGCCGAACTCCCCGGCGGGCGCCACCTGGTGGGGCTGCCCGGCAACCCGCTGGCCGCCGTCGCCGGGATGCTCACGCTCGGCCTGCCGTTGCTGCACGCCCGCGCCGGACGGACCGTCCCGGCACCCGCGCTCGCCACGGCGGCCGTGCTGCTGCCCGGGCACCCGGCCGACACCCGGCTGCAACCGGTGCGCCGCACCGCCGAGGGGGTGGTGCCCCTCGCCTTCGACGGACCGGCGATGCTGCGCGGCCTCGCCCGGGCCGAGGCACTGGCCGTCATCCCGCCCGGCGGGGCGGCGGCCGGGGAGACGGTCGAGCTGCTGGAGGCACCGTGAGCGGATCGCGGCGCGGCGCCCCCGGTGCCGAGCCGTGGGCGGACGCCGGGATCGTGCTCCCCGCCAGGCCCGCCGCGCCCGCCGTCCGGCAGGTCGGCTCCCGGCTGCTGCTGGCGCTCGCCGTGCTGGTCGCCACCACGGTGGCCGTCTACCTGGACCGGGACGGCTACCACGACAACGCGGGCGGCGGGGTCAGCTTCCTGGACGCCGCGTACTACGCCACCGTGACGCTCTCCACCACCGGCTACGGCGACATCACCCCGTACAGCGACAGCGCGCGGCTCACCAACATCTTCGTGATCACCCCGCTGCGCGTGCTGTTCCTGATCATCCTGGTCGGCACCACGCTGGAGGTGCTCACCGAACGGACCCGCCTGCAGTGGCGGTTGAACCGCTGGAGGTCCACCGTGCGCGAGCACACCGTCGTCATCGGCTTCGGGACGAAGGGGCGCAGCGCCGTCGACACCCTGCTCGGACAGGGGGTGGCGAAGGAGGAGATCGTGGTCGTCGACCCGCAGCGCAAGGTGATCGACCAGGCCTCGCAGTACGGCCTGGTCGGGGTGGTCGGCGACGCGACCAGGACCGACACCCTGGTGCGGGCCGCGCTGCCCGTCGCCGCCCGGGTGGTGGTCGCGCCGGAGCGGGACGACACCGCCGTCCTGATCACCCTGACGGCGCGGCAGTTGAACCGGACCGCCACCGTGGTCGCGGCGGTGCGGGAGGACGAGAACGCGCCGCTGCTGCGGCAGAGCGGCGCCGACGTCGTGGTGACCAGCTCCAGTTCGGCCGGCCGGCTGCTCGGACTGTCGATGCTCAGCCCGCACGCCGGGGCGGTGATGGAGGACCTGCTGACGTACGGGAACGGGCTGGACGTGGTCGAGCGGCCGGTCACCCGGGCCGAGGCGGGACGCGGTCCGCGCGCGTGCGAGGACCTGGTGGTCGCGGTGGTCCGGGGCCGGCGGGTGCTCAACCACGACGATCCGGAGGCCGCCGTGCTGCAGCTCACCGACCGGGTGATCGTCATCAAGTCGACCGGCCGGAGCGGGGCCTGAGCCCCGGACGGCCGCGCCGCGCAGTAGGTTCGGACCATGCATGCGATGACGATTCCCGTGCCCGGCGGCCCCGAGGCGCTCGTGTGGGCCGAGGTTCCCGATGTGGTGCCCGGTGAGGGCGAGGTCCTGGTCGAGGTCGCGGCCACCGCCGTCAACCGGGCCGATCTGCTCCAGCGGCAGGGCTTCTACGACCCGCCGCCCGGCGCCTCGCCGTACCCCGGGCTGGAGTGCGCCGGCCGGGTCGTCGCGCTCGGGCCGGGGGTGTCCGGGTGGGCGGTCGGCGACGAGGTGTGCGCGCTGCTGGCCGGCGGCGGTTACGCGCAGCGGGTCGCCGTGCCGAGCGGGCAGCTGCTGCCGCTGCCGAAGGGGCTGAGCCCGGAGCAGGCCGCGGCGCTGCCCGAGGTGGTCTGCACCGTCTGGTCCAACGTCTTCCTCACCGCCCACCTGCGCCCCGGCGAGACGGTGCTGCTGCACGGCGGCGCGAGCGGCATCGGGACGATGGCGATCCAGCTGGCCAAGGCCGTCGGCGCGCGGGTCGCGGTGACGGCGGGCAGCGCGGAGAAGCTGGCGCGCTGCACCGAGCTGGGTGCGGACATCGCGATCGACTACCGCGAGCAGGACTTCGTGGAGGAGCTGCGGAAGGCCACCGACGGTGCCGGGGCGGACGTCGTCCTGGACATCATGGGTGCCAAGTACCTGCAGCGGAACGTGGACGCCCTGGCGGTCAACGGCCGCCTGGTGATCATCGGTCTGCAGGGCGGGGTGAAGGCCGAGCTGGACCTCAACGCGCTGCTGCGCAAGCGGGCCGCGGTGATCGGCACCAACCTGCGCGGGCGGCCGCTGGCGGAGAAGGCGGCGATCGTGGCGGCGGTGCGGGAGCACGTGTGGCCGCTGGTCGAGTCCGGCGTGGTGAAGCCGGTGGTGGACCGGGTGCTGCCGCTGACCGAGGCAGGCGCGGCGCACCGGGCGCTGGAGGCGGGGGAGCCGGTGGGGAAGGTCGTGCTGAAGGCCTGAGGGAGGCGTGGCCCGAGGGGCCGCGGTCCGAGAGGGCGCGGTCTGCGGTCTCCGGTCTGCGGTCTGCGGCCTGCCGTAGGCGGGAGGCGTGGCGGGCGGCCCGCGGCTCGGTCGAAGTGCCGCACCGGTCGGAATGTGTGAGGCTGGTCCGGAGCTGTCCCGCCGCCGACCCGCCCCCGGGCGCGGTCGGCCGTCGGAAGGACTCCGACCGTGGCCGCAACTCCGCACGCACCCCTCGGGCCGCTGCCCGCTGCGCCGCACCACCGTCGTACCCGCCGCACCCGCAGGCTGCTCGCGGCGGCCGTGCTGGGGCTCACGCTCCCGCTGGCCGCCGCATCGGCGGCGGTCGCGGAGCCCCCGTCGAACTCCGACGCCGGTGCCGACGTGAGCGCCGGCCCGAGTGCCGACATGGGCGCCGACCCGAGTACCGGCGTGAGCGCCGGCCCGAGTACCGACATGGGCGCCGGCCCGAGTACCGACATGGGCGCCGGACCGAGTGCCGACACGACTGCCGGAACCGGCGCCGACGTGAGCACGGGCACGGGCCTGTCGGCCGCACCGCCGCAGCATCCCGGTCCCCCGTGGTCGCGCCCGTACCCGGGCGACTTCCCCCGGGTCCACCGGCACCGCCCGGCGTCGGCGCCGGAACGCCCCGACGTGGCACCGGAGCAGGCGCCCGACCAGGCCGTCGACCAGGCCGTCGAGCAACCGCCCGCGCAGCCGCCCGCGCAGGCCCCCGACCGGGCCCCGGCACAGGTGTCCGAGCAGGCGCCGGACCAGGCGCCCGACCAGGCCCAGGACCCGGACGCCGACGCCAACGGCCAGGACGCCCAGGCCGCCGGCCAGGACGCCGTCGCGGCCTCGGCCGGCCAGGCCGTGGCGGCTCCCGCCGTCCCCCTGGTCCTCCCGGCCCGCTGGCAGGACCCGTCCACCCTCCAGCTGCCGCTCGGCGTGGGCCTCGGCCTCATCGGCTGCGGCCTCGGCCTGATCGGCCTGCGCCTGCGCAAGGGCTGAACCGGTCGGCCGCTCGAGCGTCCGCGCCGCCCCGCCCCCAGCCGCAGCCGCCCCGCGCCGGACCGCGCCCGCCCCTCCGGAGTGGAGGTTCGGTGCGGGTTCCGGGGCGGGATCCGGGCGCAACGGTGGCGGGGAACTGAGTATCCGTACGGATTCCCGCGCGGGGCCCCGGGGCGTACCGTCGTGAGCGGGTGGCGCAGGCCGGCGGGACGAACGGGGGCTTCCGCCCGACCAACCCCAGTGAGAGAGAATGTTGTTCATGACGAATCCGATGAACGAGCGCTCGTCGCAGGAGCCCCTCCGGGCCGCCGGCGGGCAGTCGCAGGACGGCCAGAAGGTGCTGATCGTCGGACCGGACGGGCTGCCGGTGGGCCAGGGGTTCGCCGGCGGTTCGGGGGACGGGGACGACGAGGGCGACGCCCCGCGCGAGCTCCCGGTGACCGAGATGGTCGAGCAGCCCGCCAAGGTCATGCGCATCGGCAGCATGATCAAGCAGCTGCTGGAGGAAGTCCGGGCCGCGCCCCTCGACGAGGCCAGTCGGGCCCGGCTGAAGGACATCCACGCCAGCTCGATCAAGGAGCTGGAGCTGGGGCTGGCGCCCGAGCTGGTCGCCGAGCTGGAGCGGCTCTCGCTGCCCTTCACCGAGGACAGCATCCCGACCGAGGCCGAGCTGCGGATCGCCCAGGCCCAGCTGGTGGGGTGGCTGGAGGGCCTGTTCCACGGCATCCAGACCGCCCTGTTCGCCCAGCAGATGGCCGCCCGGGCCCAGCTGGAGCAGATGCGCCGCGCCCTGCCGCCCGGTCTGCACGGCGGTGACGCCGACGAGGAGGAGCCGGGCCAGGGCCGCGGCATCCGCTCGGGTCCCTACCTGTAGGGCGCCCGCACGACGGGACGTACCGCGACGATCCGCCCCGGGCCGCACCGCCGTGGAACGGGCGCCGGCGGTCCGGGGCGAGCATCGCCCCTGGACCGGTCACCGTCCGCGGGAGCCGATACCCTGACCCCTGTCGCTGGCCGGTCGCGCCGCCGCGACAGGGGTCCGCCAGGCCAGCGGGCCGGGCCCACCACGCACGGACGAGACCGAACGTCACGGCTGCGGCAGCACGGCCGCGCCGAGGGGGAGCAGAGGACCATGAGCGAGCACGGCAACGCGGCGGTCGAGGGCTTCTCCCTGGGCAACGGCCGCTATGTGCTGCAGCGGCTGCTGGGTGAGGGCGGCATGGCCTCCGTGCACCTCGCGTACGACAGCGTGCTGGACCGGCAGGTCGCGCTGAAGAGCATGCACAGCGAGCTGGGCCGGGACGACTCGTTCAAGGAGCGGTTCCGCCGCGAGGCCCAGGCGGTGGCCCGGCTGGAGCACCCCAACATCGTCACGGTGTACGACAGCGGCGAGGACGTCGCCCCGGACGGCTCCAGCACGCCGTACATCGTCATGCAGCTGATCGACGGCAAGGGCCTGCGCGAGACGATCAACGAGGCGGTCGCCCAGTACGGCGCGGTGCCCACCGAGGAGGCCCTGAAGGTCACCGTCGGGGTGCTGAACGCCCTGGAGGCCTCGCACGACATGGGCCTGGTGCACCGCGACATCAAGCCCGGGAACGTCATGTTCGACCGCAAGGGCAACGTCAAGGTCATGGACTTCGGCATCGCCCGGGCGCTGGAGTCCGGCGTGACGTCCATGACGCAGACCGGCATGGTCGTCGGGACCCCGCAGTACCTCTCGCCCGAGCAGGCCCTCGGCAAGCCGGTGGACGCCCGCTCCGACCTGTACTCGGTCGGCGTGATGCTCTTCGAGATGCTCACCGGCCAGCTGGTCTTCGACGGCGACTCGGCCTTCTCGATCGCCTACAAGCACGTCCAGGAGGAGCCGCCGGCTCCCTCCACCCTCAACCGCTCGATCACCCCGGCCGTGGACGCCTACGTCGCGCAGGCGCTGCGCAAGGACCCGGCCCACCGCTTCCAGAGCGCCGCCGCGATGCGGGACGAGGCGGAGCGGCTGATCGCGGAGCTGAAGGGCGGCGGGCAGTCCCTCCGGGCGAGCACCCCGCTGGTGATCAACGAGGGTCCGCGCGCGGTGCACGCCGCGCCGCATACCCCGCACCCCCAGGCCCCGCAGACCCCGCACCCGCAGTTCCTCCAGCAGGGCGGGGGCCAGCAGCCCCAGTACCAGACCCCGCCGCCGGCGTACCAGACGCCGCGCCCGCAGTTCCCGCAGCAGGGGGCGGCCCAGCAGCCGCAGTACCGGACCCCGCCGCCCGCCTACCAGACGCCGCGCCCCCAGGCCCCGCACACGCCGCAGCCCTTCCCGCAGCCGATGCGCGCCCCGGGGCCGCGGACGATGCCGCCGTACCAGCAGCCGAAGCCCAACGCCGGCGGCTGCTCCACGGCCTTCGTGGTCGTCGCGATCATCGTCGGCGTGCTGGTCCTGGCCGGGATCATCATCGCGATCGTGGTGAGCCGGGCACAGGACAAGACCAAGACCGGCTACAGCGGGCACGCCGAGCGGCCGGCCTCGGTGCTGGTCCTGGACCGGCCGGCCGACCGGAACGGCCTGCTCTGACGGAATCCGGCTGGTTCGGGCGTGTCACGGGTCCGTGCCGGAAGCGGTAGCGTTCGGGGATACGTAAGCGACAGGGCACCGCGATTCCGAGCGAACGCCCGGGGCGAGGAGCGATGGCACAGACGCAGCAGCCGGACGACGACGCGGGTGCCCGAGCGGACGGACGGACCGGCGGGACGCCGCGGATTCCCGAGCCGGGCAGCGAATCCGCGACCTCCGCGCTGCCGCCCTTCGGCCGGGGCGGGCCGCAGACCCCGGGGCGCGGCACCGCCGCCCCGCTGGGCACGGTCGGCGACGGCCGGTACCGGCTGACCCACCGGCTCGGCCGCGGCGGCATGGCCGAGGTCTTCGCCGCCGAGGACGTGCGGCTGGGCCGCACCGTGGCGGTCAAGCTGCTCCGCGGCGAGCTGGCCCAGGACGAGGTCGCCCGGCTGCGGTTCACCCGCGAGGCGCACGCCGTCGCGGCGCTGAACCACCACTCGATCGTCTCGGTCTACGACACGGGCGAGGAGTACGTCGGGGACGAGTCCACGCCGTACATCGTGATGGAGCTGGTCGAGGGCCGGACCGTCCGCGAGCTGCTGGTGGACGAGGAGGCGCCGCCGGTCGACCAGGCGCTGATCATCATCGCCGGGGTGCTGGAGGCGCTCGCCTACAGCCACCGGAACGGGATCGTCCACCGCGACATCAAGCCCGCGAACGTGATCATCACCACCACCGGCGCGGTCAAGGTGATGGACTTCGGCATCGCCCGGGCGCTGACCGGCGGGGCCACCACGATGACCCAGACCGGCATGGTCATGGGCACCCCGCAGTACCTGTCGCCCGAGCAGGCGCTCGGCAAGGCGGTCGACCACCGCTCCGACCTGTACGCGGCCGGCTGCATGCTCTACGAGCTGCTGGCGCTGCGCCCGCCGTTCACCGGCGACACCCCGCTGTCGGTGGTCTACCAGCACGTCCAGGACCCGCCGGTGCCGCCCTCGCAGGCCAACAGCCGGGTGCCGGCCGGGCTGGACGCGCTGGTGCTGCGCTCGCTCGCCAAGAACCCGGACGACCGCTTCCAGGACGCCGACGAGTTCCGCGCCCACGTGCAGCACGCGCTGCGCGAGATGCACGGCGCGGGCGGGGCCGGCTGGGCGGGCGCCGCGGGCGCGCTGCCGGGCGACACCGGGGCCACCCAGGTGCTCCGGCCGGGGCAGGCGGCGGCCACCCAGGCCTTCGGCGCCGTCGGCGCGGGCGACGCGACCTCCGTGCTGCCGTACTCGACGGGCGGCTCGCACACCCCCTCCTCGCCGTACCAGGCGGGCGGCGGCCCGTACGGCGGTGGCGGTGGCGGCGAGGACGGCGACGGTGACGGCTCCGGCCGCCGGCGCGGGCCGTGGGGCTGGGTGGTCGGCGGGATCGCCGTCCTGCTCGCCGCCGGCGCCGGGATCGCCTTCGCGCTCAGCGGCAGCCACGACGACAACACGCACCTCACGCCGAACACGCCCGCCCCGGTGATCAGCACCACCGAGCCCACCACGCCGACCCAGAGCGGCCAGTCGACCCCGCCGCCGTCGGTGTCCGGCAGCCGGCGGCCGCAGCAGCCGACCGACACCGGCAACTACCCGGGCAACGGTGGGGGCAACAACGTCTCGCCGTCGCCGAGTTCGGGCCGGCACACGTCGACCCCGACGCCGACCCAGACGCCGACGTCGACCGGCAGCCACGGCGCCACGGCCACCTCCACGGCGACCGGCGGGGCGACTTCGGCGCCGTCGACGCCGAGTTCGGGCGGCGGTGGCGGCACGGCCACCAACCCGCCGCCGCAGACCTCCAAGCCGACCGGCGGGGCGACGGTGCCGGCCGTGCCGTAACGGGCGGCCCGGCGCGGGCTCAGTTGGCGAAGGCGTCCAGGACCTGCTCGTACTCCTGGCACCACCAGGCCAACTGGCCCGCCGAGGCGGGGAAGAGCGGGTCGGCCCGGTGGTCGGCCCGCTGGTAGCGCCACTGCAGCATCCAGAAGTCGTTCAGCCGCTCCCACCAGACCCGGTGGACGGCGGCGGCCAGGTGCTCGGCGGTGGCGGCGCCGGAGGCCCGGTAGGCCTGGGAGTAGTGGCGGACCCGGACCAGGTCCAGGGTGCCGGTGGTGCGGTCGTTGAAGAGCAGCGTGGCGGCCCGCACGGCCTCCTCGGCGCGTGGCTGGGGGCCGAGCTTGTCCCAGTCGATCACGGCCGCGACCCGTCCGCCGTCGTGCAGCAGGTTGAGGCCGTGGAAGTCGCCGTGGGTCCAGCCGGTGGGCGGGGCGGCGCGCGGGTCGGGGCGGCGGTGGGCGTGCTCGGCGAGCAGTTCCAGCCGTTCGTCGAGCCGTTGCTCGACCAGGGCGTCCAAGGCGCCGTACGGCCGGTGCGCGCGGGCACGGCGCCGCAGTTCGCGGGCGAGCTCGGCGCTGTCCAGGGGGTCGGCGCTGCGGTAGCCGGCGGGCTGCTCGAGAGGGGCGCAGACGTCGTCGAGCGCGCCGTGCAGTCGGCCGAGCAGCGTGCCCAGCGCGTCGCACTGCGGGAGGGGGAGCTCCGTACCGTGCTGGTGCCGGCCATCGACCCAGGGGAACAGCGCGAACAGCCGGCCGTCCCGCCCGGCGACCGTGCCGCCGTGATCGGTGCAGGTCAGCGGGGGTGCGACGGGCAGTCCCAGGGCCTGCAGATCGGTCATCGCGCGGTGGTGGGCGAGGATCTTCGGGCGGTTGGCGGTGGCGGCGTCGACGTAGCACTTCAGGAAGTGGGGACCGGCCTCGGTGGTGACCCGGTAGCCGCGGTTCAGCAGGCCTTCGGCGACCGGTTCCACGGCCAGCAGCCGCCCGACCCCGTAGCGGGCCAGGACCTCGGCGAGTGCGCTGCGCGGAACGGGCGGACTGAGGGTCCCTATCGGCGGGGCGGAGAGGTCGGGACGGGCCGGGGCGCAGGCGAGGGTCTGGCTGAAAGTCACGTGCAGAGGTTATGGCCCTGTGGTGGGGGCGCTTGACAAACCGTCAGGCATGTGTAAGGAGCATGTGGCCCCGGCGTGAACGGCCGCGCGAACGGGCCCGGTGCGAACGGACGGCTCAGTGCTGGTGGTCGGTGGCCTGGTGCCGGGCCACGAAGGCCGCCGCCTGGGTGCGCCGCTCCATGCCCATCTTGGCGAGCAGGCTGGAGACGTAGTTCTTCACCGTCTTCTCGGCCAGGTGCAGTTCGTTGCCGATCTGGCGGTTGGTCATCCCCTCCCCGATCAGGTCGAGGATCCGCCGCTCCTGCCGGGTGAGCTGGGCCAGCCGCTCGTCCTCCCGCTCGCCGCCGTCCCGCAGCCGGGCGAGCACCCGGCTGGTGGCGACCGGGTCGAGCAGCGAGCGGCCCGCCGCGACGTCCCGGACGGCGGTGATCAGGTCGGTGCCCCGGATCGCCTTCAGGACGTAGCCGGACGCACCCGCCATGATCGAGTCGAACAGCGCCTCGTCGTCCGAGAAGGAGGTGAGCATCAGGCACTTGATCCCGGGCAGCCGGGACCGGACCTCGCGGCAGACCTCGACCCCGTTGCCGTCCGGCAGCCGGACGTCGAGCACCGCGACGTCGGGGTGGACCGCCGGGATCCGGGTGATCGCCTCGGCGGCCGTGCCGGCCTCGCCGACCACCTCGATGTCGTCCTCGACCGAGAGCAGGTCGTGCACGCCCCGTCGGACGACCTCGTGGTCGTCGAGGAGGAACACCCGGATTCGTCCGTTATCAGCCACCCCCAAAGCCTCCCATACCGCCGCACACACGACCTGTCGCACTCCTCGGCGCAACGGCGCGATCCGGCCACAGCCGCCGAAACCGATACCGAGAACCCCCTTACGTACGGGCGTCCGCCCGGATAACGTGCGCTGGTGTCCTGAAGGCGCTCGAATTGAGAGCTGCGTCACGCCGACCGTCACCCCCACCCTTCCGACGGCGAGCCGGACGCGGCACCCTCGGGGTTGTCGGCCCTGAACAAGTAGGACGTCCTAGCGCAAGCGCGCCAAGGGCGGACGCTGGGTAACGTTCTCGTGAGGGACGCCGTCGGAACAGGATCACCACCTGCCACGCAGTGGGTGCGCACACCCACGCGCGCCCCGCGAGGCGGTGACCGGACCGGTCACCGGCGACCCCGGGCGGCCGGACAGACCGAGGAGTGAACGTGACCGTCAAAAGCACGGCGAGGGCTCGCAAGAAGGCGGCCCCCGGCGTCCCTGACACCCTCCGCGCCACGGGTACGGACGCCCAGCCGGAGCTCGTCCAGCTGCTCACCCCGGAAGGCGAGCGGGTCGAGCACCCGGACTACCCGCTCACCACCACTCCGGAGGAGCTGCGCTCCCTCTACCGCGACCTGGTGCTGGTGCGCCGGTTCGACGGCGAGGCGACCGCCCTCCAGCGCCAGGGCGAGCTGGGCCTGTGGGCCTCGCTGCTGGGCCAGGAGGCCGCCCAGGTCGGCTCCGGCCGCGCCATGCGCACCGGCGACTACGCCTTCCCCACCTACCGCGAGCACGGCGTGGCCTGGTGCCGCGACGTCGACCCGCTGAACCTGCTCGGCATGTTCCGCGGCGTGAACCACGGCGGCTGGGACCCGAACGAGAAGAACTTCCACCTGTACACCATCGTGATCGGCGCGCAGACCCTGCACGCCACCGGTTACGCGATGGGCATCACCAAGGACGGCGCCGACGACGCGGTGATCGCGTACTTCGGCGACGGCGCCTCCAGCCAGGGCGACGTCAACGAGGCCTTCACCTTCGCCTCGGTCTACAACGCCCCGGTGGTGTTCTTCTGCCAGAACAACCAGTGGGCGATCTCCGAGCCCACCACCACCCAGACCAAGATCCCGCTGTACCGCCGCGCCTCCGGCTTCGGCTTCCCGGGCGTCCGGGTGGACGGCAACGACGTGCTGGCCTGCCTCGCGGTCACCCGCTGGGCGCTCGACCACGCCCGCACCGGCAACGGCCCGGTGCTGATCGAGGCCTTCACCTACCGGATGGGCGCCCACACCACCTCCGACGACCCCACCCGCTACCGGCTCGCCGAGGAGACCGAGGCCTGGAAGGCCAAGGACCCGATCCTGCGGCTGCGCGCCCACCTGGAGAAGGAGGGCCTGGCGGACGAGGAGTTCTTCGCCGCCGTCGACGCCGAGAGCGAGCAGCTGGGCCTGCGGGTGCGCGAGGGCGTGCGCAGCATGCCGGACCCGGACCCGACGCTGATCTTCGACCACGTGTACAGCGAGCCGCACGCACTGGTCGATGAGGAACGGGCCGAGTACGTCGAGTACGCGGCCTCCTTCGAGGCGGGGGAGAACCACTGATGGCCGGTCAGCTGAGCATCGCCAAGGCGCTCAACGAGGCGCTGCGCAAGTCGCTGGAGAACGACCCGAAGACCGTCCTGATGGGCGAGGACATCGGCAAGCTCGGCGGCGTCTTCCGGATCACCGACGGCCTGCAGAAGGACTTCGGCGAGGACCGGGTGATCGACAGCCCGCTGGCCGAGTCCGGCATCATGGGCACCGCGATCGGCCTCGCCCTGCGCGGCTACCGGCCGGTGGTGGAGATCCAGTTCGACGGTTTCGTCTACCCGGCCTTCGACCAGATCGTCTCCCAGCTGGCCAAGATGCACGCCCGCGCGCTGGGCCACGTCAAGATGCCGGTCACCGTCCGCATCCCCTACGCGGGTGGTATCGGTGCGGTCGAGCACCACAGCGAGTCGCACGAGGCGTACTTCGCGCACACCGCCGGCCTGCGGGTGGTCACCCCGTCCACCGCGCACGACGCGCACTGGATGCTGCGGCAGGCCATCGAGTCGGACGACCCGGTCATCTTCCTGGAGCCCAAGCGGCGGTACTGGGACAAGGGCGAGGTCGGTGCCGCCGCCGACCTGGGCCTGCACGAGGCCCGGATCGTCCGCCCCGGCACCGACGCGACGCTGATCGCGTACGGCCCGATGGTCAAGGTCTGCCTGGAGGCCGCCGCGGCTGCCGAGGAGGACGGCCGCCGGCTGGAGGTCGTCGACCTGCGCTCGCTCTCCCCGGTGGACTTCGCCGCCCTGGAGGAGTCGGTCAAGCGCACCGGGCGGGCCGTCGTGGTGCACGAGGCGCCGGTCTTCATGGGCATGGGCGCCGAGCTCGCCGCCCGCCTGACCGAGCGGTGCTTCTACCACCTGGAGGCACCGGTCCTGCGGGTCGGCGGCTACTTCGCGCCGTACCCGCCGTCCCGGGTCGAGGAGGCGTTCCTGCCCGACCTGGACCGCGTGCTCGACGCCGTCGACCGTGCGCTCGCGTACTGATACCGGGGAGCGAAGATGACCACCGAAGTTCGCTCGCTCCGCGAGTTCAAGATGCCCGACGTGGGCGAGGGCCTCACCGAGGCCGAGATCCTCAGCTGGTACGTCAAGCCCGGTGACACCGTCACCGACGGGCAGGTCGTCTGCGAGGTGGAGACCGCCAAGGCGGCGGTGGAGCTGCCGATCCCGTTCAACGGGGTCGTCGAGCAGCTCTTCTTCCCCGAGGGGGCGACGGTCGACGTCGGCACCGTGATCATCTCGGTGGCGGTGGCCGGCGAGGCGGGGGCCGCCCCGGCCGCCGCGCCCGCCCCCGCCGCGGCGGAGCCGGCCGCCGAAGCCGAACCGGAGCGCCGGGAGGTGCTGGTCGGGTACGGCCCGCGCACCGGCGGCAGCCAGCGCCGGGCCCGCCGGACGACCACCGTCACGGCCGTCGCGACGCCGAAGCCCGCACCGGCGGCAGCGGCTCCGGCCGCGCCCGCCCCGGCGGCTCCGGCCGTGCCTGCCCCGGTAGCCGAGGTGCCGGGCGGTCAGCGCCCGTTGGCCAAGCCGCCGGTGCGCAAGCTGGCCAAGGACCTCGGCATCGACCTGCGGGCCGTCACCCCGACCGGCCCGGACGGCGTGATCACCCGCGAGGACCTGCACGCCCACGCCGCGGCCCAGGCCGCCCCGGCGGCTCCGGCCGTCGAGCAGGCCGTGGTCGAGGCGACCGAGGCCGTGGCGGCGCCGGTGCCGGTGTCCGGCGCGGGCGATGTCCGGGTGCCGATCAAGGGCGTCCGCAAGGCGACCGCGCAGGCGATGGTGGCCTCGGCCTTCACCGCCCCGCACGTCACCGAGTTCGTCCAGGTCGACGTGACCCGCACCATGAAGTTCGTCCGCAAGCTCAAGGAGAGCGGCGAACTGGGCCGGGACGTCCGGGTCAGCCCGCTGCTGCTGGTCGCCAAGGCGCTGCTCACCGCGATCAAGCGCCACCCCGAGATCAACGCGCAGTGGGACGAGGCGGCCCAGGAGATCGTGGTCAAGGGCCAGGTGAACCTCGGCATCGCCGCGGCCACCCCGCGCGGCCTGATCGTCCCGAACATCAAGGACGCCGGGTCCCGCACGCTGTCCGGCCTCGCCGTCGCGCTCGGCGAGCTGGTGGAGACCGCCCGCCAGGGCAAGACCCCGCCGGCCGACATGCAGGGCGGCACGGTCACCATCACCAACGTCGGCGTCTTCGGCGTCGACACCGGCACCCCGATCCTCAACCCCGGCGAGGCGGCCATCCTCGCCTTCGGGGCGGTCCGGGAGCTGCCGTGGGTCCACAAGGGCAAGGTCGTCCCGCGGCAGGTCACCACCCTCGCGCTCTCCTTCGACCACCGGCTGGTGGACGGGGAGTTGGGCTCCAAGGTGCTCGCCGACGTGGCGGCGCTGCTGGAGCACCCGAAGCGCCTGATCACCTGGGGCTGACGCCGACCCGGGAACAGTGAAGAAGGGGCCCCCTCCGTACCGCCGTACGGAGGAGGGCCCCTTCGTCGTACCCGCCCGTCGACTACCGCTGGGGACGGAGTCGGCGGACGGCGATCAGGACGCCGGCGCCCAGCGCGAGGAGCGCGGCGGAGGAGAGGGCGAGGAAGGCGTTGGTGGAGGAGGCGCCGGTGTGGGCGAGCTCCGGGGTCCCGGCGGGCGCGGTGGTGGCCGGGGCGGCGGCGGGCTTCTCGGCCGGCACCTTCTCGGCCGGGGCGTTCGTGGCCGGAGCCTTCTCGCCGGCGGGAACGGCTGCGGCGGACTTCGCGGGCGCGGGCTTGGCGGGCTCGGTCTTGGCGGGCGCGGGCTTGGCGGGCTCGGTCTTGGGGTGGGTGACCCTCACCGTGCGGTTGCCCCAGTACTCCAGCGTCGACTTGTCGTTGGTGGCGTCCGTCACCACCGTGAGCGCGTTCAGGTCCTTGGGCGCGGCGGAGGAGAGCGACACCCGGAACGCGTAGTTGGCGGCCCGGCCGTTGGCCACCGGCTGCGTCAGCGAACCGGTGTCGGCCTCGATCCCGATGCAGCCCTGGTCGAGCTTGAGGGGCTTCCAGGTCCCGCCCTGGTTGACCTCGACCCGCAGGTCCTTGACCCGCAGGGAGACGCCCTGGGTGGCGGACGCCAGGGCGAAGCTCGGTCCGGTCCTGGCCACGTCCGCCCCGGTGAAGTTGGTGACCCCGACGGTGAACTCGGTCCAGCTGCCGTCGGCGACGATGCCCCTGGAGTCGGGCGTCCGGAAGTCCGCGTTCGGGACGGTCGGCTTGTTCGGACCGGTGGGGTCGACCACGCGCGAGGTACCGAACCGTGCGTCACCGCAGGCCCAGGAGGTGTCGGCGGCGATCACCTGGACGCCGCCCGCGAGGACGGTGGTCGCGGCGAGGACGGCGATGCGGCGGCGGCCGGAGACGGAGCGGTCGTTCTTCGCAAAACGGTTGATAACGGACGCGCGCATGACGTGACTCCCCAGGGTCATGTGACTGACGGTGTGTGTGGGTGAAGACGACCGGCCCCGCTGCTGTCGAGCGGAAGCGCCCCCCGGCTCCGCCGGTCTCGCTCTCCGTGCCTTCACCCTGATAGACGTCCATCCCCGCCGGGGGTTGCAGGTGGGTTGAGAAGTTTTTTTCGGGAGTCTTCGAGCGGCTCCGGGATACTGCCGGAATGACGGATGAGCTGACGGTCCGACCGGAGGAGACGGCGGGCGGGGGCGGGGGACGTCGCTCGCTGCGGCGGGACGTGTCGGGGCCGGCACTGCTGGCCGGACTGGTGTGCGTGGCGGTGTCCTTCTCCGGGCCGCTGGTGGTGGTGCTCGCCGCGGCCGCCGCCGGGCGGCTGGACCAGGCGCACACCGCCTCCTGGATCTGGGCGGTGGCGATCGGCAGCGGGGTGAGCGGCTTCGCGCTCAGCTGGTGGACCCGGACGCCGGTGGTCACCGCCTGGTCCACCCCGGGGGCCGCGCTGCTGGTGACCAGCCTGGGCGGCTACCCGTACCGCGAGGCGGTCGGGGCGTTCCTGGTGAGCGCGGCGGTGGTGGCGCTGTTCGGGGTGACCGGCTGGTTCGGCCGGCTGATCGCGGCGGTGCCGGCGGGGATCGTGAACGCGATGCTCGCGGGCATCCTGTTCTCCTTCGGCGCGGGGATCTTCGCCGCCGTGCACAGCGCACCGGTGCTGGTGGTGGGCGGCTTCGCGGCCTTCCTGCTGGCCAAGCGGCTGGTGCCGAGGTACGCGGTGCCGGTCGCGCTGGTGGTCGGCGGGGTGCTGGCGGCGCTCACCGTGGGGCTCCCGCTGCACGTGGGCCGGGGCGGCCCGACGGTGCCGGTGCTGACGGTGCCGGCCTTCTCCTGGTCGGCGCTCGTGGGGCTGGCGCTCCCGCTCACCATCGTCACGCTGGCCTCGCAGAACGCGCCCGGCCTCGGGGTGATGCGGGCCTTCGGCTACCGGGCGGACGACCGGCTGCTGATCGGTTCGACGGGGGCGGTGTCGGTGCTGATGGCGCCGTTCGGCTCGCCCGGGGTGAACCTGGCGGCGATCACCGCGGCGATCTGCTCCGGTCCGGAGGCCCATCCGGACCCGCGCCGCCGGTACGTCGCGGGGATGTCCTCGGGCGTGCTGTACGTGCTGGTGGGCAGCTTCGGCGGGGTGCTGGTGAGCCTGTTCACCGGGCTGCCGAAGGAGTTGATCGCGGTGATCGCCGGGGTGGCGCTGCTGGCCTCGCTCCAGGGCAGCCTGGCGGCGGCGGTCGCCGAGGAGCGCGGGCGGGACGCGGCCGTGGTGACCTTCCTGGCGAGTGCGTCGGGGATGAGCCTGTTCGGTATCGGCTCGGCCTTCTGGGGGCTGCTGTTCGGGCTGGGGACGCACCTCCTGCTGGACCTGGGGAGGCGGGCCCGGGGCTGACGACCGGGGGTGCCCCTCAGGTCCAAGCCCTCCCGGGATTGGTTGGTATGACTGGCATGGTTTGGATCGTTCGGCCAGGTTGGTGACATTTTCTTCGGCCGGTGGGGGCGACACGCCGGTCCGGGTACGTCTCCGCTCCACCACCCGGGCGACGCCGGGTGACCGGAGCCCCGAGGACGACGTATGCCTTCTGGCACCCCAGGCCGTCTCGTCCGGAGTCTGGCCGCGCTCGTGCTGGTGTCCACCGCCGTACTCCCCGCCGCCCTGGAACTGGTCGGTCCGTCGCCCTTCGGCGTGATCGGACCGGGTGCCCCGGCCGACCGCGCGGTGCCCCCGCACACCGCGCTCCGCGCCGACCAGCGGATACCCGAGGCCGCCCCGACCTTCGACATACGCCGCACCGGGGACCCGGCCAACCGGATCACCCTGGTCCTGCTCGGCGACGGCTACACGGGCGACGAGCAGGAACTGTTCCGGCAGCAGGCCGACAAGGCCTGGCACGCCCTGATGGACATCGAACCGTTCCGCACCTACCAGGGCTTCTTCAACATAAGGCGGGTCGAGGTGGTCTCCCCGGTCTCCGGGATCGCCGAGACGGAGAGCCGCGGCCGCAACCCCGCCACCCCGCTCGGGATGCACTTCTGGTGCGAGGGCACCGCCCGGCTGCTCTGCGCCGACGAGGCCGCCACCGCCCGGTACGCCGGTAACGGCGCGGGACCGCAGTACCTGATAGCGCTGGCCAACTCCGCGGAGTACGGCGGCGCCGGCGGCACCGGGGTGACCACCCTGGCCGGCGGCAGCCCGGACGCCGGGCGGATCATCCAGCACGAGATCGGCCACACGGTGGGGGACCTCGGCGACGAGTACGACAGCGCCCCGGACGACCCCGACTACCCGAACCTCTCCACCCTCAACGCCGACGAGATGCGCCGGAAGCAGACCAAGTGGTGGCGCTGGCTGGGCGCCGAGTCCCCGGACGGCGCCGGGGTCATCGGCGCCTACCGCAGTGCCAACGGCCTCTACCGGCCCACCCCCGACTCGGTGATGCGCACCCTGGGCAGCGCCTACAACCTGCCCTCGCGCGAGGCGATCATCGAGGAGATCTACCGCAAGGTCCGGCCGACCGACGCGCCCTCGCCGCCGCCCGGCGAGGTGGCCGGGCGCCCCCGGCTGGACGTCCGGCCGGTGCCGCTGACCGGCACCCGGCAGCTGAAGGTGGAGTGGAAGGTGGACGGCGTCCCGGTGGTGACGCAGGCCGCGGGCGGCGGCTCGCTGGACACCTCGCAGCTGGACCTGGCCCCCGGCCGGACGGCCACCGTGACGGCGACCGTCCGGGACACCACCGACTGGGTGCGCGACGAGGCCTTCCGGGACCGCTACATGACCAGGTCGGTGTCCTGGACGGTGACCGGCTGAGGACGGCCCTGCCGGGCGGGCCGGGAGCGGCCGCCCCCGCCGGAGCCGTTCGCCGGCGAACCCGCCCCCACCCCGGGGCTGGGCGTCCAATCATGGGATGACTAGTCTGGACGGACTATGACCGTGGAGCCAGCCCGTTCAGACCCGTCCCTGTCCGTCCCCGCTCCCCGTCCCACCGTCGAGCCCCCGGGGGCCGAGCGGTCCCCCGCCGGCGTCCAGCCGCCGGCCCTCCTCGAGCCACCGGCCGTCCTCGAGCCGCCGGTAGTCGTCCCGCCGCCGGCCGCCACCGCGTTCCTGCCGCCCGGCGGCCGCGCGGCCTGGCTGGCCTGGTCCGTCGGCGTCAGCGTCTACGTCCTGGCCGTCATCCACCGCACCAGCCTCGGCGTGGCGGGACTGGACGCCGCCGAGCGCTTCGGCATCGGTGCCTCGGCGCTGTCCACCTTCTCGATCCTCCAGGTGCTGGTCTACGCGGCCATGCAGGTGCCGGTCGGCCTGCTGGTCGACCGGTTCGGGCCGCGCCGGGTGCTGCTGCTCGGCGTGGTGCTGCTCAGCACCGGTCAGCTGGCCTTCGCGTTCAGCTCCTCCTTCGCCCCGGCGCTGCTCTCCCGGGCGGTGCTCGGCTGCGGCGACGCGATGACCTTCATCAGCGTGCTGCGGATCGCCGCCCGCTGGTTCCCGGCGGCGAAGAACCCGTTCGTCGCCCAGCTCACCGGTCTGGCCGGGATGGGCGGCAACCTCGTCACCACCGTGGTGCTCGCCCAGGCACTGCACGACGAGGGCTGGACGCCCACCTTCACCGCGATCGCGCTGCTCGGCGTGGCGGTGTTCGCCCTGGTCGCGCTCTGCCTGAGGGACGCCCCGGCCGCGGCGGAGCCGGTCCGGCCGGTCGAACGCCGGGACCGGCCCGGGATCGGCCGCCAGGTCCGCGACTGCTGGCGGGAACCGGGCACCCGGTTGGGCCTGTGGATCCACTTCACCACCCAGTTCCCCGGCAACTCCTTCGGCCTGCTCTGGGGCCTGCCCTACCTGGTGGAGGCGCAGGGCATGTCCCGGGCCGCGGCCGGCGGGCTGCTGACCCTGCTGGTGCTCTCCAACATGAGCTTCGGATTCGCCTTCGGCCGACTGGTCTCCCGCACCGCCCGGGCGCGGATGCCGATCGTGTTCGGCGTGCTCTCCGCCACCGCGCTGGGCTGGGCACTGGCGCTGTCCTGGCCGGGCGGCCACCCGCCGACCTGGCTGCTGGTCGGGCTGATCCTGG
This sequence comes from Kitasatospora sp. NPDC048194, assembly GCF_043202455.1. NCBI lineage: Bacteria > Bacillati > Actinomycetota > Actinomycetes > Kitasatosporales > Streptomycetaceae > Kitasatospora > Kitasatospora sp. NPDC048194. Next base: position 407,561 of record NZ_JBIDAK010000003.1, read on the forward strand.
TGATGGGCAGCAACGGCCCGGCCTCGCTGGTCGGCCTGGACTACGCCCGGGCCCGCAACCCGGTGGAACGGCTCGGCACCGCCTCCGGGATCGTCAACATGGGCGGCTTCATCGGCACGATGATCACCCTGTTCGGCGTCGGAGTGCTGCTGGACGCACTCTCCCCGGCCGGCGCCGGGTCGTACTCGGCCACCGCCTTCCGCTGGGCGTTCTGCTGGCAGTACGTCCCGCTGGCGGTGGGCACGCTGATGATCCTCCGGCTCCGCCGGAAGGTCGACGCGTAGCGTGTCCGCCCGCGGCGACACCGCTGCCACCGCTGACCATCATCGACCGTGATGCCCAGCGGCCCCTCAGGGCCGGTAGTCCCGCATGAACGCGGCCATCTGCGGCGGCGTCCCGAAGACCCGTGCGCCGTGCATCTCCGCGTACATCAGCCCGTGGTCCGGTGCGGGCTCGGCGACCGCACCGGGCTGCGTCCCGTTCCGCAGGCGGATCAGGTCCACGAGCCTCAGCTTGGGGCAGCCCGGGACGAGTCGGCTGCCCCGGATGCCGACCCGCTCCCCGCCCGGGCAGGCGAAGTACGCGCCGAACGGCGGTCCGCTGTCCTCCCCCCGGGGTGGCAGATGGAGGATCATCTCGCCGTGCCGGCAACGGACCGTCCCGTCCGAGTGGACGGTCAGGCCGGGCCGGTGCTCGTGCTCGATCGCCGCGACGACCTCCACCCTCCCTCCGATCGCCTCGGTCAGGGTCTCCGCCATCCGCCGCCGCTGGACGGGGACATCGGCGTCCCCGCGGCGGACGGAGGGGAGAAGGTCGCGGGTGACCCACTCCTGGAAGGGCCGGGCATCGGCCTTGTTCGAGCGCATGATCAGCGTGTAGAGGCCTGGTTCGCTGATCACGTTGAGCATCGGATTGCCCCGCGCATAGGCTTTCCCACCTGCGGAAACGCCATTAGCCTTCCCGAAAGTTAGGCTAATCGAGCGTGAGTTGACGACGCGCGCGTGGCTCGCGTCGACCACCTTGCGCACCTGGCTCGGGTTCAGCCTGCCGAGCACGGCACAGACGTCCGCCGTGACGAACCACGGCTTCCCGTCGATCATCACGACCCTGATCGGCTGCCCCGTGACCGGGAAGGTCGACCGCACCAGCACCATCCGCTCCTGCTGTTCCTGCTCGTCGTCCATCAGACGCTCCTCCTTCTCCCGGGTGATGGCAGGACTGCCCGGGACGACGAGGCCGAAGAGGTGAGGTGGCTGGTGTCGGGTTGACGTACGGAAGCGCGAGTGGTGCCGACCCGGCGCACATTGGTGCGTGTACGCCGGGTGGTGAAAGCTGGTGGCCTCAGATGGTGACCGAGAAGTTGGCCAGCACCCGTTCGGCCAGCTCCTTGTCGCCCTCGACGGTGACCGGGCCGGGGCGGCCGCGGCCGCAGGCGAGCCGCAGGTAGGTCTCCCAGTCCATGGTGAGCTGGACGTCGGGGGCCAGGCTGATCGACTCGTCGACGGTGCCGCGCCCGGCGGCGTCCACGCGTACCGTGCGCAGGAACTCCACCGGGCCGGTGACGTCCACCACCAGGGTCGTCCCCGCCGGGGCGCCCGCGTCGTGGGCGACGGCCTTGGGCAGCCGCTCCAGCAGGACGTCCCGGGCGACCAGGGCGCCCGGGGAGGCCAGGTTGCCGGGGCTCTCCAGGGCCCGCCGCAGGTCCTGCTCGTGCACCCAGACGTCGAAGGCCCGCATCCGCAGCAGCTCGTGGTACGGGACGTCCCGCGCGAACGGGCCGGCCGACCAGCGCACCGGCTCCTCGGGCGTGTGCTTGGCGTTCCGCAGCGCCCGGGAGCGGCGGATGATCGTGTACTCCAGCTCGCTGGTCATCTCCAGCGCCGTGTGGCAGCGGCGCTTGTCGACCGGCAGCTCGATGTAGCGGGCGAACTCGGTGGTGACGTGGCGAAGATCACGCGGCAGCGAGTGGATCGGGCGCGGGTCGCCGAGCAGCTCGGACTCGACCGCGATCACGTGCGACACGACGTCCCGGACCGACCAGCCGGGGCACTCGGTGGCCCGGTTCCAGGAGCCTTCCGGGAGGGGGGCGACCAGCTCCGATATGGACTCGATGCTGTGCGTCCACGCCTCGGTGTAAGCCTGCACGGTCTGGTTGTCCGTCACGGGAATCTCCGGCCCTCCGTCAGCTTTCCTACGCTCCGCGCCCGGCTGCCGCGGCCGCCCGGGATGGTCCGGCTTCCGGGCGCGCTCGCTAACCGCACGTTACGCTGCCGGGAGACAGCAGGGCAGCGCTTTCGGGTGATGATCGTAGGTCTCTTGCCGTGGACGGTGGTACTGTGCGCGCTTCATTGATCCAACTCGCCGTCTCGGACGCCGAGCCGCCCGCCGAGCGGCGGGCCAGGGCGGCGGCGCTGGTGCGGGCCCAGCAGGGCGCCGACCTGGTGGTCCTGCCGGAGCTGTGGCCGCTCGGCGGCTTCGCCTACGACCTCTGGTCGGAGGGCGCGGAGACCCTGGACGGGCCCACCTCGGACGCGATGGCGGCGGCCGCCCGGGCCGCCGGGGCCTGGGTGCACGCCGGTTCGATCGTCGAACGCGACCCGGACGGTCCGATCTACAACACCTCGCTGCTGTTCGCCCCGGACGGCGAGCTGGTGCACACCTACCGCAAGATCCACCGCTTCGGCTTCGACAGCGGCGAGGCGGTGGTGATGGGCGCCGGGCAGGAGATCGTCACCGCGTCCACCGACTTCGCCACCCTGGGCCTGGCCACCTGCTACGACCTGCGGTTCCCGGAGCTGTTCCGGGCGCTGCTGGACGCCGGGGCGCAGCTGCTGGTGGTCCCGGCCGCCTGGCCGGCCCGGCGGCGCGAGCACTGGACGCTGCTGGCCAGGGCGCGGGCCGTGGAGGAGCAGGCCTTCGTCCTGGCCTGCAACACCGCCGGCACCCACGCCGGGGTCGAGCAGGCCGGGCACAGCATCGTGGTGGACCCGTGGGGGCGGGTGCTGGCCGAGGCGGGGGCGGAGGAGGAGGTGCTGACCGTCGAGTTCGACCCGGCCGAGGTCGGCAAGGCGCGCGAGGAGTTCCCGGTGCTGCGCGACCGCCTGCTCGGCATCCCGGCGCCGGTCCAGCGCTGAGGCGGGTCCGGCGGCTCCGGGCCGGGCCGCCCGGAGGCTTTCGGAGGGTTGGTTCGTACCTGCTCCCGGCCGGTTTGAGAAGATGAGCACTCGTCGTGTTCCCTGCCGCTCGTCGGCCGGTCCGTCGCGGGTCGGCACGGCGGCCTGCCCGAGGAGGTCGCGCGCATGTCCGGCAACGGCGCAAGCGACACCCCCCGTCCCGTCATCCACCGCAACAGCCTGCGCGAACAGATCGCGGGAGCGCTGCGCGAGGAGATGATGGCCGGCCGGCTGGCGGCCGGCCGCGACTTCACGGTCAAGGAGATCGCCGAGCTCTACGGCGTCTCCGCGACCCCGGCCCGCGAGGCGCTGGTCGACCTCGGAGCCCAGGGGCTGCTGCGGACCGAGCACCACCGCGGCTTCACCGTGCCGGAGCTGTGCTGGGACGACTTCCTGGAGATCTTCGAGTCCAGGGTCCTGCTCACCGACAGCTACTACCGCCAGTTCGCCGCCCGCCGGGCCCTGCCCGACCTCGCCCGGCTGCCCTCGCTGCGCCGGCGGGCCGACGCGGCGGTGCGGGCCGCCCGGGCCGGGAACCTGGACGTGATGGTGGGCTGCGACCGCCGGTTCTGGCAGGAGGTCTCCGCCCTGCTCGGCAACCGCCGGATCGGGGACTACCTGGACTGGCTGCGGGTGCAGTCCTGGATGTTCGCCGCACCCTACCTGCGGGCGATGCCCACCCTGGCCGGGGTCTGCTGGGACCGCCACTGCGACCTGGTCGAGGCGATCGGGGCGGGCGACCTGGAAGGCGCGCACCGGATCGTCTGCGAGTACAACCTGTTCACCGTCCGGCTGCTGGCCGGCCTGGCCGGGCGCCCGCTGGAGTCGGTGACGGTGCTCGCCCTGCTCACCGAGGGCGCGGGGGCGCAGCCGCCGGTGCCCGCCGATCCGCAGGCGCCGCCGCCGGCCCCCGCGCAGCCCGCGGCGGAGCAGGGACGGCCCGGGGCGGGCACGACGGCGGCGGGGCCCACGGGTGCGGGGTTCACCACGGCGGGGCGGCCCCGGCGGAGCGAGGAGGTCGGCCGGGAGCTGGGCCGGGAACTCGGTCTCGGCCTCGGCCTGGTGCCGCAACCCCGCTGGGCGCCGCACGGAAGGTTCGGCCGGCGGCTGTCCGAGTCGCCCACCGAGGCTCCGCAGGGACGGCCCGGTCCGCAGGCAGCGCCGGGCCGGTAGGGTGGCGGGCGTCGGACCCGCTGCCCGCGCAAGGGCCGTCCGGGTGCCGACCCCGCCCCCGTCGTCGCCCCGCCCCGCGGGCGATCCCCGCCGTCCGGAGAGGAACTGCCGGCCATGGCCTGCGACCTCTGGCTCGTCCCGCTGGTGGACGTGCTGAGCCACAGCCCCGACAACCCCTTCCGGGACGACCTCGCGCTCTACAACGCGGCGCTGGCCTCCCAGGGGCTGCCCCGGGTGCCGGTCTACCAGTACGTCCCCGGGCTGAGCGGCGCGGTCGAGCCGATAGCCGCCTTCGACTACGACTCGCTGCACTTCCTGCGCCGCGCCTACCTGCTGGGGCTCACCGGACTGGACATCACCCCGGTCGACGCGCTCGGCGGCGACTACGAGCAGCTGCTGGAGATGTTCGAGAGCAGCGCCGAACAGTCGCACCTGGTCTGGCACTTCGACCACGCCGGCGCCTACGTGCCGATCGAGTTCGCCACCCCGCTGGTGGACGACACCCTGCTCGCCTCCGGCGGCCCGCTCGGCTCCAGCCACGGGCTGCTGCGCGAACTGCAGGCCGTCGCACCGGCGCTGGGGATCGACCCGGCCGATCCGCCGGGCCCGACCCGGCCGCTCGGACCGACCGGCCTGGAGCAGCCGTTCGGGCCGCCGATCGACGACGTGCACCCCTTCGCCCGTGAGCGCCACGCCTGGTCGGGCCTGTACGCGGCGGCGACCCGCAGCCTCGCCCAGGGCTCGATGATCGTCTTCGCGTAGCGCGCCGCCCCGCGCGGCGGCCGATCCCCGCTTCCTCGCGCCACGGCCGCCCCGCACTGCCCCGCGCCACGGCCGCCCTGCGCTGCCCCGCCTCGCGGCCGCCCGCACCGCGGCCGCCCCGGTGGCGGGGCCGGCCGCCTACCGCAGCGGGCCCTCCGGCGGCCGCTGGCGCGGCATGGTGGGCCGGGTGCCCGGGGGCGGCAGCACCCGCACCTGGGCGCCCACCCCGGATTCGCTGCGCCCGCCCCAGGCCCCCGCCGACTGGGTGGGCAGCTGGGTCATCGAGGCGCGGAACTCCAGCATCCACTCCGAGGTCTCGGTGCGGACCATGTCGGAGACGTCCTCGCAGAACCGGCGCAGCACGCCCAGGCACCGCTCGGCGGCCTCGCCCGCGGTGCCCTCGGTCGGGCCGAGCACCTCGCGCACGCACTCCGACGCCCAGTCGAACTGGAAGGCCTCCAGGCGGCGTTGCAGGGCCTGGGCGGTGGACACGTCCCGCATCCAGCCGGAGGTGAGGCCGAAGACCCGGTCGGCGCCGTAGCAGGCGGCGGACAGCGCGAGGCCCACGTAGCCCCAGCCGGCACCGTGCGAGAGGGTGCCGGTCAGCTCCACCAGCGGGGCGGTCACCCCGCCCACCGCGAAGCCGGCCGTCCCGAGGCGCAGCAGGCGGGCCCAGCGCCGCTTCCAGATGCGGTCCCGGCGGTACCACTCGATCGCCTCGACCGCCCGCTCCTCGGACCAGCGGTAGAGCTCCTCCAGCCGCTCGGCGGGCTCGCCCCAGTCCCCGAGCGGGAACTGTCGGGTGCTCAGATCGGTCCGGCGGCGGGTGGAGGCCCGCGGTGCGACGGCGGCGACGGGCTGGTCCTCCTCGCCGATCTCCTTGCCCCAGGCACTCTCCTCGGGCTGCATTTCCGGCTGGCTCACCTGTGGGGCTCCCTGTGGCGGGCGGGCGGCTGGGTCTGTCGGCGCATCGGCTGACGTGGCGTCTGCCGTTGGTTGTCCAACAGCACTTCTTACCGCCAAATGGCTGACCATGGGTGCCTTCCACGGTGATCGTTACCGGTTTCGGCCGCCGGAAGCCGAGGTGAGCGGGTTGCGGGGGGTGGCGGGATTTCACCCGTCCGAGCGAGGCCGCGGTGACCCGCCGTCCTGACCCGGGCACGCCGTGTGCATCCGACCCCCGGCCGCCTTGGAGGATCCTCCTGCCTCGTCGGCGTACGGAGCTCTTCTCCTGGAGGATCCGACGGGACCGGAGCGCGGTCGGAACGGGCCACCGACTACGCTGCCAGGCGTGAAGGTCCTCGTCATCGGCGGCGGCGCCCGCGAACACGCCCTGTGCCGCTCCCTGTCCCAAGATCCCTCCGTGACCGAGTTGCACTGCGCCCCGGGCAATGCCGGGATCGCCGGCGTGGCGACGGTGCACCCGGTCGACCAGCTGGACGGCGACCGGGTCGCCGAGCTGGCCCTGCGGCTCGGTGCCGACCTGGTGGTGGTGGGCCCGGAGGCCCCGCTGGTGGCGGGCGTCGCGGACGCCGTCCGCGCGGCCGGCGTCCCGGTCTTCGGCCCCTCCGGCGCGGCCGCCCGGCTGGAGGGCTCGAAGGCCTTCGCCAAGGACGTGATGGCCGCCGCCGGCGTGCCCACCGCCCGCTCCTACGTCTGCACCACCCCCGAGGAGGCCGCCGCGGCGCTGGACGCCTTCGGCGCGCCGTACGTGGTCAAGGACGACGGCCTGGCCGCCGGCAAGGGCGTCGTGGTCACCTCCGACCGCGAGGCCGCGCTGGCGCACGCCGCCGCCTGCGAGCGCGTGGTCATCGAGGAGTACCTGGACGGCCCCGAGGTCTCGCTGTTCGCGATCACCGACGGCACCACCGTGCTGCCGCTGCAGCCCGCGCAGGACTTCAAGCGCGCCCTGGACGGCGACGAGGGCCCGAACACGGGCGGCATGGGCGCCTACTCCCCGCTGCCGTGGGCGCCGCCCGGGCTGGTGGAGGAGGTCCTGGAGACCGTCCTGCAGCCGACCGTGGACGAGCTGCGCCGCCGCGGCACCGAGTTCTCCGGCCTGCTGTACGCGGGCCTGGCTCTCACCTCGCGCGGCACCCGGGTGATCGAGTTCAACGCCCGCTTCGGCGATCCGGAGACCCAGGTCGTGCTGGCCCGGCTGCGCACCCCGCTGGCCGGCGTCCTGCTGGCCTCGGCCACCGGCACCCTGGACCAGCTGGAGCCGCTGCGCTGGGACGAGGGCGCGGCCGTCACCGTGGTCGTCGCCTCCGAGGGCTACCCGGCCGCACCGCGCACCGGCGACCCGATCGAGGGCCTGGCCGAGGCGGAGGCGGACGGCACCGCGTACGTGCTGCACGCCGGCACCAGGGCGGACGAGGACGGCCGGGTGCTGAGCGCCGGAGGCCGCGTCCTGTCGGTCACCGCGACCGGCGCCGACCTGGCCGAGGCGCGCGGGCGCGCTTACGCCGCGGTGGAGCGGATCTCCCTCAAGGGCGGCCAGCACCGCACCGACATCGCGCTCAAGGCGGCCACCGCGTAGGCCCGGTACACCTCTTCGAGGGCGTTGCCCCGGCGGGAATCAACCCACTGGGCGCAGCGCCCTCGGCGTTTCCGGCGGGACGGCGGTCCGGGCGGCGGCGCACCGTTCGGCGGCCGGATTCCAGCCCATCGGGTGACAGCACCCGCATCCGGCTGACGTAACCGGGCGCTCGGCCTTATGGTGCGCTGGATCGCAGTGCGACGGTGCCGTGCGCCGGGGTCGCCGCCGGGTAGCGGCGGGTCCGCGGGGGGATGCTGGACGGCGTCCGGCCGGGCGGTCGCCCGGGTGCTTCGCACCGGACCGGTCGCAGGTGTCCGGAATCCGGTCGGCGTCACCGGGACGAGTGGAAACCGGATCGATCCGGAACGTCCGCCCGGACCGGGGCGTCGAAAATGTCAGTAAGCGCCACACACGGCATGCACTGCCGGGATCGGACGCCTCCGCTTCCCGGTCGGAACTGATCGTTTCGAGTCGGCTCAGGGCCCGTCGCCGGGCGCCCGAGGGCTCCGAAGGGGGTGCCGCACCGTATGGCTGCTGTCGACACCGCGCGCGCTCACGCCCAGGCGGTCCTGCGGGTCCGAGGCCTGGCCCTGGCCGCCGCCGTCCTTCCCGCCGCCGTCGCGGTGGTCCTGCTCGCCGGCCGGTTCACCGGGCGGATAGGCGCGCCCGGAGCCCCGGACGCCGCCGGCTGGGACGCCGCCCGCTGGGCGGTCTGCGCGGTCGCCGCGCTGACCCTGCTGGTGGCCTGGCTGACCGCCGGCGCCTACCGCCGGGCCGTCCCGCCGCAGACCCCGGCCGTCCCGGTCGCCCGGGCCGAGGCCCCCGAGCTCTACCGGCTGATCGACGAGCTCGCCGACCGGCTCGACGTGCCCGCGCCCTCCGCGATCGCGCTCACCCCGGACTGCGACAGCTGGCTGGAGGACCTCCCGCCGGTGCGGCGCTCCACCGCCCTGCGGCCGCACCCCGCGCCGCCCGCACCGGTGCTGGTGATCGGCTCGCCCTTCCTGTGGTGGATGCGGGCCGGCGAACTGCGTGCCCTGCTCGCCCCGGTGGTGGCCGGCACAGGTGCCTCCGCCGACCCGGAGATCGCCGCCGCCCGCCGCTTCCTGCGCAGCCTGGACGCCTGCCTGGACTCCGGCGCGGGCAGCGTCCCCGGCCTCGGCGGCGGCCTCCTGGCCGCCCCGCCGCGACCGGCCCGCCGCGGCCCGGCCGGCCTGGCCGACCAGGTCACCCGGCGGATCACCCGCCGGCTGCTCCGCGCCTGCCGGGGCCACTCCGCCGAGCTGGAGCGCTCCGTCGCGGGCTGGGCCTCCGAACACGCCCGGACGGTCGACTACGGGCTGCGGATCGCCGCCCAGGAGCAGGTGGGCCTGGCCTACGCCGGCTGGGACAGGCTGCTCACCCGGGTCGCCCTGCCCGCCTGGCGGCTCGGCCGCCACCCCGCCCACCTCAACGCCGGGGTGGCCGCCGCCCTCACCGAGCTGTCCCGCCGCGACCGGCTGGCCGACGGCTACGGCAACCGGCTCGGCGACCGCCCCGCCTGCGACCTGCTGGAGGAGCCCGGCACGGTCGACCGCGCCGTCTCCCGGCTCGCCGCCGAGCTGTTCTTCGGCCGCCCGCCGGCCGGCGTCTGGCACGAGCTGGAGTGGGCCGACTACCCGGCCGAGGTGGTGGACGCCGGCTGGCGGGCCCGCGCGGCCGCCCTGCAGTCCGCCCTGGACCGGCTCGCCCCGCAGGCCCGCCCCGGTGCTCCCACCCTCACCCGGCTGCTGGTCCGGCTCGCCGAGGGCGACGGCGAGCAGCTGGCCGCCGCGCTCGCCGCCCAGCTGGCCCGCACCACCACCCCGGCCCCGGTGCTGGAGCCCGACCGCACCGGCCGGGACCTGCTGGTCGACCACGTCACCGCGATGGTCTGCTGCGCCGCCGTGGACACCACCGGCGGCGCCCCCGGCCTGGACTGGCTGGACGGCCCGGTGCTGCTGCTCGGCGGGGTCCGCCGCACCGATCTGGCCGCCCCCGTCGCCCAGGCCGTCGAACAGGGCCAGGACGGCCCGCTGCGCGCCTGGCTGGACGCCGCCGAGGTCCGCCTGGAGAAACCCGTCCGGCTGTGACGGACCGGACGGCGCTCGGCGCCCCGGCACGCGCCCCCGCCGGGCCCGTCCACCGGCCGTCTCCGCAGGCCGGAGGCCCTGCCGGGAAGACCCGCGAGATTGGCGACACCAATTGCTACCGTGGGGTGACGCAGCGCCAGCACGGTGTGGTGTATTAGACCGCACGCACATCCGGGGGGCACGTGCCAACCGGACGGAAGTGCACCTGGGAGGGGCGCGTGGGGACCGAACTCAACCGCCGCTGGGAGTCGGGCACGCACGCCTACAGCGTCTCCGACCCCTTCGGCCAGGGCCCGCTGCCCTGGCTGCGCAGCCCCGACCAGTACCTGGCCGGCGCGGAGGGCGCCGTGCCCTGGTACGTCTCGGTGGACGCGCCCGGCCAGCAGCCGCTGACGGCCGGCGCCCGGCCCAAGCCGCCGGTCGGCACGCCGCAGAGCTCCAACGACGTGGACCAGCAGATCAAGGGCTTCGCCTCGGCCGGGGTGGTCCGCCCCGGCGGTTCGGTGGACTTCCGGGTGACCGTCAACCCGCCCCGCGAGTTCACCGTGGACGTCTACCGGATCGGCCACTACGGCGGGGACGGCGCCCGGCACATGACGTCCAGTCCGCTGATCGCCGGTCTGGCCCAGCCCGCCCCCCTGGTGGTCGAGCGGACGGTCTCCTGCCACCACTGGTGGCACTCCTGGCGGCTGCAGGTACCGGCGCACTGGCAACCCGGCGCGTACGTCGCCGTGCTGACCACCGCGGACATGCTGCACCGCAGCCACATCCCCTTCACCGTGCGGGACTTCGCGGACCAGGGGCACCGGGCCGAGCTGCTCCTGGTGCTCCCGGACGTGACCTGGCAGGCGTACAACCTGTTCCCCGAGGACGGCCGCACCGGCGCCAGCCTCTACCACGCATGGGACGGCCTGGGCGGGCTGGTCGGCGAGTCCGAGGCGGCCGTCACGGTGTCCTTCGACCGCCCGCACGCCACCGCCGGCCTGCCGCTGCACGTCGGCCACGCGTACGACTTCATCCGCTGGGCCGAGCGCTACGGCTACGACCTGTCCTACGCCACCGCCACCGACCTGCACGCCGGCCTGGTGGACCCGGCCGAGCACCGGGCGCTGGTCTTCCCCGGCCACGACGAGTACTGGTCCGAGCCGATGCGCCGGGCCGCCGAGCGGGCCCGGGACGGCGGCACCTCGCTGGTCTTCCTCTCCGCCAACACCATGTACTGGCGGGTGGAGCTGACCGCCGCCGCCTCCGGTGAGCCGCACCGGCTGCTCAACTGCCGCAAGCGGCAGAAGGTGCCGCCCGGCAGCCCGGCCGCCGGGGTGCCCGGGGCGGCCAGCGCGCTGTGGCGGGACGCCGGGGAGCCCGAGCAGCACCTGCTCGGGGTGCAGTACTCGGGCCGGGTCGCCGCGCCCGTCCCGCTGGTCGCCCGGCACACCGCGCACTGGCTCTGGGACGGCACCGGGCTCCAGGAGGGCGACGAGCTGCCCGGCCTGGTCGCCGGCGAGGCCGACCGGTACTACCCCAAGGTCGCCCTGCCCGAGCACACCGAGCGGGTGCTGCTGGCGCACTCGCCGTACCGGGACATGGCCGGCCGCACCCGCTACCAGGAGACCTCGCTCTACCGGGCGCCCAGCGGCGCGTACGTCTTCGCGGCCGGGACCTTCGCCTGGTCGCCCGCGCTGGGCCGCCCCGGGCTGACCGACGAGCGGATCCAGCGGGCCACCGCCAACCTGCTGGACCGGCTCTGCAAGAACTGACGTTCACCGGTCGTGAAAGACTGCGGGTGCAGTGACCTCCCCTTTCGCGGTGCCCCGGGCCCGTGAACGACCCCTGAGGACTGAGACACCTTGAGCGGATTTGTCACCAAGCCCGAGCCGGTCCAGGTACCCGGCCTGGTCCACCTGCACACCGGCAAGGTGCGCGACCTCTACCGCACCGAGGCGGGTGAGCTGGTCATGGTCGCCAGCGACCGGACGTCCGCCCACGACTGGGTGCTGCCGAACGAGATCCCCGACAAGGGCCGCATCCTCACCCAGCTCTCGCTGTGGTGGTTCGAGCGGATCGCCGACATCGTGCCCAACCACGTGCTCTCCACCGAGGTCCCGGCCGGCGCCCCGGCGGACTGGAAGGGCCGCACGCTGGTCTGCCGGAGCCTGGAGATGATCCCGGTCGAGGCGGTCGCCCGCGGCTACCTGGCCGGCTCCGGCCTGACCGAGTACGAGCAGAGCCGGACGGTCTGCGGCATCGCCCTGCCGGAGGGCCTGGAGAACAGCTCCGAGCTGCCCGCCCCGATCTACACCCCGGCGCTCAAGGCCGAGGTGGGCGAGCACGACGAGAACGTCCCGTACGAGGAGACCGCGCGCCGGATCGGCTCCGAGCTGGCCGCCCAGCTGCGCCGCACCACCCTGGACGTCTACGCCCGGGCCCGGGACATCGCCCGCGAGCGCGGCATCATCCTGGCCGACACCAAGTTCGAGTTCGGTCTGCTGGACGGCGAGCTGGTGATCGGCGACGAGGTGCTCACCCCGGACTCCTCCCGCTACTGGCCGGCCGACGCGTACCAGCCCGGGCGCTCGCAGTCGTCCTTCGACAAGCAGCTGATCCGCGACTGGCTGGTCTCCCCGGCCTCCGGCTGGGACCGCTACAGCGAGCAGCCGCCGCCCGCGCTCCCGGCCGAGGTCGTGGAGCGGACCCGCGCCAAGTACATCGAGGTGTACGAGCGGCTGACCGGCACCTCCTGGGCGTGACGCCCCGGTGACGCCCGCGGGCGCGGCGGCTCAGATCCAGCCGTGCTCGCGGGCGATCCGCACCGCCGCGTGCCGGTTCTCCGCACCCAGCTTGCCGGCCGCCGAGGACAGGTAGTTGCGCACGGTGCCCTGGGACAGCGCGGCCCGTGCGGCGATCTCCGCGATCGGGGTGCCGTCTGCGGCCAGCTCCAGGACGTCGGTCTCGCGCGGGGTCAGCGGGCTCTCCCCGGCGCTGATCGCGTCCGCCGCGAGCTCCGGGTCCACGTACCGGCCGCCGGAGCGCACGGTGCGGATGATGCCGGCCAGGTCGGCCGCCGAGACGGTCTTCGGCAGGAAGCCGCGCACCCCGACCTCCAGCGCCCGCTTCAGGTAGCCGGGGCGGCCGTGGCCGGTGAGGATCATGCAGCGGCACTCCGGCAGCAGCTGGCGCAGTTCGGCGGCCGTCTCGATGCCGTCCAGGCCCGGGGGCACCTCCCGGCCGCCGGACCGGGGGTGCATCTGGAGGTCCAGCACCGCGATGTCGGGCCGGTGCACCCGGGCCATCGCCAGCGCTTCCGGGCCGGAGCCGGCCTGGGCGACCACCTCGATGTCGTCCTCCAGCGAGAGCAGCGCGGCCAGCGCGCCCCGGATCAGGTGCTCGTCGTCGGCGAGCAGGACGCGGACGGGGGCGGTGTCGGTCATCGGCGGGCCTTCCTCGGCGGCGCGGGTCACAGCGGTACGGCGGCGAGCATCCGGAAGGTACCCGGTGCGGCGGCCGGGACGGTCAGCTCGCCGTCGTGGAGGGCGAGCCGTTCGCGCAGGCCGCGCAGCCCCGTACCGGCGCCCTGGGACGGGATCGGCACCTCGGGCACCCCGTCGTTCTCCAGCTCCAGCACCGCCCGGCCGTCCTCCCGCCGCAGCCGGATCAGGCAGTGGGCGGCCTCGCTGTGCCGCAGCACGTTGGTGGTGGCCTCGCGGATCACCCAGCCGAGCACCGACTGCACCGGCAGCGGCAGGCCGTCGGCGTGCTCGCCCAGGTCGATCTCGCAGGCGATGTCGGCGGAGCGCAGCACCGCCCGGGCCCCGATCGCCTCGGCGTGCAGGTCGGCGGTGCGGTAGCCGCGGACGACGTCCCGCACCTCGCGCTGGGAGTCCTGGGCGATCCGCTGCACCTCGGCCATCTGGTCGGCGGCCTCCGGGCGCCCGCGCCGGGCGAGCTGCACGGCAAGTTCGCTCTTCAGCGCGATCGTGGTGAGGTTGCGGCCCATCACGTCGTGCAGGTCCCGGGAGAACCGCAGCCGCTCCTCGGCGACGGCCAGCCGGGACTGCACCTCGCGGGCGGCGTCCAGCTCCCAGACGATCGCGGTGACCCAGGCGAAGCTGCGGCAGCTGGCGATCAGCACGACCGTTCCGACGAGCGAGCCGACCAGCCATCCCGTGGTGGTGCCGAAGCCGACTCCGGCGAGCAGCATCGCCGGGGCGATCAGGAGCAGCAGGACGGTCCCGGTGAGGAGGGCCCACGGCCACCGCAGGCCCACCCCCGTGGGGCCCGCGGTGGCTCCGACCAGCCCGGCGGTGATCACCGCGGTGAACGGCGGGCCCGGGTGGGGCGAGAGCCCGTCGGAGGACGGGCCGAGCAGCAGGACGGTCCAGGAGCCGGCCACGGTCAGGGCGGCGCTGGTGATCAGCCAGCGCCGGTGGTTGCCGGGCCGGCCCAGGTAGTGGTCGAGCGAGGTGCGGTAGGCCCGGAGGGTGACCAGGACGGAGGCGAGGGAGAGGACCAGGCCGGTCCGTGCGGCGGGAGCCGTTCCCTGGAGCTGCACCCCGGAGGCGGTGGCCAACAGGTTGATCGGCAGCATGATCCACGCCACCAGGTAGAGCGACCAGCGGAAGTACAGCTCGGCGCGCTGCGGCTTGCCGTACCCCTTCCAACGGCGGATTGGCCCTCGGACCATCGCTGCGCTCCCCGTCTGATCACGATCGTGTGGCTGCCTTCATATCAGAGGGAGAACGGCGGAAGATCCTTCGGATCGTCCCGGGCGCGCTCAGCGGCGCGGCTCCCACCGGAAGTACCGGACGGCGCCCCAGACCGCCAGGCCCAGCCAGACCGTTCCGGTGGCGAGGTGCGGGGCGGCGGCGCCCCAGCTGCCGGCGAAGCCGGTCGGGGCGGCCGAGCCGTCGGTGCCGAACCAGCCGAGCCGGATCAGCTGGAAGGCGGGGGTGGTCGGCAGCAGGCGGCAGACGTCGGCCAGTTGGCCGGGCATGACCTCCAGCGGGACGAACAGACCGGAGCCGAGCTGCATCACCAGCATGACCGGCAGGGTGGTGATGCCGGCGGTCTCGACGGTCCTGGTGAAGGCGCTGGACAGGGCGGCCAGGGCGATCATGGTGGCCAGGGCCAGCCCCAGCCCGATCAGCATCAGCAGGGGGTTGACGGGCACGGCCAGGCGCAGGCCCAGGCTGCCGCCGATCCCGATCAGGGCGGCCATCAGCAGGCCCAGGGTGAGCGAGGGCACGGCCGTGCCCAGCAGGATCTCCAGGTCCCTGGCCTCGCCGGTGCGCAGCCGCTTGAGGACCAGCTCACCGCGCCGGCCGACGTAGGCGGTGGTCAGGTTGTAGTACACGACGAAGGCCAGGGCCATCCCGACCGAGCCGTAGACCAGCAGCGAGTGGACGTCCAGGCCGGGGTTGGACTCGGCCTGCTTCCGGAGCGTGCTCCGCAGGCTCGTGACCAGCACCAGCGGCAGCACCAGCGCGGTGAACAGGGCCGTGCGGTTGCGCAGCAGCAGGGTCGTCTCGGCGCGGCCGAGGGCGAGCAGGCGGCGGGCGGCGGTGGTCCGCGGGCCGGCGGCGGTGCTCTGCGGGCCGGCGGCGGTGCTCTGCGGGCCGGCGGCCCGGGGGGCGGTGCGGGCGGCGGTGGTCATCGGGCGGATCCGATCAGGCGGCGGCGGGCGGGACGGGCGGGACGGGCGGGAGCGGCGGGGGTCTGCGGCGGGTCCTGGTGGGCCGCCTCGGAGGCGATGGCGAGGAAGGCCTCCTCCAGCGAGGCGCTGCGGGCGTCCAGGGCGCCGAGCGCGATCCCGTGGTGCCGGGCCCAGCCGAGCAGGTCGGTGAGGGTGTCCTGGAGGGCGGTGGTCTGCACGGTGACCTTGCGGCCCTCGACGGCGACCTCCGCCCCGGGCAGGACCGGCAGGGCGGTACCGGCGGCCCCGGTCGGCGCGGGCAGTTCGAAGCTGACCCGGGAGGGCCGGCCGGCGATCACCTCGGCGACGGTTCCGGTGGTGACCACCCGGCCGCCGTGCATGATCGCCAGCCGGTCGGCGAGTTCCTCGGCCTCCTCCAGGTAGTGGGTGGTGAGCAGCACCGTGGTGCCCTGGGCCCGCAGGTCGCGGACCAGGCGCCAGACGGCGGCGCGCGCCTCCGGGTCCAGGCCGGTGCTGGGTTCGTCCAGGAACAGCACCTCGGGCCGGCCGAGCAGGGCCACGGCGAGGTCCAGCCGGCGCCGTTCGCCGCCGGACAGCTGCTTGACCCGGACGCCGGCGCGGTGGCCGAGGCCGACCAGGTCCAGTACCTCGGCCACCGGGCGGGCGCCGCTGGTCATCCCGGCCCAGGCGCGGCCGGTCTCGGCGGCGGTCAGCTCACCGGGGAAGCCGCCCTCCTGGAGCATGATGCCGATGCGCGGGCGGACGGCGGCCCGCTCGGTGAAGGGGTCGAGGCCGAGCACCCGGACGCTGCCGCCGGTGGGCGCGGCCAGGCCCTCGACGACCTCCAGGGTGGAGGTCTTCCCGGCACCGTTGGTGCCCAGCAGGGCGAACAGCTCGCCGCGGCCGACGGTCAGGTCCACGCCGCGGACGGCGTGGTACCCGGTGGTTCCGCCCCCGTAGTGGCGGTGCAGTCCGGTGACCTCGATCACACTGTCGCCGGGGCGGGAAAGCTGGCTCGTTTCCATGTCTCCAGCCTTCCGCCGGCCCCGGTGCGCGGGCAGTGCGCGACGTCATCGGCCGGTGGTGGGGATCCACGGATCGGCGGTGACAAATGTCATCGCGGGAGGGCGGGGGTTCGGGCGGCGGGGTTCTGCCGGCGAAGTGGCGGGGCCGGGATCACCGGTGGCCGGGAATGCCGAAGGGCCCCCTCGATCGAGGGGGCCCTTCGTGCTGGAGCGGACGACGAGATTCGAACTCGCGACCCTCACCTTGGCAAGGTGATGCTCTACCAACTGAGCCACGTCCGCAGGACTGAACTATTGAGTTGTGCTGTGCTCGCGCACTGCGAGCGGACGACGAGATTCGAACTCGCGACCCTCACCTTGGCAAGGTGATGCTCTACCAACTGAGCCACGTCCGCGTGGTGCCTGGTGGGGCACCAGTCGCCTCTCCGGATCCCTCCGTTGCGGCGACGAGGAATACTCTACAGCATCGTTCGGGGTGGTCGCCCCACCCTTTCGACCAGGGCGGGCGGGGCGACCGGGGGCGGCGCCCCGGGAGGTCAGTTCGCCTCGGCGAACGCCTCGTACACGTGCTTGGGGATCCGGCCGCGGGCCGGCAGCTCCATGCCGCGGGACAGGGCCCAGGCGCGCACGGCGGCCGGGTCCGGGGTGAGCGCGGTGCGCCGGAACGACTTTCCGGTGCGGCTCTGGCGGCGGCCCGCCGCGACGAACGGGGCGAGGGCCTCCCGCAGCTTTTCCGCGTTGTCCACGGACAGGTCGATCTCGTACGACTTCCCGTCGACGCCGAAGTGGACGGTTTCCGCGGCGGCGCCGCCGTCCAGGTCGTCGGAGAGCGTGACAACTACACGCTGAGCCATGGGTGTCAATCCTCTCGGGCAATTCGGCTGCCGGTTCGCGGGTACGCCCGGTGGCCTGATGTGCACCAACTCGCGCAAGCGCACACGGGCAGGCCCGGTGGCCCGCCGGATACGCAGCACTTGCCGCGACAGGTGGCCCTATTCTGCACCCGAAGGGGGTCGAAATCGAAGAGTCCGGCATTCTTTTCCGGATATTCACGACTCTTCGCGGGACTGCCGGATACCGATGTGCGGGACGGGAGGATCTGTCCCCAAGTGCCGTATTCGGGTGTTCTTCGGGCGTTGTCGATCGGGGCCGCGAATCAGCGGAAACCGAGCGGGCCCGGCGGCGGCCCGGTGCCCCGGATCCCTTGCGGCGTAAGGGTCGTGGGTCTACGCGCGTCACCCTCCCCGGCCAGCAATCCCGCCCGAAACGGCCGGTAGTCTGGAGTTCCCCCGCCTCACCGAAGACACCACCGGGAGTGCCAGTGGCACGCGTCGTAGTCGACGTCATGCTCAAGCCGGAGATCCTCGACCCCCAGGGACAGGCGGTGCAGCGTGCACTGCCCCGTCTCGGATTCACCGGGATCGCCGACGTCCGCCAGGGCAAGCGTTTCGAGCTGGAAGTGGAGGGCCCGGTCGACGACGCCGCGCTCGCCCGTATCCGCGAAGCCGCCGAGACCTTTCTCGCCAACACCGTGATCGAGGACTTCACCGTCCGGGTCGAGGAGGCGGCGAAGTGACCACCCGCATCGGCGTCGTCACTTTCCCCGGGTCGCTCGACGACCGCGACGCCCAGCGCGCGGTCCGCCTGGCCGGCGCCGAGCCGGTCGCCCTCTGGCACCGTGACAAGGATCTCCACCAGGTCGACGCCGTCGTCCTGCCGGGCGGATTCAGTTACGGCGACTATCTGCGCTGCGGCGCGATCTCCCGCTTCTCCCCGGTGATGGACACCGTGATCGAGCAGGCGAAGGCCGGAATGCCGGTGCTCGGTATCTGCAACGGCTTCCAGGTGCTCTGCGAATCGCACCTGCTGCCCGGTGCGCTCACCCGGAACGACTCGTTGCACTTCATCTGCCGCGACCAGAAGCTGCGCATCGAGAACGCGGGCACGGCCTGGACCGCGGATTACTCGGCGGGCCAGGAAATCGTCGTCCCGCTGAAGAACGGCGAGGGCCGCTTCGTCGCCGACGAGCGCGTCCTGGACGAACTGGAGGCGGAGGGCCGGGTCGTCGCCCGTTACCTGGACGTCAACCCGAACGGTTCGTACCGCGACATCGCCGGCATCACCAACGCCGCCGGCAATGTCGTCGGCCTGATGCCGCACCCGGAGCACGCCGTGGAGCCGCTCACCGGTCCGACCACCGAGGGCCTGGGCTTCTTCACTTCCGTCCTGAAGCAGCTGGTGAACGCCTGATGAGCCTCGACACCGTCAAGAACGCCGAGCAGACGCCGGACGCCGAGCAGCCCTGGGCCGAGCTCGGCCTCAAGGAGGACGAGTACGCCCGCATCCGGGAGATCCTCGGCCGCCGCCCGACCGGCGCGGAGCTCGCGATGTACTCGGTGATGTGGTCGGAGCACTGTTCGTACAAGAGCAGCAAGGTCCACCTGAAGCAGTTCGGCGAGAAGAAGCCCGATTCGGACGCGATGCTCGTCGGCATCGGCGAGAACGCCGGCGTCGTCGACGTGGGCCAGGGCTACGCGGTCACCTTCAAGGTCGAGTCGCACAACCACCCGTCGTACATCGAGCCCTACCAGGGCGCGGCCACCGGCATCGGCGGCATCGTGCGCGACATCCTGGCGATGGGCGCCCGTCCGGTCGCCGTGATGGACCCGCTGCGCTTCGGTGCGGCCGACCACCCGGACACCCGGCGCGTGCTGCCCGGCATCGTCGCGGGCATCGGCGGCTACGGCAACTGCCTGGGCCTGCCGAACATCGGCGGCGAGGTCGTCTTCGACTCCTGCTACCAGGGCAATCCGCTGGTCAACGCCCTGTGCGTGGGCGTCATGAAGCACGAGGACATCCACCTCGCGCAGGCCTCCGGCGCCGGCAACAAGGTCATCCTGTACGGCGCCCGCACCGGTGGCGACGGCATCGGCGGCGTCTCGGTGCTGGCCTCCGAGACCTTCGACGCAGCGGGCCCGGCCAAGCGCCCGGCCGTCCAGGTCGGCGACCCCTTCCAGGAGAAGCTGCTCATCGAGTGCACCCTGGAGCTGTTCCGCGAGAAGCTCGTCAAGGGCATCCAGGACCTCGGCGGCGCCGGCCTGTCCTGCGCCACCAGCGAGCTGGCCTCGGCCGGTTCCGGCGGCATGCGGATCGAGCTGGACACCGTGCACCTGCGCGACCACACGCTCTCGCCGGAGGAGATCCTCATGAGCGAGTCGCAGGAGCGCATGTGCGCGATCGTGGAGCCCGACAAGGTCGCCCGCTTCCTGGAGATCTGCGAGAAGTGGGACGTCATCGCCAACGTCATCGGTGAGGTGACCGACGGCGAGCGCCTGGAGATCTTCTGGCACGGCGAGCTCGTGGTGGACGTGCCGCCGCGCACCGTCGCCCACGAGGGCCCGACCTACCAGCGCCCGTACGCCCGCCCGAGCTGGCAGGACGCGCTGCAGGCCGACGCCCCCACCGCCGAGCGGCTGGCCCGCCCGACCACCGGCGAGGGCCTCAAGGCCGACCTGCTGAAGGTCGCGAGCCACCCGAACCAGGCCTCCAAGTCCTGGATCACCGACCAGTACGACCGCTACGTGCTCGGCAACACCGTGCTCTCGCACGGCGAGGACTCGGGCATGATCCGGATCGACGACGAGACCAACCTCGGCGTCTCGGTCGCCACCGACGGCAACGGCCGCTACGCCAAGCTGGACCCGTACACCGGCGCCCAGCTGGCCCTGGCCGAGGCGTACCGCAACGTCGCGGCCGGCGGTGCCAAGCCGCTCGCCGTCTCCGACTGCCTCAACTTCGGCTCCCCCGAGGACCCGGACGTGATGTGGCAGTTCGCCGAGGCGACCCGCGGCCTGGCCGACGCCTGCCTGGTGCTCGGCACCCCCGTCACCGGCGGCAACGTCTCGCTGTACAACCAGACCGGCGAGGTCGCCATCCACCCGACCCCGGTGGTCGCGGTGCTCGGCGTCATCGACGACGTCACCCGGCGCACCCCGGTCGCCTTCGCCGAGGAGGGGCAGCTGCTCTACCTGCTCGGCGACACGGCGGACGAGCTCGGCGGCTCGGCCTGGTCCCAGGCGGTCCACGACCACCTCGGCGGCCTGCCGCCCCGGGTCGACCTGGAGCGCGAGCGGCTGCTCGGCGAGATCCTGATCTCCGCCTCGCGCGACGGCATGATCGACGCCGCGCACGACCTGTCCGACGGCGGCCTCGGCCAGGCGCTGGTGGAGAGCTGCCTCAAGGGCGGTCACGGCGCCCGGATCGTCGTGCCCGAGGGCATGGACCCGTTCGTCTTCCTGTTCTCGGAGTCGGCCGGCCGCGCCGTCGTGGCGGTGCCGCGCAGCGAGGAGCTCCGCTTCAACGACATGTGCACCGCGCGCGGCCTGCCGGCCGCCCGGATCGGTGTCGTGGACGGCGACAGCCTGGACGTCCAGGGGCAGTTCACCGTCTCGCTGGCCGAGCTGAAGGACGCCCACACCGGCGTCATCGAGGCCCTGCTGGCCTGATCGGCGCGCTCCGAGGGGCGGGCGGTTCCTGGTGAACCGTCCGCCCCTCGGCGTATGTTGGGGCCCATGCCTGCCAAGTCCCGTACGTACCAGCCGAAGATGGTGAGCGCCGCGCTGGCGGCGCAGAACGAGGCGCTGCGCGGCGTCGTGCACCGGCTGACGGACTCGGACCTGGACCGGCCGACCCGGCTCGGCTCCTGGCGGGTGCGGGAGTTGCTGGCCCACCTGAGCCTGGCGCTGGGCCGGTTGCCGGCCGCGGTGGCGGAGGACCGGGCCGCGGACGGGCCCGAGCTCTCGCTGTCCGGCTACGCGGAGCTGAGCAGGACGCTGACCGGGAGCGTCGACAGCGCGGTGGCGGAGCACGCGCAGACGGCGTTCGCGGGGCGGCCCGAGCAGGTGGCCGCCGCGTTCGACCGCTCGCTCGACGCCGTACGGGCCGTGCTGGACAACCCGGAGGCGGTGGAGTCCGGGCGGCGGGTCTCGCTCCTGGGCGGCCGGTCCATGGACCTGACCGACTTCCTGGTGACCCGGCTGGTCGAGGCCGTGGTGCACGCCGACGACCTGGCGGCCGCACTCGGCGGGGACGCCTTCCCGCACGACCGCCAGGCCGTCGCCGCCGTCACCCGGATGCTGGCCGACGCCTTCGCCGAGCAGGTGCCGGGCGGCGCCGTCGAGCTGCGGATCCCGCCGTACGCGGTGGTGCAGGCCGTCGAGGGGCCGAAGCACACCCGCGGCACCCCGCCGAACGTGGTCGAGACCGACCCGCTGACCTGGATCCGGCTCGCCACCGGCCGCACCGACTGGTCGGCGGAGGTGGAGGCGGCGAGGGTGTCCGCCTCCGGCGAGCGCAGCGACCTGGCGCGGCACCTGCCGATCCTGGGCTAGACGAGTAGTTCCGAAGTCGGTCAGTGGTCGTAGGCGATCAGTGAGCGGGTCGCGGGCTGGTCTGTGGTCCGGTTGTGCCAGATCGCGCAGGTCATCGCCAGTAGCCGCTGGCCGATGCGGGCGCCTACGCCCTCGATGGTGCGGCCG